>DDKP01000123.1:23291-32930 GCA_002339745.1 Firmicutes bacterium UBA2595 | reverse complement strand
GCAGGAAGCGGACATATCAGCGGCGGATTCCGGCGTAAGAGTATTGGTTGTGCCCACAAATGAGGAATTGATGATTTCTGAAGAGACTGTTCAGGTTATTTGTGGAAGCTAAAAATACATAAATAGAGTAATCCAAATATAGGAAAAAAAACATCGGCTGCCGGGGTTCTTTCGGCAGCCGAAGGTTTTTGTATTTACCGGCTGTATTTCATCAAAATGTTTTCTCTCTTCAGTGATCCACTGGGTCACTTTTTTTCTTCCCGGGTGTAAGAACGGCTTGCAGGAAATCTGCTGCCCCCGGTTTTATCCGGTCCCTGAGTGAGGAGGGAGGGTAAAGATTGGGCTAGCAAAAGAATTGAATGTCATTTTGTACCCCTCAGGAAATTTGTGCTTCGGAATGGCTTAAGAAAAAGCCTCCTTGCTAAAAAGGATTCTAAGTTTTTCACAGCGAATTAAATAACGGGTTGCGAGACATATTTAAGCTGTGAGATAATAGCAGTACAGTTGTTTTAAAGAGGTGTGAATAATGGGTTACGTAGCTCTCTACCGTGAATGGAGACCGCAGATGTTCTCGGATATAATCGGGCAGGAACACATCAGTCGTACGCTGCAGAATGCTATTAAAAATAACAGGATTGCCCATGCTTACCTGTTCTGCGGTCCCAGGGGGACAGGCAAAACCACAACGGCCAAGGTTCTGGCGAAAGCCCTTAACTGCCTGAACGGCCCCGGTGCGGAACCCTGTAACCGGTGTGAGAACTGTAAAAGAGTAACCGAAGGAAATTCCATGGATGTGATGGAGATTGACGCTGCATCCAACAGGGGCATAGATGAAATCAGGGACTTGAGAGAGAAAGTCAAATTCACTCCCACTGAGGGCAAATTTCGTATATATATTATTGATGAAGTGCATATGCTGACAACCGAGGCTTTCAATGCCCTGCTGAAAACCCTGGAGGAACCGCCGGGACATGTTATTTTTGTGCTGGCTACCACTGAGCCCCACAAAATACCGTTGACTATTCTTTCCCGCTGCCAGCGCTTTGATTTTAGGCGCATTGGGCTTAACGACATAATAGGACGGTTGCGGGCGGTAGTAGACGATATAGGTGTGGAAGCGGACGAAGAAGCTTTAGGCTTAATTGCCAGAACAGCCGAAGGGGGTATGAGGGACGCCCTCAGTATTTTGGACCAGTGCATCTCTTTTGGCGCAGGCAGTGTGACGGTGGGAGATGTTAATGCGGTACTGGGCACGGTCAATACTGATATTTTAACAGGGATGGCGGAACACCTCAGGGATAATAATATCACGGCCGGCCTGAAACTGGTAGATGAACTGGTACGGCAGGGGAAGGATATCCGCCAGTTTACCAAGGACCTGGTCCAGTATTTGCGCAATTTACTGTTGCTTGAAGTTTGTGATAATGTTGACGAACTGGTCCCTGTTTCGAAAGAGGGGCTTGAAACCATGAGGGGACTGGCCTCCGGTTTCGGAAAAAACAGAATCATTTCTCTGATCGAATTATTCACTTCTACCGAACGGGAAATGAAATGGACTTCTCAACCGCGGTTAATTTTGGAGCTTGCCATGATAAAGGCCGGAGATATGTCCGAGGAGGGTGATATAACCGACAGAATTGCCAGGCTGGAAAAATTACTGGCTCAAAATGAGGCAGTGTCAACAATGACACCCGCCAGATTCGTTGGCCGTGAACCCGGTAACGCGTCAACATATGCTGGTGGTAGAATGGCGGCAAAACCTGTTTCTGTCAGACGGGAGTTAAATGGTACAGAGAACGCCGGTGAAACTGGCATCGGGGGCGGTGAGGTAAGCGCCGAGACAATCAGGAAATGCTGGGAAGACATCCTGGCACGGATCAAAAAGGTGAGGATGTCTGCCAGGGCTTTTCTGATAGAAGGAAAGCCGCTGGAAATCAGCGGGGGCAACCTTGTTTTGGGCTTTCCGCCGGAATATGGTTTCCATAAGGAAAAAGTGGAACAAAAAGAAAACCGCAGTGCCATTGAACAGGTAATCAGGGAAGTTACAGGCGCTGAATTGAAAATCCGGTGCAAGTTCATAGATGATTCTGCCAAAGAACCGGCAGGCGCTTCCGGAGCCAATGCAGGTGATGATCCACTGATTGAAGAGGCAGTCCGGCTTTTTGGCGGTGACGTGATAGAAATTCAGGACTAAAAATCGGAAGGTTTGCCAATGAGCAAACCTTCTGTCAGACCCCAAGCCAGTGGCGAGTGGGGTTAAAAATAAGGAGGAAGGCTGTTATGATGGGTAATATGGGAAAAATGATGAAACAGGTTCAAAAAATGCAGGCCGATATGATGAAAGTTCAGGAAGAACTGGTCAACAAAACAGTTGAAGCCAGTTCCGGCGGCGGAATGGTCAAAGTGGTGGCCAACGGAAAACAGGAGATAGTTTCAATCGAGATAAACCCTGAGGCTGTTGACCCGGATGATGTTGAAATGCTCCAGGATATGATACTGGCTGCTGTCAATGAGGCTTTGCGCCAATCCCAGGAGATGGTGGCCAGGGAAATGAGCAAAGTTACCGGCGGGCTCAAAATTCCGGGATTGTTCTAGGCAGGTGAAAATTTTTGCTATATTACGCTGAGCCGGTGGCAAAACTCATCGAAGAACTTGGCAAACTCCCGGGAATCGGTCCCAAAACCGCCCAGAGGCTGGCTTTTTATATTCTTAATACCGACCCTGGCGAAGCCCGGGAGCTGGCCAGGGCAATTGTCAATGCCCGGGAGCAGATACGGTACTGTTCTGTATGCAGTAATCTGACAGATACAGACCCTTGCCATACCTGCCAGGATGAAACCCGGAACAGATCGGTGATTTGTGTGGTGGAAGAGCCCAGAGATGTGGTCGCCATTGAGAGGACCCGGGAGTACAAAGGTTTATACCATGTTCTACAGGGGTCGATTTCTCCAATGGAGGGAATTGGCCCCGGTGACCTCAAGATCAAAGAACTCCTGACAAGGCTGCAGGGGAACACCGTGCAGGAAATTATCGTGGCCACAAATCCAAATATTGAAGGGGAAGCAACAGCGATGTACCTGGCCCGGCTGATTAAACCCCTGGGAGTAAAAGTCACCAGGATTGCCCACGGTTTACCCGTCGGCGGAGACTTAGAGTATGCTGATGAAGTGACACTGTCAAAGGCCTTTGAAGGACGAAGAGAAATTTGAATTTTTCATTCCACGAAAGCCGCATTTCAACCCACGAAAGCCGCATTATAGGAATGTTTGACAGGAACCGCCTGTTTTTATTCATAAAAAATATCTATTTTGATATTATTTTTAGTCGGCTTTTAGGGGAGAAATGGGTCTTGAACGTTCTCATAGTTGATGATGATAGGAATATAAGTTTTCTTTTAAGTATCGTTGTGCAAGAGTGCGGGGGAACCCCTTATCTGGCGTCTAACGGCCGGGAAGCTTTGGCAATGATTGAGGATGTTAACCCCCAACTGGTTTTCCTGGATATCAAAATGCCTATCCTTGATGGGTTAAAGACCCTGAAAAACTTGAGAGAGAGGCATTTTAAGCAGGACATTATCATAATAACGGCTTTTTCAGAAATAGATTTAATTGAACAGGCTTATAAATACGGTGTTACCACATGTTTAGTTAAACCTTTTGATGTAAACGAGGTGATCTCTATTGTCAAAGGAGTTCACCCGCGTGGTTAACATGTAGAATGTATTACCAATAAAAACCACTAAATTTTTGTTTACTTCTCCTAATGTTTATGCTAGAATATGCATCAAATATATTTTATACTTAACAGCATTGACGGAGATAAGTAAGCCGGGACCGTTCCTGACAGGGAAGTGGGGCCGCTGACTGAAAGCCCCATAGGAAAAGAGCTGGCTGAAATTCACTCCCGAGCTGCCGGTTGAAAAGCCCCAAGCTGAGTAGATTTGGCCGGAACTCCACCGTTAGCAGGAAGAGGGTATCAATTCAGTGGTCATTGGTCGCTTGCCGGTGATTAGACAGGACTGAGTTCGTACCTGCAGAGAGGACCGCATGTCAATTTGGGTGGTACCGCGGAAGCAGAGCTTTCGTCCCATTCGGGAAGAAGGCTTTTTTGTTTATCCCGCCGCTACGCTTCGGGGTCCAAAGGATGGTTTGCTCCGCAAACCTGCGAATTTTATGGTGGGCATTGGCCGGTGGTCACTGGTCACTGGCAACTGACAAGATAAAATTGCACATTTTAAAATGCGATGAAGGAGTGCGTAGATTACCAGGAAATCCTTCCAGGGAGACGGGGTCATTGACTGGAAGCCCCGCAGGATATGGTAATTGAAATTTCCCTCCCGAGCAGCAGGCTGAAGGACATTCTGGTAGGCCGGGCCGGAGCTTCTACCGTTAAATAGAAGGGGGTATCGGTTTAGTGAAAAACCCGTACCTTTAAGAGAGGATTACGCCTGTAATCAATTTGGGTGGTACCGCGGAAGCAAAGCTTTCGTCCCTTTAGGAGCGAAAGCTTTTTTATTTTTTGAAGCTGGTAAAAAATAAGGGGGGAATCCTAATGGTGGTTGTTATGGATTTGAGGGCGACCGACACGCAAATCAGGGATGTAAAAAAACGTTTGGAACAACTGGGTTTCAAAACCCACCTGATTAGAGGAGTTGAACGGATTGTGATAGGAGCTATAGGTGACCGTAAACAGATTATGGATTCCGGTATTGAGGTTATGCCCGGCGTGGAAAAAATAGTGCCCATCATGAAGCCCTATAAACTGGTCAGCCGGGAAGCAAAACCCGAGAACACCGTTATCCAGGTAAAGGATTTTACTATCGGGGGGAAGGAGATTGCCGTCATCGCCGGGCCCTGTGCCGTAGAGAGCAAAGAACAGTTAATGGAAACCGCCAAGCTGGTCAAAGAAGCGGGGGCTAAGGCGATCAGAGGGGGAACATACAAACCCAGGACCTCCCCTTACAGTTTCCAGGGAATGGAGGAAGAGGGGCTGGTACTGCTGGCTGAAGCAGGCCGCGCAACCGGGCTGGCTACCATAACAGAAGTAGTTGATGAGAAGAGTCTCCTTCTTGCGGTGGAGTACGTGGATTTAATCCAGATCGGAGCCAGGAACATGCAGAATTTCCACCTTCTCAAAGCCGTGGGGCGAGTAGAAAAACCGGTGGTTTTGAAAAGGGGACTATCGGCAACCATGGAAGAGTGGTTAATGGCTGCAGAGTATATAATGTCAGGAGGAAATTATAATGTAATCCTGTGCGAGAGGGGAATCAGGACATTTGAGACATACACCCGGAATACCCTGGATCTTAGCGCGGTCCCGATGATTAAACACCTCAGCCATCTGCCTGTAATAGTGGACCCCAGCCATTCAACCGGTGACTGGCGTTTGGTGGCTCCGCTATCCAAAGGGGCAGTGGCGGTGGGAGCCGATGGGCTGCTGATAGAGGTTCATCCGGATCCGTGCAAAGCCTTGTGTGACGGGCCTCAGTCTTTAACACCCGCAAATTTCAGGCAGTTGATGGAGGAGTTGGCGCCGGTTACTCAGTCGGTAGGGAAAACTCTGGTTAAGGAGAGAGCTGTAGTATGAACGAGACATATGGATATCTGGGCCCCAAAGCCACCCACTGTGAAGAGGCGCTTTATCTTTACCTGGGAACGGAAACAGCGAATGCAACGGCATTTCCCAGCATACCTCAGGTTTTATCAGCAGTGAGTGAAGGCAGGGTGGCTCGTGGAATAGTTCCCCTGGAAAATTCCATTGAGGGTACGGTTAACCTCACTCTGGATTTAATCGTGAGCGATCCAGAACTGAAGATAGTCGGTGAAGTAGTGCTTCCCATCAAACATAACCTACTGGCAAGGCCGGGAGTTAAGAGAGAGGAGATAAACCTGATTTTATCTCATCCCCATGCGCTGGCCCAGTGCAGGCAATACCTCAGCAGGCATTTCCCACGTATACCTGTGCGGGAAGTGAACAGCACCGCCGAAGCCGCCCGGATTATTGCCAGTCAACAGGAACCGTTTGCAGCGATAGGAAACGAAAAGGCTGCCGCCAATTATCGGCTGGAAATACTGGAACATGATATCCAGGACTGCAGAGAAAACCAGACGAGATTTGCGATAATTTCTAAACAAGACGTACCGGTAACCGGACCGGCCAGAACGTCCCTGGTCATCTCGATAACAGACCGGCCCGGGGGTTTGTACCAGATATTAAAGGAGTTTGCCCTGGCCAATATAAACCTCACCAAGATTGAATCCAGGCCTGCCAAGAGAAATCTGGGAGATTACCTGTTCTTTATTGATTTGGACGGCCACCGTGAGGACCTGTCAGTAAGAAAGTGCCTGGAGTCCATTGAAGACATGACAGCAATGTTCCGGGTTCTGGGGTCTTACCCGGTCTGGGGAAAAACCGGACTAGAAGAAACCCATCCGGTTCATGAAGAACGCAATCTCTCTGTAGAGGAACTAAGAGAGGATATCGACATAATAGACTATCAGATTGTTGAATTGCTGGCTAAAAGGACACAGCTCGTCTCGATTATCGGGACACTGAAAAACGGCCGCGAGACGGTCAGGGATAAAAGAAGGGAACAGGAAATTTTAAAACGCGTCAAGAAGAACGCCCTTAAAAAAGGGGTCAGCCCTAAACTGATGGGGAAAATATACGGAATCCTGTTTGACCACTTCGTAAAATTGCAGCAACAACAGCAGTCCCGATTAGACACTTCCACATATTAAATAATTAACAAAAATACGAATAACTTGTACCCCCCTTCAATATATTGTAATAAAACGAAGGGGGGGTTGTTTTTGAAAAACCGGATTCAAAAGCTTATAAATTTATTTATAGATATTTTTAATATTGGACAGGCTGTCGATAAAAATGGCAGGGAACAGAACGATTTTCTCGGTTTGGTCAAACAGGCTCACAGGGAGTGGCAGATAGCCTTAAATAACTTTGATTATCTGACCGATCCGGACATGATTGATTTTGGCATTTACAATATTGAGGCAGCCGAAAAAAAATACGTTTGCCTGCTTAAGACTGCCAGGAAGGAAAATATCACCGCCGATTTACCGGTGGACGATGCAAATCTGGTACGGAATCTGGGGACTATTAACGGGTCTCAGGCGGAGGTGGAATGATGGATATCAATATTCTGATTGCTTTTGCCCTCGGGGTTCTGCTTGTATATTTAATAGGAAGGGTAATGATGGTCCCGCTTAAGTTTATATTTAAGCTCTTAATTAACGCTATAATCGGCGGCATATTTTTGTGGGTAGTTAATTACCTCGGTACATATTTTAATATACATATTCCATTGAATCCTATAACAGCTCTGATTGCCGGTTTTCTTGGGATTCCGGGTATTATAACGCTGTTTGTGATCCAGCAGATTATTAAATAGTCAGAAAATAGAGACTTCCTGACAAAAAACGGAGATAATTGCCTTGACTACCATAATTCAATTTAGTATACTGTTTATTAAAGGCTTAAGAGGCGGGACAACCTATACTGCGGGGTTGAACCGACTGCCATAAAGCTTTTATTTTTTTACTGATAAAAATGCCTTTTTGGTATATAATACTAAGCAGGCAACGTTTGGGGGGTGTCCCCATTAGCGCCAGAATTGTGGAAGCTTACGTTGGCGAATATGCCAGCGGCAAAAGTGAAGTTGCGATTAACCGGGCCATCAGCCTTCTAAGGGAAGGTCACAGAGTAACACTTGTGGATCTGGACCTGGTAGAGCCATTCTATACACTGAGACCTATTAAAAAAAAGTTGGAGGAGATAGGGCTTGATGTAGTAGCCTGGGAAACATCCGAAACCTTGGGCCTGGGTGAAGCCGGAAGTGTCATCAGGGCCGACATGCGATGGGTCCTGAAAAAGCCAAACGATGTAATTCTGGATATAGGATACGGGGTTGAAGGCGCCAAAGTACTGAATCTCGTTGAAGGAGCGCATGAAGACAAGGACCTCCGGGTTTACGCGGTAGTTAATACCGGACGGCCCATGACGGCAACTGTCGATGATATTGTAGAATACGTTAAACAGTTAGGACATGTTGACGGATTGGTCAACAATTCTCATTTAGGTGATGATACAACGTTAGATTTTATCGAGGAAGGGGCGAGGGTTGTTACCGAGGCGGCCCGCATACTGGGTTTGTCGGTTATTGCAACGTACATGGAGAGTAAGTTCAGATTTTTGCTCGACAGAAACGCCGACAGCATGGGAAACCCTGTAAAATTTTTGGACCGTTATATGGTCGATACGTTTTGGTAAAAACATGTGGGCAAACCCATTTTCTATAGATGTGCAGTATACGCAGTGCTTAATTTCAGGAGGTGTTAGACTGATGGATGAAAAGCCCGTCCGGGAAGAGAAACGAGTCTTTATGACAGGGAACGAAGTTGTCGCTTGGGCAGCTCTGGCAGCCAAAGCCGACATTATGTACGGTTACCCCATTACTCCGCAAAACGAAATAATGCATTATTGGACTCGAATGGCTCCCAAATACGGGAAAAGGTTTTTACAGACCGAGGATGAGCTTTCTGCCGGTTTTACTACGTTAGGGGGAGTATTGGCCGGTAAAAAGGCGTTTACCGCCACGGCGGGACCGGGTAACACCTTGATGCAGGAACCTATGTCCATGGCCGAAATGATGCGTATCCCTTCTGTTGTCGTTATTCAGCAGAGGGGGGGGCCCTCGACGGCTACCGTTATTTATTCCCAGCAGGAAGTTACCATGACTACATACGGCGGTAACGGAGAGGGTTTCCGCATAGTGTACTCCACTTCGAACCACCAGGAATTATATGATTACACCATCAAGGCGTTTAACACGGCATGGAAGTATCGCTTTCCGACTTTCGTACTGGGAGATGGGTACCAGGCTAAAATGCGGGAGTCACTGACAATATATGACCCCGAAAGCAAGGGAGTAGAACTGGTTGAACCCGAGCCCTTCTTTGGCGCCCAACCGTCAAACGGTGAAAAACAGCCCCTGCACATAAGGAATACATACAACACCGAAGAGGAATTATATGATGTTCTCTCCAGGTACATGGACGAATATATGAAAATTGCTCCCGAAATTGTTGAGTACCAGGAATTTGGTTGCGATGACGCTGATTTAGTTGTTGTCAGCCATGGCGTTGTCTCAAGGGCTGCGAAAGGGGCTGTTCAGGAACTGCGCAAAGAAGGATATAAAGTCGGGTACTTCAGACCTGTTACGCTGCGTCCTTTCCCTGATAAGCAGTTGAGGGATGTTGCCGACAGAACCAAGACTATTTTGTTTGTTGAGTCCGCTTTCGGCCAGTTAGCCAAGTTAGCTAAACAGGCTATTTTCGGTTCTACCGTCGGTGTGGAAAACCTCTTCAAGCCGGGGGTTGGCGTCACATCCGAAGAAATAGTTGCCAGGGTTAAGGCATTAGTATAGGGGAAGGAGGCAATAGACGAAATGACAACGGTACCACAGATGCCAAAGAGCTGGCGTCTCGAATCAAAGCCTCACAAATTTTGTCCCGGCTGTGGCCATGGCTTGGTGCTGAAGGCTCTGGGGGAAGTGATAGACGAATTGGGTATTCAGGACAGGGTGGCATTTGGTTGTGATATCGGATGTTCTCTGCTGGC
>DDKP01000123.1:19224-22891 GCA_002339745.1 Firmicutes bacterium UBA2595 | reverse complement strand
TGACGGGTATTAAGAGAGCGAACCCTGACATAATCTGTATCGCTTATATGGGTGATGGGGGTGGTTATGCTATTGGTTCCCAGCACCTGGTCAACTCTGCAGCCAGGAACGAAAAGATTACTGCTATTCTGGTCAATAACTGCAATTATGCTATGACGGGCGGTCAGATGGCTCCGACTACTCTGCCGGGAATGAAAACCGAAACAACCCCTTATGGCCGGGACGTTGAACAGACAGGTTATCCCACCCAGGGCCCGGAAATGGTTGCGGCCATCACTCAAGAAGGAGCCTATGTAGCCAGGGGGACAATTTCCAATCTCAAGCAGTTAAAGGGCTATCTAAAGAAAGCCCTGAAGAACCAGATGGCAGGGAGGGGTTTTTCTTTTGTCGAGGCTTTGGCAACGTGTCCGACCAACTGGCGGACCAATGCCAAGGATACCTGGGCTTTTCTCGAAAAAGAGATGCCTAAGTACTTTAAAGTGGGAGAAATCAAGAGCCCTGCTGTTAAGGAGGGTGAATAACATGGGAAAAGCAGTTAAGATAGCCATTGCCGGCGAAGGTGGACAGGGTGTCCAGTCAGTTGCTGAAATCATTGCCGAGGCGGCTAACGAAGAAGGAAGGGAGGCCCTCTATATTCCAAATTTTGGTGTGGAGCAGAGAGGCGGTGTGTCTATAGCCTTCCTCCAGATTGGAGAGGAGCCCATAGGTTCTCCCAAGTTCCAAAAAGGAGACATAGTGGTGGCCCTAAGTGATCGTGCGGTCAGGAGAACCCGCCAGTATGTAAACGGAACAACCACTTTTGTCTATGATTCTTCCATTGAAGGCATCGAAGATGATCTCCCGAAAAACGCGGGACGGATTCTGGCTATACCGGCGATAGAGGTTTCCAAGAATGAACTGCACCCGCGGGTCTTCAATATTATTATCATGGGCGCTGTGATAAAGGCCACCGGAGTCGTTTCCGAGGAGGAAGCCAGGACGGCCATCGAGAAAAAATTGGGATACAAGTTTGAACAGGATCCTACACTGAGAGAATTGAATTTCAAAGCCATTTCCCGAGGGATGGAACTGGTGGAGAAAGCCCAATAGCAAGGAGGTATTTACCTTGAGTGTAGCTTACAAAGTATTCTCCTATGAGGGGGAAAAAGGTACATGGAGCGTGTTTCCCGGATTATGCAAGGGCTGCGGACTCTGTATTGAAAAGTGCCCAAAAAAGTGCCTGGACTGGTCGCAAAACCTCGGTGTTTACGGGACCCCGACTGTCGAGCCAAACATGGACGAGTGTATAGCCTGCGGTATCTGCCAAACCGTTTGCCCGGACTGTGCTATCGCAGTAGTAAAAAGGAAGAAATAGAGATTGCCCCGAAAGGGGCAATCCTCCGTTTTAAGCTTATTATAAAGGAGGGAGCAGGTATATTCTTGCGAGCGAACAACAACTCCGCCGGCCAAGGCTTTCCTCAATGAACCTGCACCGCTCCCGCATACGCGGGCCGCGGGCCGGCGGACGTCAGATTCGCTCTTCAGAACATACCTGCTCCCTCCTTAAATTGATAAATAATTAAGCCGGATTACCCCTTCCGGTACATTCCAAAAAGGTTGTATAAATTGGTTTGGCATGAAACTTGCATTATCTGGTTTAGGTAATCACAAATACCCCTTTTAAACTGTCTACGTTATCGTGGACGGTTTTTTGTTTGTAAAACGGCTATGATTCATATACAATTAAATAAAGTGAATTACCTAACATTATATGTGAATATACCGGAGGCATCATATGGAGATATATGCGCTTATAGGGTCAAGCGGTACCGGGAAAAGCCACCGGGCCGCTTTTGTCGCCAATGAGTTCAATACCGATTTAATTATTGACGATGGGTTGTTGATAAAGGGCAACAGCATTTTGGGAGGTGTTTCAGCGAAAAGTCAGCCCACCCGCCTGGGAGCAGTCAAAACTGCACTTTTTAGTGATGAGGACCACGCCCGGAATGCCGTTGAGCTGATTGAAAAGGAAAATCCGGAAAGGGTTTTGATTTTGGGAACATCTCTAGGCATGGCAAAAAAGATTGCCGCACGCCTTCGGCTGCCTGAACCTGAGAAAGTAATCACCATCGAGGATATTGCCACGGAAAAAGATATCAAGACAGCCCGGCACATGCGTAATATCTACGGAAAGCATGTAATTCCCGTGCCCACGGCAGAAGTAAGAAAAACACTCTCCGGTTTGTTGGCAGACCCGGTGCGCGTATTTTTAAAGTTAAAAAACCGCCCGAAACCTAAAAGGGCAGTGGAAAAAACCCTTGTCAGGCCAACATATTTCCTGCTGGGAAAGATAAGTATCGCCGACAATGCCATTATTTCGATTGCTAAAAGAGTTATCGAGGATTCACAAAAACCGGTGAAACTGGGGAAAGCCCTGGTGGAACAGAGCCAGGGAGAGGTACGTTTAAATCTCACGGTGAAGGTGAAAATGGGCGTCTTTATTCCGGAAATTATCCGGGAGATACAAAGGCTCGTAAAAGAAAAAATTGAGTACATGACAGGTTTAAATATTGTATCTGTTAATGTCGTTGTAGGCAAGATAGATACCGGAGACTACTGATTTAACCGGCCTCGGATGTCAAGGCCGGTTATTTTTTTACCTGCAAGAACATGCAAACCGTGCATAAACTTGCATGCATTAATCTGCAGGAGGAGTTGTGCAAACCTTGTTTTTTAGGGGCTTGAACATCTCAAGGCCAGAATTCGACCGTTGACCCCAAAATTTAACCGTGTACTCTTTTTCACTTTATTTTGGCACAGAAGTTGCTCTTGTTTTAAGCAAAGTCGACTTAAAATATGGAAAAATGAACGAAAATTAAGATTATTGAAAGGAGTTTCAGCCAGATGAAGTTGTTTGAATATATGGGAAAAGAAATTTTTGCCCGGAACGGCATTAATATACCCCCGGGCCGGGTGGCCGGCAGCAGCCAGGAAGCCGCGTTAATTGCGGCTGAACTGGGAGAAGTAGTGATTAAGTCACAAGTCTTGTCCGGCGGCCGGGGTAAGGCTGGGGGCATTAAGTTTGCCAACAGCCCGGAGGAAGCGGGAAAATATGCCGACGAGCTTTTCGGCGCCGACCTTAAAGGACTTAAGATAGAAAAAATCCTGGTGGAAAAAAAAATAAAAATTGATCAGGAACTGTATCTTTCTATTACGCTTGACGGAGCCAGGAAACGGCCGGTATTAATAGCTTCCGCCAGCGGCGGGATGGATATCGAAGAAGTCCCGCCTGAACAGATCGTCAAAAAACATATAGACCCCGAGGTGGGAATCCTGCCTCACTTCTGCAGGGAGACTGCGCGCCGTTTGGGATTAACGGGTCCACTGGCCCAACAGGCGGCCGATATAATTACGAAGGTATACCAGGTGTTCAAGAAATACGACTGCGAATTGGTGGAGATAAACCCCCTTGTGATAAGCGGCGAACAGTTAATAGCAGCTGATTCAAAAATCAACATTGATGACGAGGCCCGTTTCCGCTTCCCTGAGGGGACACCGGTTGTAGAAGAGCGGACTGCCCTGGAAAAAAAGGCTCATGACATAGGCATATCGTATGTGGAGCTAGACGGAAATATTGCGGTAATGGCCAACGGGGCCGGGATAACCATGGCTACACTGGACATCATCC
>DDKP01000123.1:11947-18828 GCA_002339745.1 Firmicutes bacterium UBA2595 | reverse complement strand
AGAGGCTACCGCTCAAGCCCTGGAGATACTGATTTCTACCAATCCGAAAGTAATCCTGGTCAATATTTTCGGAGGGATTACCAGGTGTGACGAGGTGGCCAGGGCCTTTGCCAAGGTGAAGAACAGTATGGGCATACCGGTACCGGTAGTAATAAGGCTCAGCGGCACCAATGAAGATGAAGGTATAGCAATTCTGAAGGAAATAGGAATCGACAGTTACAACAATATCAGAGAGGCGGCAGCCAAGGCTGTGGAAATCGCCATGGCCGGTTAGGGGGAGAGATACTAATGGCAATTATCATTGACGACAAGACAAAAGTCCTGGTCCAGGGTATTACAGGTAATCAGGGCCAGTTTCATACCCGGCAGATGATTGAATACGGCACAAAAATCGTTGGCGGGACTTCTCCCGGAAAAGGGGGACAGGAAATTCATGGTGTACCAGTTTTCGACACTGTGGCAGAAGCCCTGGAAAAAACAGATATCGATGCCACCATTGTGTTTATCCCGGCACGTGGTGTCAAGGACGCAGCCTTTGAGGCCATGGAAAACGGGATTAAAACGGTTGTTATCATTACCGAACATGTCCCTGTTCATGATGCTATAGACATTATGGCTTATGCCGAGGACAAGGGTGTTACTATCGTAGGACCTAATACTTTTGGATTGATTTCTCCCGGCAAGTGCAAAATCGGGATCATGCCCAACCAGATATACAGACCAGGGAAAGTCGGCATCGTTGCCCGGAGCGGAACACTGAGTTATGAAATTGCCAATAGCATTTCAGTAGCAGGTATGGGCCAGTCCACGGTAGTGGGACTGGGAGGTGACAGAATAGTTGGTCTTTCCTTTGTAGATGTACTGAGACGTTTCGAGGATGACCCGGAGACCCAGGGTGTCATCCTGGTAGGCGAAATAGGCGGCAATGCCGAAGAGGTAGCATCTGAATATATGAAACAGATGACTAAACCGGTAGTCGCCTTACTGGCCGGGCGAAGCGCTCCTCCCGGAAAAAGGATGGGGCATGCCGGAGCTATTATAGAGCGAGGTGCGGGTACATATAAGGGGAAAGTGATGGCCCTGGAAGCAGCCGGAGCTATAGTGGCAGAACTGCCGTGGGAAGTCCCGGATCTGCTGCGAAGGGCAATGCAGGACAGTATCAGCAATAGAAAGGCTATTATTTAAACTTGGGCAGAACAAAAGGGGGAACCGAGATGGAACAGAACAACAAAGACTTAACGTTTACTCTGGAGCAGTGGGAACAAAAATTAGAACAAAAGGTGTTGCCCCGTTTACCCGAACGGAAACAGGAATTCTTGACTCATTCCGGGATTCCGGTAAAGAGGGTCTACACGCCGCTGGACACAAATGATCTGAATTATGTTGAAGACTTGGGATTGCCGGGGGAGTATCCTTTTACCAGAGCGGTTCAACCCACCATGTACCGCGGCCGGCTGTGGACCATGCGCCAGTATGCCGGTTTCGGTACTGCGGAAGAAACCAACAAGCGGTTTAAGTACCTGCTGGAACAAGGCCAGACGGGGCTGAGTGTCGCCTTTGACCTTCCCACCCAGATAGGATATGACTCCGACCACTCACTGTCTTACGGTGAAGTAGGGAAGGTCGGGGTTGCCATAGACTCCCTGCAGGACATGGAAACTCTTTTCAACGGTATCCCGCTGGATAAGGTCAGCACCTCAATGACTATCAATTCACCGGCAGCTATACTGCTGGCCATGTATATAGCCGTAGCCGAGAAACAGGGGGTTGCTCCGGATAAACTCTCGGGGACCATTCAAAACGACATTTTAAAAGAATATATAGCCAGGGGGACTTATATATTTCCACCCGACCCTTCAATGAGGTTGGTTACAGACATATTCAGCTACTGTTCCGGCAACTTGCCCAACTGGAATAGTATCAGCATAAGCGGTTATCATATCCGGGAAGCGGGGGCAACCGCTGTCCAGGAGATAGCCTTCACCATTGCTAACGGTATCGCCTATGTAGAAGCCGCTATCAAGTCAGGTTTAAAGGTTGACGAGTTCGCGCCCAGGCTTTCCTTTTTCTTTAATGCCCACCTTAACTTCTTCGAGGAAATCGCCAAATTCAGAGCTGCCCGCCGTATCTGGGCAAAGATCATGAAGGAGCGATTCGGAGCAAAAGACCCGAAATCCCAGATGTTGCGATTCCATACCCAGACCGCCGGTTGTACGCTGACGGCCCAACAGCCCGATACCAACATCATGCGCGTGGCCTTCCAGGCCTTAAGCGCAGTTCTGGGCGGAACACAGTCACTCCACACCAACTCGCGGGATGAAGCGCTGGCCCTGCCTTCCGAAGATTCTGTCCTGATAGCTTTGAGGACTCAGCAGGTAATAGCGTATGAGACAGGTGTTACAGATACTGTGGATCCATTAGGGGGTTCTTACTTTATAGAGACCCTGACAAACCAGGTAGAAAAAGCCGCCATGGAATACATCAGCAAGATCGAGTCGATGGGCGGCGCCGTTAGGGCCATTGAAGAAGGGTTCCAGCAGATGGAAATCCAGGACAGCGCTTACAATTACCAGATGGAAATCGAGTCCGGAGAACGGGTTGTAATAGGGGTGAACAAGTACCAAATTGAAGAAAAAGCTTCTCTGAACCTCCTTAAAGTGGATCCTGTGGTGGAAGAAAACCAAAAGAACAAACTCAAGGTTCTGAAGGAGCAAAGAAACCAGTCCGATGTAGACAGAACGCTGGCCAGACTGAAAAATGCAGCCGGCGGTTCGGATAACCTGATGCCCCATATACTGGAGGCTGTCAGGGCGTATGCAACACTTGGAGAAATTTGTGACGTCCTGCGGGAAGTTTTTGGTGAATACCAGCAGAGAGCAATTTTTTAGGAAGGTGGGATCCAGATGTCAAGGCCAATTCGCATACTGATTGCCAAACCAGGACTGGACGGACATGACCGTGGGGCGAAGGTGATTGCCCAGGCATTTCGTAACGCCGGGATGGAGGTTATATACACAGGTCTCAGGCAAACCCCGGAACAAATAGTCCAGGCCGCCATCCAGGAGGATGTGGATGTAATTGCTTTAAGCTGCCTGTCCGGAGCCCATAGTTACCTTTTTCCCAAGATAATGGATTTGCTGAGAGCAGAGGAAATTGATGACATTATGGTCCTTGGCGGTGGGGTTATTCCCGAAGACGATATCCCTTTCCTGAAAGAATCAGGGATTGTCGAGGTCTTCGGCCCAGGAACACCTACAAAAACAATGGTGGATTTTATACAAAAGAATGTCCGCCACTGAGGAGGATTAAACATGATAAACCGGATTGACCACATCGGTATAGCCGTCAACAGCATTGAAGCCGTCCGCCAACTGTATGAAGTTATCCTGGGAATTAAAATCAGTGAAACCGAGATTGTCGAGGAACAAAAGGTTAAAGTGGCTTTTCTGCCGATAGGTGACAGTGAAATAGAACTGCTGGAATCAACCGACCCAGATGGGCCTATAGCGAAGTTTATAGCTGCCAGGGGTGAAGGAATCCAGCATATAGCCTTAAGGGTAGCTGATATAGAAGCCAAGCTGGCGGAATTAAAATCCAGGGGGGTTCGGCTTATAGATGAGGTTCCCCGTCGGGGCGCCGGGGGCGCCAGGATAGCTTTTCTTCATCCCAAAGCGACCAATGGAGCCCTGATAGAATTGTGTGAACGGGGAGGCGACAGGTAATGACGATTGAGGATAAATTACGGGAACTTGAAGCGCGAAGAGAAAAAGTAAAAATCGGCGGCGGGGAGCGAAGGATCCAGCGCCAGCACATGGCGGGAAAACTGACAGCCCGGGAAAGAATCGAACTCTTGCTGGACCCGGGGAGTTTTGTGGAGATGGATATGTTTGTCCAGGGTCCGGCGCCTGATTTTGCCAAGGAAGGCGATGAGCAACTGGGTGAAGGGGTGGTCACCGGTTATGGTACCATCAACGGACGGCTGGTTTACCTGTTTTCCCAGGATTTTACCACTTACGGCGGGGCCTTGGGAGAAAAGCACTCAATGAAAATCTGTAAAGTGATGGATCTGGCCATGAAGGTGGGAGCGCCCTTCATCGGGCTTAACGATTCCGGCGGAGCCCGCATCCAGGAGGGAGTATCGGCTTTGAGCGCTTACGGCGAAATCTTCTACCGCAACACTCTTGTTTCCGGGGTTATCCCGCAAATTTCAGCCATTATGGGTCCTTGTGCCGGGGGAGCGGTATACTCGCCGGCCATTACCGATTTCGTGTTCATGGTGGCCAATACCAGCCAGATGTTTATCACCGGTCCCCAGGTTATCAAAGCCGTTACAGGTGAGGATGTATCCACCGAGGAACTGGGTGGAGCCATGACCCATAACCAGACCAGCGGGGTGGCTAATTTTGTGGCTCAGGACGAAGAAGAGTGCCTGAACATGATCAGACACCTGCTGGAGTTCATACCACAAAACAATTTATCTGACCCGCCCCGGGTTGAGTCCAGGGAACCGCTCTATGAAGGCGAAATCCATAAGATTGTACCCGAGAGCCCCAATAAGCAGTATGATGTACGTGATGTTATCAAGGCCATTGTTGATGGAAGCGAGCTTTTGGAGGTCCACCGCTACTTCGCGGAAAACGTGGTCACCGGTTTTGCCAGGGTTGACGGCCGATCTGTGGGTATAGTGGCCAACCAGCCCAGGATATTGGCCGGGTGCCTGGATATCAACGCGTCTGATAAAATTGCCCGTTTTGTCAGGTTCTGCGATGCCTTCAATATCCCGCTGATTACCTTTGTGGATGTTCCGGGGTTCCTGCCGGGGACCAGCCAGGAATATGGCGGCATTATCAGGCATGGGGCTAAAATACTGTATGCATATTCAGAAGCAACCGTCCCCAAGATCAGTATTATTTTAAGAAAAGCGTATGGGGGCGCATATGTGGCTATGTGTAGCAGGTCAATCGGTTCAGACATTGCCCTGGCCTGGCCTAATGCCGAAATTGCCGTAATGGGTCCCGAGGGGGCCGCCAATATCATCTTCCGTGATGACATCAACAGCGCAGAAAATCCTGAAGAAGTCAGAACACAGAAAATCATCGAATACAGGGAAAAATTCGCCAACCCTTACATTGCCTGTTCCAAGGGCATGGTTGACGATGTTATAGAGCCGTGGAACACCAGGGCCAGGATAATCAGCAGCCTGAATACCCTAGCCAACAAGAGAGAATCCAGGCCGGGCAAAAAACATGGAAATATTCCTCTGTAAGAGGGGTGACGTAATGTTTAAGAAGGTACTAATAGCTAACCGTGGTGAAATAGCGGTTCGTATAATCAGGGCATGCCAGGAGATGGACATCAAGACCGTGGCCATCCACTCAGAGGTGGATAGGGAGTCCCTGCACGTGGAGATGGCCGATGAATCGTATGACATAGGCTCTCCCAAGGGCTACCTTAACCAGGAAACTATCCTGCAGGTAGCCAGAGAAACACATGCTGATGCTATCCACCCCGGGTACGGCTTCCTTTCCGAAAACGCCGAATTCGCCCGCAAGTGTGCCGAAAACGGAATCACATTTATCGGTCCTTCCCCGGAAGCCATCAAGGCCATGGGCGACAAGGCCGTGGCCAGGGATACTATGATGAAGGCCGGGGTCCCTGTTGTACCGGGATCCGACGGGCCCCTGCGCAGCGATAATGAAGCCGTCAAATTTGCGGCCAAGGTGGGATACCCTGTCCTGGTCAAAGCGGCGGCCGGAGGCGGGGGACGGGGGATGAGGATAGCCCATAATAAGAAGGAGATTCTTGATGCGGTAAAGAGCGCCAAATCGGAAGCTCTGTCCTGTTTCGGATCATCGGAAGTATATATCGAAAAATTTCTGGATGAATGCCGGCACATCGAATTTCAGATAATGGCCGACAGGCATGGAAACGTAGTCCACTTGGGTGAACGGGACTGTTCGGTCCAACGGCGCAACCAGAAGCTGATCGAAGAAGCCCCGTCCACAGTCCTAACACCGGAACGGCGCGAAGAAATGGGCCGGGTTGCGGTTTCTGCGGCCAGGGCCGTGGATTATGTAGGAGCGGGAACGATAGAGTTTCTTTATAGCAAAGATGGCGATTTCTACTTTATGGAGATGAACACCCGGGTACAGGTGGAGCACCCGGTTACCGAACAAATCACCGGAATAGACATAGTCAAAGAACAGATCCGGGTAGCCGCCGGTCTCCCCTTGAGCTTCAGCCAGGAAGATGTTGTTATCAGGGGACATGCCATTGAATGCCGGATTAATGCCGAAGACCCGGAAAGAAACTTTATGCCCAGCCCCGGGCAGGTCACTTTCTACCGGCCTCCCGGCGGCTTTGGAGTCCGAACCGACAGCGCTGTATACCCGGGATATGCCATATCACCTTATTACGACTCCATGATAGGTAAACTCATAGTTTGGGGGAACGACAGGCAGGAAGCTATTACCAGGATGCGCCGGGCCTTACGAGAATTTGTTATCGAAGGTGTCCCAACCACTATTCCCTTCCACCTTCTGGTCTTGGAAAACGAACACTTTCTAGCAGGAGACGTTTATACCAACTTCATCAGGAAACACATAGAACAACCAGGCGAAGAAGATGAAAGTGCCGATTTTCTTAATCTGGCCAGGATTAAAGAAACTCTAATGAAGAGCCGGGCAGCCAGGTCAGGTTCCATAAGTCCCGAGACTGCTGCCATTTTCGGGGCGGCAGTAGCGACTTACGCCGGCAGTAATGGCCAAAACCTGGCCATTACTGATATACAACCCAGCCGGGAAGCTCCCAGGGATGACTTTACTCCCTGGCGACTGGTGGGATTAAACAACCTCATGCTTGGTCGGGAGTTAATAAGATAG
>DDKP01000123.1:0-11607 GCA_002339745.1 Firmicutes bacterium UBA2595 | reverse complement strand
GGGAGGGGTTGCAAATGAAAAAACTGAAGATAACCGTAAACAATCAAAGCTACATAGTTACAGTGGAAGAAGTGAGAGAATCAGCTTTACAGGCAGTGGAACCCAAGAGTGTGGTCCCCAGGACTGTTTACTCGCGTCCTTCCATTGTCCAGCTGCCTTCAAAACAACCCGCGGCCAGCGGGGCCGCCAAGGGTGACGGTAACAGTGTTACTGCCCCGATGCCGGGGGTGGTCCTGGCTGTCAGGTTCAAAGAAGGGGACACGGTAAAAACAGGAGATGTGATTGTAGTTCTAGAAGCGATGAAGATGGAAAATGAAATTACCACTAAAAAAGGAGGTGTTATCAGGGAAATAAGGGTACAGGAAGGCCAAACCGTTGCGGGGGGAGAGGTACTAGCGATCATCGATTAAAATTAGTAGGGGGTATTTGTGATGGGTTTTGAGAAAGCGGGAACCGGCCTAATCCCGCCGCATGTGAAAACGTTTTTGAAATGGGCTGAGGAAGACCCTGAAGGCTTCTGGGAAGACGCGGCAATTAAGGCATCCCATGACATTCACTGGTTTAAAAAGTGGGATAAGGTCTTTACCTGGGAGTACCCAACGTTCAAGTGGTTCGAAGGCGGCCTCACCAATATCTGTTACAACTGTCTGGATTATAATATAGAAAGAGGGCGCGCCGGCCGTGCCGCACTGATCGCCGAGTCGGGCGAAACCGGCGAGGTCCATACGGTTACCTACGCACAACTTCTTTACAAGGTCCAAAAAATTGCCGCCGCGCTTCGCGGCATGGGCGTGAAAAAAGGCGACCGGGTAGTCGTCTATATGCCCAACAGCGTAGATTCGTTAGCAACAATGCTGGCCATCGCCCGCGTCGGGGCGATCCACGTAGTCATTTTTGCGGGCTTTTCCGCGGGGGCGGTTGCAGACCGGGTTATAATTTCCGGGGCTGAGTACGCGATTGTTCAGGATCAGAACTTGCGCCGGGGCAACCCGGTAAATCTCAAAAAGATTGTAGACGAAGGCTTGGATAGGTGCCCGCCTGATCAAATTAAGAAAGTAGTAGTGCTGAAGAAAGGCGAGAACCCACCGATGAAAGCCGGCCGGGATATCTTCTGGGACGAGTTTTTAGCCGGAGGAGAGGGACAGAGTTCCGAAGTGGAAATCATGGAATCAAATGAACCTCTTTTCATGCTTCCCACCTCCGGTACTACGGCCAAGCCTAAAGTAACTGTGCAAAAACACGGCGGCTACCAGATGTACGTATACAACATGGCCAAATGGATCTACGGTCTTGAAGAAAAAGATGTATGGTTCTGTACTTCCGACATCGGCTGGATTGTCGGCCACAGTTACAACACCTATGGTCCGTTGCTCCACGGCTGCACCTCCGTCCTTTACGAAGGAACACCCGATTACCCGCGGAAGGATATGTGGTGGGACATCGTTGAAAAATATAAAGTTACTGCTATGTGGCTGTCCCCGACCGGCGTGCGCGGCTTGATGAGGCTGGGTCTGGATCAGGCCAAAAAACACGACTTAAGCACGGTCAAGCGTATCTTCTGCGCGGGCGAGGTGCTTAACCCGCCTGCCTGGCAGTGGCTCCAGGAACAGGTATTTGAAAACCGTATCCCGGTGATTGACCACATGTGGCAGACAGAGACTTCCGGTCCCATTTTTGCAAACCCGTACGGGTTAGGACTGATCCCTATCAAGCCGGGCTCCGCCGGAATACCCGTCCCTGGTATCGTTGCGGAGATTGTGGACGACAAGACGGGAGAAAAAATGCCGGTTGGTGAGAAGGGCGCGGTTATAATTAAGAGGCCGTTCCCCGGCCTGGTTTCTACCCTCTGGGGCGACCCGGAAACCTATAAGACCGCCTACTGGGAGAAATACCCGGCCACCAAAGGCTCCTATTATTGCGGTGACGCAGCAACTATGGACGAAGACGGCTATGTCTGGTTTGCCGGCCGTTCAGACGAGGTAATGAAGATAGCTGCCCACCGGATCGGCACTATTGAGGTCGAAAACGCTCTGATCTCTCACCCTGCTGTTGCTGAGAGCGGTGTTTCAGGTGTGCCTGACGATCTGCGCGGCGAGGTAGCTTGTGCCTTCGTGGTTTTGAGGGCCGGATACGAACCCTCCGAGGAGTTGACGAAAGAACTAATCGCCCACGTTCGCAAGACTATGGGGCCCATAGTCGTAATACGGGACATCCAGTTTGTCAAGATGCTGCCCAAGACCCGGAGCGGCAAGATCATGCGCCGCGTCATGCGCACTCTCTGGTTGGACGGGGAACTGGGAGACCTGTCTACCATTGAAGAAGAAGCTTCCGTTGGAGAAATCAGGGAAGCTATAGAAAAGATGCGCGGTTAGACGCATCCAAATTGCGGCCACGTTGATTTTGAGACTGGCCACCCTCCACTCTTGGGTCTGTCCATGCCGGCGCGTTGAAATAAAGCAGGTGATAATTATGGAACAGCTGTTGCAAAAGATTTTGGCCGGAGACCGGCGGTCTGTGGCCAGAGCTATAACACTGGTCGAAAATCGCAGTCCCGAACGATTTAAGTTGCTGACCGGTTTACGTTCTGCAGCTTCCAAGGCCCATGTGGTAGGAATAACCGGGTCCCCGGGGGCAGGCAAAAGCTCGCTGGTAGACCAGCTGACTGTAGAATACCGCCGTCAGGGTCTGACAGTAGGTATAATTGCCGTTGACCCCAGCAGCCCTTTTACCGGGGGCGCGCTGCTGGGTGACCGGATCAGGATGCAGCGGCATGCTACTGACCCCGGGGTATTTATCCGCAGTATGGGCGCTAGGGGCAATCTAGGAGGGCTGGCCCCGGCTACCAGGGAGGCCATACAGATCCTTGCTGCCAGCGGCAAAGATTTGGTACTGGTCGAAACTGTGGGTGTGGGCCAGTCCGAACTTGAGGTTATGAAACTGGCAGATACCACAGTGGTAATTCTTACACCGGGGGCCGGTGACAGTATCCAGACCATCAAGGCTGGAATCATGGAGATTGCTGATATATTTGCTGTAAATAAAGCCGACCTTCCCGGGGCCAAGAGGCTGGCCCGGGAGGTTGAGGTTATGCTCCAGACCAACTGTTCCGGCGCCCCCTGGTGTCCGCCGGTAATCGAGACTGTTACCATCAACCGCAGGGGAATAGGCGATTTGGCGGAATCCATAAAAAAACATTTTGAATATCTGGTCCAAAGCGGTAAACTAATTGATAAGAGGCGTCAGAGAGCCGGTGACCAAGTGTTGGAAATCATCACCGCACTGATAAGGGATTGGTTTAAACGTGACGCACCCAAAGACACCCATGTAAGTGAATTAATGTGCAAACTGGCAGAGGATTCTATCGACCCTTACTCTGCTGCAACCATTATTCTCGAGCGGCTTTTTAACGGTGGTTTCAAATCGGATTTTCACTTTGATTCTCAATAAACTTTCTTGCAGGGGGAATTTCCATGGCGGTGGCAAATGTTGCTATTGTAGGCGCAGGCGGTGGCGGCGCAACACTATACAGGACGTTAAAAGCGATGGAAATGGTGAATATTGTCGGCATTGCCGACAGGAACCCTCATGCTCCCGGGGTGCTGATGGCAAAAAGAGACGGAGTATTTAATACTACGGACTTCGTTGAACTTATCAGGATACCAGGGATTGATGTGATTATCGAAGCCACCGGCGACCCGGAGGTTCAAACCAGGATACACCATGCTAAACACGGAGAAACAGCTGTTATGGAAGCCCAGGCAGCTGATTTAATGATGACCATTCTGGAGGAAAAGGAAAAACTCCTGGAAATAAAGAAAATTAAAGGTGAACTGTCAGCGATTCTGAGTTCTGTCCAGGAAGCTATCGAAGTTGCAGATATCAATGGAGTAATAAAATACGTTAACCCTGCTTTCAGCAGGGTAACAGGTATTCCTGAAGAGACCAGGATCGGCAAGAATATCTTCGAGGTTTCACCCGACGGGGCCTTGGCCCAGGCCATTATCAACCAAAAACCTGTTATCGGGCTGAGGACAAGGGTTGGCGGTTCGGACGCAGAAGTTATTTCCAACGCCTGTCCCATAGTTGTTGACGGGAACATTTACGGCGCTGTAGTATCGTTTCAGCCTATCACTGATATTATGAGGCTTATGGAGGAATTAAAAAAGAGCTGCCATATAATTCAGGACCTGCATGACCGCCTGGGCCAGGTCAGCAGCAGTAAGTATTCCTTTAATGACATTATCGGCCAGTCTCCAGGAATGGTGGATGCCAAAATAATGGGAAGAAAGGCGGCTCTCAGTGATTCCACGGTAATTATCTACGGTGAAAGCGGTACGGGCAAGGAGCTCTTTGCCCACGCTCTTCACAGGGCCAGCAGCCGGAATGGAAAACCCTTCATTAAAGTAAACTGTGCTGCTATACCCGAAACCTTGCTGGAAAGCGAGTTCTTTGGGCATGAAAAAGGGGCTTTCACCGGGGCTACAAAAACGAAAATGGGCAAATTCGAACTGGCCCAAGGAGGTACCATCTTCCTGGATGAAATAGGTGACATGAATCTATCCCTGCAGGCCAAGCTGCTAAGGGTTTTACAGGAGAAGGAGATAGAGAGAATAGGCGGGACGAACACCATTAAGGTTGATGTGAGAGTCGTTGCTGCTACCAACAGAAACCTGAAAGAGATGGTAAAAAAAGGCGACTTTAGGGAAGACCTGTATTACCGTCTGAATGTGGTGGAGCTCCATATACCGCCTCTCAGGGAACGCAAGGAAGACTTGGATTTGCTGGTTAATTATTTTACTGCTCAGTTTGAACGGAAGCTTGGCAAGAAAATTAAAGGGATTTCCCAGGGGGCTTCCGACAGGCTCTATGCCTATCATTGGCCGGGTAACGTGCGGGAGCTGGAAAATATCCTGGAGCGGGCTATCGTATCAATGGACAAAGACGAAGAAATAATTACCCATATGCATATCGGAGAGTTGGCAGGAAAAACCCGGGATAACTGGAACTGGAAACCCGATTACCTGGAATCCATTGAGGAAATGGAGAGGAAACTGATAAAAAGAGCCTTGGAAGAATTCGGTGTCAGCCTGGAAGGGAAAAGGCAGGCGGCATCAACATTAAAAATTTCGTTGGCAACTTTGTATAATAAAATGAAAAAATACGGTTATCAAGAGTATTGTAAAAATTAGAATTGTCGCTTAAAAAATTTAGAACTGCTTGTGGCTGTAAGTAGTTCCTTCTTTTTTTCTTTTTCCTGTTATAATATTTAAAATAAGGCTAAATAACTCGATGTCCGAGAATCCTTGAAAAATAAGAACTTTTAAGATTGGCATCAAAATTGCAATTAACATGTTAAAAAAATACGGGGGGGTTCAGATGAAAACCATTAAGTATGACGAAATTGTTAATGTAGTAGCCGGCTTATGCCAGGAAGCCAATTACTACCTCGAAGAAGATGTGCTGAATGCGTTCAAGGAAAATTTAAAAAATGAGAAGTCTCCGCTGGGCATCAGTATTCTCAACCAGTTAATCGAGAACGCCGAAATTGCCCGCAAGGAACGCATGCCGATGTGCCAGGATACAGGGTTTGCCGTTTTTTTCGTGGAAATCGGCCAGGATGTTAAGATTGATGGAGGCTTGCTGGATGATGCCATCAATGAAGGTGTCCGCAAAGGTTACACAGAAGGGTATTTGCGCAAATCAATAGTAGGTCATCCGTTGGAACGGAAGAACACAGGAGACAATACACCGGCAATCATTTACACTTCCATTGTAAAAGGAGACGATTTGAAAATTACTATTGCTCCCAAAGGCGGAGGCAGCGAGAATATGAGCGGTGTTAAAATGCTCAAACCTGCCCAGGGTGTGGAAGGAGTAAAAGAGTTTGTAATTGAGACTGTCGATAAAGCAGGATCCAACCCGTGCCCGCCTATTGTAGTGGGTGTAGGTATCGGAGGAACCATGGAAAAGGCTGCCCTGCTAGCCAAGCAGGCGTTGCTGCGGCCGCTGGACCAGCGTCACAGCGATCCGTCAATAGCTGCCCTGGAGACAGAACTTTTGGAGAAAATAAATAAGCTGGGTATCGGACCACAAGGGCTAGGAGGCACTACTACGGCCCTGGCAGTAAATATTGAGATTTTCCCTGCACATATCGCCAGTCTGCCGGTGGCTGTAAATATCAACTGCCATGCTGCCAGGCACAAGACTATTGTTTTATAGAAGGGGTGGGATAGATGGCTGAATATAACGTTTTAACGCCTTTGACGGAGGAAATCATCGATAAACTTCAAGCGGGAGACACTGTATACCTCAATGGTGTAATTTTGACAGGTAGAGATGCAGCTCACAAAAAACTGTTTGAACTGATCAAAGAAGGAAAAGAGCTGCCTATCGATATCAAGGGACAAATTATATACTATGTGGGACCTTCCCCGGCCAGGCCGGGCCAGGTCATCGGTTCTGCGGGGCCGACTACCAGCGGGAGAATGGATGCCTATACCCCGGCGCTACTGGACATGGGGTTAAAAGGAATGATCGGCAAGGGCCTGCGTTCAAAAGACGTGCTGGACTCCATCGTGAAGAACAAGGCTGTCTATTTCGCCGCCACCGGCGGGGCAGCGGCCCTTATATCTAAACGAATTACCCAGTGTGAAGTCATCGCTTATCCGGAATTGGGCCCGGAAGCGATTTACCGCCTGGAAGTTGAGAATTTCCCGGTGATAGTGGTCAACGACGCTCACGGCGGAGACCTGTATAAGCAAGGACGCGAACAGTACCAGATCAGGTAAATGACGGTGCAAAGGAGGGAATAAACGGTGAGTTTTATGCAAAAGTATAATTTTCTGATAAGAAAAATACATTCCTTGACCGGGATTATCCCTATAGGTGTTTTCCTGACGGAACACCTGATTACTAATTCTTTTGCTCTCGGAGGAGCGGAATACTATAATGAACGGGTGGAAGCATTTCAGCAGTTGCCGTTTTTAGTCGGAATCGAAATCGTATTTATCGCAATCCCTTTGGCATTCCATACTCTTTTGGGACTGTACTATGTCTACCTTGCTAAAAACAACGTCCTGGAATACAAGTATTTCCGTAATTACATGTTCTACCTCCAGCGGATAACAGCAATTATTACCTTCGTATTTGTGGTATATCATTCTTATACAACCAGGATTGGCAGAGCAATGGCGGGGATAGAGATTTCTTACGAATTCATGAACAATATCGTATCCCAGCCGGTATTTTTCATCATCTACCTGATAGGGATGCTGGCAGCCGTGTTCCATTTCAGCAACGGTATTTATACATTTGCTATTAGCTGGGGAATTGCTATCGGACCCCAGGTTCAAAGAAAGTTTCAGACCATTTGTACTGTACTGTTTATTGCCCTAACAGCCATCGGTACGGCGGGGCTAATAGCCCTGGCGGCCTAAGATTGGAGTGAAAAACATGGCTAGAAAAGTAATTGTTGTAGGCGGCGGCCTGGCGGGGTTAATGGCTGCCATCAAGACGGCTGAAGCCGGAGTGGACGTAGACATATTTTCACTGGTTCCCTTTAAGAGATCTCACTCGCTGTGTGCCCAGGGAGGCATAAACGCAGCACTGAACACCAAAGGAGAAAACGACAGTATCCAGCAGCATTTTGAAGATACTATTGTAGGCGGAGACTTCCTGGCGAACCAGCCTCCTGTTAAAGGGTTGGTTGAAGCTGCCCCCGGTTTGATTTACGCCTTTGACCGGATGGGGGTCATGTTTAACCGTACCCCGGAGGGCCTGATCGACTTACGCCTCTTCGGTGGCGTTAAAAACAGGCGGACGGCCTTTGCCGGGGCTACCACGGGACAGCAGCTTCTCTATGCTCTGGATGAACAGGTCAGGAAATGGATTGCCGCCGGCAAGATAAGGGAGTTTATTGGATGGGAGTTTTTATCTGCTGTCATTGACGATGAGGGGATATGCCGGGGGATTACGGCCCAGGACCTCAATTCCATGGAAATACATAGTTTCCGGGCCGATGCGGTAGTTCTGGCTACCGGTGGAGAGGGGATGATTTATGGAAAGAGTACAAACTCCGTAATCTGTACCGGTAGCGCGGCCGGGGCGGTTTACCGGCAGGGAGTGCCCTATGCCAACGGTGAATTTGTGCAATTCCATCCAACCGCAATGCCGGGAGACGATAAGCTCAGGCTGATGTCAGAGGCTTCGCGGGGAGAAGGGGGCCGGATCTGGACGTATAAAGACGGCAAGCCGTGGTATTTCCTAGAGGAGTGGTATCCTGCCTACGGGAACCTGGTGCCGCGGGATATAGCTTCCCGGGCGATTTATAAGGTATGTGTTGAAATGGGACTGGGTATTGATGGCAAGAACCAGGTATACCTTGACCTGACCCATAAAGACCCCGAATTCCTTGAGGTACGCCTTGGCGGCATCCTGGAAATATACCGGAATTTCTACGGGGAAGACCCGGCCAAGGTCCCGATGAAAATATTCCCGGCCCCGCACTACTTCATGGGCGGTATATATACTGACTGGAACCACATGACCCCTATTCCCGGACTGTATGCTGCCGGGGAATGTGATTACATGTACCACGGGGCCAACCGTTTAGGGGCCAATTCCTTGTTGTCGGCTGCTTACAGCGGTTACATCTGTGGCCCCAATATGGTTAAATACATCAAGGGCCTAAAGAAATCGGCCGACGATGTCTCCGGTAGAGTATTCGACCAGGAGAAGAAGAGGCAGGTTGATATTTTTGAAGCAATCTACAGGATGGATGGAACGGAGAACCCGTATACCATTCATGAAGAACTGGGAGAAACAATGATTACCCATGTAGGTGTGGTACGTTACAATGATAACCTGAAGATGGCAGACGAAAAAATCCAGGGACTTATGGAACGGTATAAAAGAATCAACATCAATGATACCGGCCGCTGGGCCAATGACGTAGTACCCTTTGTCAACCAGCTGTGGAACATGCTGGAACTGGCCAGGGCTATCACCCTTGGCGCACTCAACCGGAATGAAAGCCGGGGGTCCCATTACAAGCCGGAGTACCCGGAGCGGGATGACGATAATTGGCTCAAGACCACCAAGGCTTACTGGACCGATTCAGGCCCCCGGTTCGAGTATGAAGAAGTTGATACTTCGCTGTTACCACCCAGGGCCAGGAAATATGACTAAGGGGGGATAAAAAGTGCCGGAGTTTATTCACCTCAAAATAAAAAGACAGAACAATCCTAATGAAGCGCCATATTGGGAAGAATTTAAGGTGCCATATAAACCGAATATGAATGTCGTCTCGGTTCTGATGGAAATTCGCAAGAACCCGGTCAACGCGCAGGGAAAGAAAACAGCCCCTGTCACATGGGATTGCTCATGCTTGGAAGAGGTCTGCGGGGCCTGTACCATGATTATCAACGGCAATGTCAGGCAGGCCTGCAGTGCTCTGATTGACAAATTACCCCAGCCGATAACCCTCCAACCCTTGTCCAAGTTTCCTGTAGTACGAGACCTCAAAGTTGACCGCAATGTTCTTTTTGAACATCTGAAAAAGGTTAAAGCATGGGTTAACATTGATGGGACATTCGACTTGGGCCCTGGTCCGAGGGTGCCGGAAAAAGAAAGACGCTGGATGTACGAGATTTCCCGTTGTATGACCTGTGGCTGCTGCTATGAGGCCTGTCCCAACTTCAACGCCAAGAGCAGCTTTATCGGACCGGCGCCGCTGGCTCAGGTGCTTCGCTTTAACCATCATCCAACCGGAGCTATGGATAAGGAAGAACGTCTAAATTTGATCATGGGTGACGGCGGCATAACCGACTGTGGAAACGCTCAGAACTGCATTGAAGCATGTCCCAAGAGGATTCCTTTGACCACTGCTATAGCCAAGCTGAACAGGGAAACCATCGTACACAGTATCAGGAGATGGTTTGCAAGTTAACAAATGTACTTCAACAAGAACAAAAACCTAAGAGGATTAAAAATCTGTGAAGTAGTATAAATAAAGAGGTAAGATTAAAACAGACGGGGGGATAAAAAACGTGAATGATCTCAAAGAAAGAGCCATACAGCTTCATAAAGAACTGGTCGGCAAGATAGAAGTGATCAGCAAGGTAGAAGTGGATAGTATGGAGGCGATGAGCCTGGCTTATACCCCAGGTGTAGCTGAGCCCTGTAAAATTATTGCCGAAAACCCTGATGCGGTATACGAATATACGGCCCGCGGCAACCTGGTGGCAGTAGTGTCTGACGGTACCGCCGTATTAGGCTTAGGGGATATCGGGCCCCTGGGGGCAATGCCGGTGATGGAAGGGAAATGCGTGCTCTTCAAAAAATTCGCCGGTGTCGATGCCTTTCCAATATGTATAGATACAAAAGACCCGGATGAAATAGTCAAGGTAGTCAAGGCGCTGGAACCCACTTTCGGGGGGGTTAACCTCGAAGACATATCGGCTCCCAGGTGTTTTGAAATTGAAGCTAAGCTTAAGCAGGTTACCAAGATACCCATTTTTCATGATGACCAGCATGGTACGGCAGTTGTAGTTCTTGCTGCTCTTATCAATGCCCTCAAGGTTGTAGACAAAAAACTGGAGGATGTTAAACTAGTTCTTAACGGGGCCGGTTCTGCCGGTATAGCCGTTTCCAAGCTGTTGTTAAAAGCCGGGCTGAAAAACGCCATTTTGGTCGATAAGATGGGAATTCTGTGTGAGGGTGAAAGCTGGATGAACCCAGCCCAGGCCGAAATGGCCAGTGTCACCAACCAGGAGAAGATAAGAGGAACTTTGGCTGATGCTATGAAGGGGGCTGACGTATTTATCGGTGTATCTGCTCCCGGAATAGTGACCAGGGAAATGGTAGCCAGCATGAATTCCAATGCTGTGGTCTTTGCCATGGCCAACCCGGTACCGGAAATTTATCCGGACGAGGCATTCGCGGGAGGAGCTACTGTAGTTGGTACCGGCCGCTCCGACTACCCTAACCAGGTAAATAATGTTTTGGCTTTTCCCGGTATTTTTAGAGGCGCCCTCGATGTCAGGGCCACCGATATAAATGATGAAATGAAGGTTGCTGCAGCTTATGCTATCGCCGGTTTAATATCAGACGAAGAACGGAAACCCGAGTATGTCATTCCTAAACCCTTTGACCCACGGGTTTCGGCCGAGGTTGCCGCGGCGGTAGCCCAGGCGGCAATTGATTCCGGTGTAGCCACCATTAATACCCCAGGGATTATTGAACATATCAAGGAAAGAACCCGAAAGTTGATCGGAAAATAAGATAACCATTTAGTTTAATCCTGAGGAAAAGGGTGCATCCGCACCCCTTTCTTTCTGGAGTTCATACGTATCTCACAAGAAATATAATGTTAAATCAAATGGAGGTGGAGATCTGTGGCCGAAAACCAATCCCGGAAGAGAAAAGAGGGTCAAAAAAACATTTTCAAAAAAAACATTTACAGTGAAAAATGTTGACAAGATGCTTAGAGTTATGCTATATTAGTCAATGTCGGTGCCTCCCTAAAGGCCGGAAACAAAGGAAGATTAAGGCTTGAATCTTCGGCCGGAAGGTTGAAGCACCTGACTGCCATAAACAACCAGTTGACTA
>DDKP01000122.1:6201-16762 GCA_002339745.1 Firmicutes bacterium UBA2595 | reverse complement strand
CTTTAAAAAGCCGGATCAGGTAAATACCATGCTGGACCGTTTGGCCGGAGTCATCATTGAAATAGCCAAAGCTTACCGTAATGCCGGCGTAGACTACATTGCTGTCCGTGAAATGGGCGCTCCTACCGACGTTTTGAGTCCGAAAGTATTCAGAAACGTTGTGGCTCCTCATCTGAAGAAGATTTTTGACGCGCTGGCCGCTATTAAGTGTCCCTCCGTCCTCCACATCTGCGGCAGGACCAACCCGATTATGACTATCCTCAAAGAAACCGGCGCTCCGGCGATTTCCGTGGAGCAGAGCAATGACCTTTTGAAGAGCAGGGAGGACATCGGTTGGGATACCCTCCTGTTCGGAAATGTCGATGCATACAACATTCTGGTAACCAGTTCCCCGGCCGATGTAGAGGCCGCAGTTATCAGAAGCCTGGAAGGCAGCGTGGATGCGATATGGCCCAGCTGCGACATCTGGCCGACAGCTCCGGTGGAAAATATGAAAGCCTATGTAGAAGCAGTAAAGAAATACGGCGCCGAGAAATGGGCCCGCAAGAACAGATAACAGATAATACGTAATCTCTATTTATTCAACTTGCTTGGCGTTAACTTATAGTGGGGTGAGGCCGGCCTGATTGCAGGGCGGGCCGGCCTTTATTCCACGAATTAAATAAAGGAGGGTATAAATGTACACAGGGAACGGAATAAAGAAAGTCTTACTGGTCTCAGTCCTAGTCGTGATTGCAGCTATGCTTCTCAGCGGATGTTCCGGCAAGAAGGAAGAAAAAAGCGGCCAGCAGAACGTCAAAAACGACGATAATCTCGTCTACCTAGTGCAGACCCCACCGCCCAATATGCTCGAGCAATTGAAGGCAAAAGAAATTGATGGCTTCATTGCCTGGGAGCCTTTCGGTACCACTGCAATTAATGCCGGTGACGGTAAATACCTGTTCAAGTCCCCCGATATCTGGGAGGACCATCCCTGCTGTGTTTTGGCTGTCAGCCAGAGTTTTAAGGATTCCAAGACAATTGAAGCGGTTACATGGGCTCATATCAAAGCGGTTCGCTTTATCAATGACCCTAACAACAAAGAAAAGGTTTTGAATTACGCTGCCGAATTTACCGGAAAGAATCCTGAGATTGTTAGTGAAGCCCTGAAAAACATCACATACGTTGAATATCCCGCCAAGGACGAATTCAAGGAGTATTACAACAGCCTGGAAGAAGGAAAGCTTTTGAAGAAGTCGGTAACCGACATTGGGTTTGCTGACGGCGAAAAGTTTTTTGACGGGTTCCTGCAAGACTCCGTTTACAAAAGCATCGCCGATAAACTGGACAAAGACCCCAACTGGAAGCCGTCCTCTGTTCCTGGCAATATCAAGTTTAGAATCGGTTACCTTAACGCAGACCTGCACCAACTTCCCATCTATGTAGCTGAAAAAGAAGGATATTACAGAAATGTAGGCTTGGTGGCAGGCCGTACCCTGGAGACTAAAACATACCAAAACGGTGTTGCCGTAATGGAAGCCTTCAAGGTAAAAGACATTGACATGGCTTACCTGGGCGGGGCGCCTGCTACCCTCAAGAGGATTAATGACGATATCCCCATTGAGGTAGTGGCCGGGGCCAACAACGAGGGCTCGGGTCTCGTGGTGAGAAGCGACCTGGGGATCAACACAGTCGAAGACCTGAAAGGCAAGACAATTGCCGTGCCGGGAGTTGGTACGGTACAGTACACCCTGTTGGAGAAAGCGTTGCGAGAAAAGGGGTTGCGTCCTGTAATCAAGTAAAGGACTGATAAGCAATGGGTCTGTTTAATTATACTCCTGCAGAGAAGCTAAACGGCCAAACGGCTGCCCGGCCGGGAAAAAGATTCGGAAACAGTTATTTCAGAGGGTTCTCAATAGTTTCGTTTCTGCTGGGCTGGCAGCTGCTGGTCAGTTTTCGCTTGCTGGAGCTGCCCTCTCCTTTTGAAACCGCCATTGTTTTCCTGGACTTGGTTGTTCATGGGGACCCGCTTTACAACAAGACACTTCCGGAAATTGTTTGGTCCAGTTTACGGATAGTAGTCCAAGCTTGTCTGATAAGTATTTTGATTGCTGTTCCTCTGGGGGTCCTCATGGGCGCAGTGGAATGGTTCAGGCATTACGTTGATGCGATGCTGGAAATGCTGAGGCCTATTCCTCCCCTGGCATGGATACCGCTGGCCTATGTCATCTTTGCCAATGCCGGCAGGCCTACGGAATACGTGCAGATTTTTGTTGTTTTCGTAGGAGCTTTTTTTCCCATTTTACTGGATACCATCCACGGGATCAGCATGGTAAACCGAATTCATGTTGAAGCGGCCCGGACTATGGGCGCTTCCCGGAAGCAGGTCCTTACGCAGATCATGCTGCCTGGGTCACTTCCCTCGATTTTTAACGGTATTCGCGTCGGTTTCGGGGTAGGCTGGATGTGTATTGTAGCTGCCGAGTTTGTGGGCGGGAAATTGGGGATAGGTTACTATATCTGGTCTTCATACTCGGTAGGAGGCCGGGTAGCGGAAATTATCAGCGGAGTAATAGCCATTGGCCTGGTAGGAACGGTAATGAATAGGTTTATTCTCTTCCTGGAAAAGAGGTTGGTGCCATGGCGTTAATTTTGAGGGGTGTTACCCATCAGTTCGGTGATGCAAAGGTTTTGGAGAATTTGGACTTGCAGGTGGAAGAAGGTTGTTTCTGCTGTGTTGTAGGACCAAGCGGCTGTGGGAAAAGCACTCTGCTCAGGATCATCGCCGGTCTTTATCAACCTATCGGAGGGGAAGTCCTCCTGGATGATGCTCCCCCGTCTCTGGAAAAAGGCGAGATTGGATTTGTTTTTCAGGAGGATGCTTTGTTTCCCTGGTATACGGTGGAACAAAACATAAAGTTCGGCCTGAAAGCCAGGAATTTTGACAAAGAAATGTGGGACGACATCATTCAATACAACCTGGAGAAGGTAGGCCTTGCGGAGTACAAGCGGTATTACCCCAGGCAGTTATCCGGAGGAATGAAACAGCGGGTGGCTATCGCCAGGGTGCTGGCATATAACCCGAAGCTTTTACTGATGGACGAACCATTTGCCTCTCTGGATTCTATCAATAGAAACATGCTTCAGGCTGATCTGATCGATTTATGGAGCAGGGAAAAGAAAACTATCATTTTTGTTACCCATAACATTGACGAGGCTGTTTTTCTGGCAGAGCGGGTAGTCATAATGGGCCATAAGCCGGGACGGATTAAAAGGATCGTTGACATTGACCTGCCGCGGCCCAGAAACAGAACAGACTCTAACTTCTGCCGTACTCGGCGAAGCATTCTGGAAATCATTGAATCCTAGAAAATTCCCGATTACGCAGGAAACCGGGCCACGAAAATTTAGAAATAAGGAGGTGAAAAGCGTATAGACGGTAAGGGCTTTGAACAATGGTTTACTAAACTTAAGAAAATATTTTTTGAAAGGAGCGAACCCCAAATTATGAGTGAACAAAAAAAGTATACCCCGGAAGAAGCCAATAAGTACATGGAAGAGAACATGCTTTTTGTCCCCAGGATGTTCAGGATCATCAACCAGGTTAACCCGCAATCAGGAGTTGCCTTTGCAGATTTTTACAACACTATTTGGGCTGACGGAGCCTTAAGCCGCAAGGTTAAGGAGTTGATTTTCATGGCCGGCGGCGTAGGTTACTGCTCACCCCGCTGCATTGTCCACGTTTATCCTGCAGTAAAAGCCGGCGCTACTGTCGAGGAAGTCTTTGAAGCTGCCGCTATCGGCATGATGCTGGCCGGCTTCGTTCCTGGGGGACCCGGTATCCCCTATGCCTTTGAATATGCCTATAAGTGCGTTGACCTGGCCCAGAAAATCATGAATGGAGAACCATGGGAGTACCTGCCTCCTCCGAAATGGGACCACGGTGTATATTAAAATCTTTAAGGGAGGGGCATTTATGCCCCTCCATACCAATCTTGGAAGAAGGTGCCGTGGTATGCTGAATTTCCCCCTGCAGCGAAGGGAGCGCCATATGAAAACTGTCGACTCCGAAAGACTGAAGGCCAAAATCATTGAGTGGGGGGCGTCTATTGTCGGCTTTGGTGATGTAAGTATTGGATTGGCACCGGAACTGAAGCATATGCCTCACGCGATTTCATTGGCCGTCAAACACCCTGTGGGTCGTGGGACGTATAAGTGTGGCTCATTGACAGCCTATTCCAATCAGTACGAAGAAGTAGACCGCCTGCTGGAATCTGTTCAGAAGAATATCACTGCCCTGCTCAAATCCCTGGGTTGGCGTACTCTGGCCATTCCCCCTGATTCGGCGAGAGTTGACAGCACTTTTGTGTCAAAGCTTTATCCGCTGTTTCCTCACAAGACAGCAGCTACATGTGCCGGTTTAGGCTGGATCGGAAAGAGCGGCCTTTTGGTCAACCCAATGTTCGGTGCGCGGCTCAGCTGGGCGACGGTTTTAACCGACGCCCCACTGAAAGTTTGCCAGACGCCTTACACCGAGAGTAAATGCGGCAGCTGTTCCAAGTGTGTGAATGCCTGTCCCGCCTCCGCCATAAGGAACATAAACTGGAAACGGGGGGACAGGGCCGAAGTTTTTATTGACACGGAAGCATGTTGGGACTATATGAGTTACACGGTTAGGGTTTTCCAAAAGTATATCTGTGGACTCTGTATTCTTGCTTGTCCTTTAGGAGGGAGAAAGAAATGAAAGCTGCAAAAGCAGTTGTGGAACCAGGGGCATGTGGTCTGAAAGTGGTAATACTGGCCGAACTGGTTGAAAAAAATGTAGTCGATATCACTTTCCACAGCGCCTGTCATCTTGTCACTGACATGAACGACGTATTCAAAAACCTGAACTGGAAAAAAGGCGTCTTTGCGAAGATGCTTGACTCATATATCTACCAGGTGTGCTCAGAACGCCTTAAACATGTGGACTGCCCGGTCCCCAGCGCTATTCTGAAAACAATACAGGTGCTGGTGGACGCCGCGGTCGAACAGGAAGTTACCATGAAAATCACCAAAATAGACGATGTGAGCTAAAAGGGAGCAGGTGACTTACATTGAAAGTTCAACTGATTTGCGGTTTCCTGGGGGCCGGAAAAACTACCCTGTTGAAAAATATTCTGCAGGAAGAGTCTGCCGGTACGGTTGTGCTGGTCAACGAATTTGGCGAACTGGGTATTGATGGGGCCCTGATATCAGAAGGAACCAGTGTGGACGTTGTCGAATTGCCGAGCGGCTGTATCTGTTGTTCTTTGAGAGCAAACCTGGTTGGGGCCATGCAGGAGATCATGGAAAACATGGAACCGCAACGGCTGATTATAGAACCGTCAGGAATAGCGTCACCGTCGTCCATAATCCTCGGTTTACAGGGAGCCGACTTCCGGGATAAAATCGAACTTGCTCCTGTAATCGGCGTAATTGATATGACGTTATTTATCGAGATGGTGAGGGAAAACGATTTCAGCAATTTTTTTCAGGACCAGGTAACAAATTCGGACATAATTCTTCTCAACAAGGCCGATTTGGTTACTCCTGAAGTTATTGATGAGTGCCGGATGGCAGTTATCGAAATGAACCCGTCCGCCCTTATAATCCCCACGGTTTACTGCCGGGCGGAAATCCCTGACACCCAGCCCAAAGGGGAGGTAACCCACTTTCATTACTCACCCCGGTTTAATGCGGAGTCATTTAAATTCCCCGGCTTGGTAATAAAGGATAAAATTAATTCTCTGCTTAACAACCTGAAAAGCAAAGAATTCGGTGATATATTCAGGGCCAAAGGAATCATTAAAACCACGCATGGCACAGAAGTATTTGATTATGTTCATGGTTTAATCAATTTCAGTTCGCTTAACGAAGCGGACGAGAACAGGTTCGTTTTTATAGGACGGGATCTGGACAGGACCAAACTCGAGGCCGCTCTGAGAGAATCAATATCCCAAGTTTAGTTAAAACTAATCCAGCGCCAGACGGGGAGGTAACATATGGGCCAGGAAATAGAGCTCTATTATAAACCTTGGACTCTTTTCGCAGTTATGCAGTCTTTAGGGCTACTGCTTTTTATCAGCGGAATGATCTACAGATTTTCCTTCTACTTTAAAGGTCGGCGGAAATCTCTTTACAAAAAACCGGACTACCTGTTGATGTTGAAGGCGATTTGGCGTTATGTCTTCTTACAGAAACAGCTGGCTCAACAAAACATCCTCAGGTGGTTTGCCCACATCAGTATTTTTTACGGGTTTATTGGTTTGCTCATGCTGTCAGCCATAGCCGTTGCCCTGGAGACAGTAATTCCTGCCGATTCTTCTTTCAGCCGGTACATGCTGCACGGGCAGGGACACAATTATTACAAGGCCGCCGGAGACTTTTTTGGCCTAATTATGCTGCTAGGCCTCCTGATAGCCTTTGTCAGGAGATACATAGTCAAAGACAGCCAATTATACACCGATTCCACTGATTCCATAGCCTTAATTATACTCCTGACCCTGGTTATCACCGGCTTTTTACTGGAGGCTATGAGGATATCTCTTTTGCCCCCTTCACCCGAACTTCAGTATTCGTTCATTGGATACAATTTGGCCGTGATTTTTCGCGGTATCTCAGGGATTCCCTCACTGGCTACTGCCCTTTGGCTGTTTCATTCGGCTCTGAATGCTGCCTTATTCGCGTATATTCCCCACAGCAAATTCCTTCATATTATAAATAGTCCTCTGGAAATAGCGCTCAACGTTTCGGAGGAACGGATGAGGGGTGACCTGTACATATGACGGAACCGCAAAAAACCCTGCCTATAGAAAAACTGAGCCCGAAGCAGTTGATGAGCCTGGATGCCTGTATCAGGTGCGGGGAATGCCAGAAATGGTGCCCTATCTACACTCTTAACAGTGTCGAAGATGTTACGCCCAGGGCTAAAATTAAACATTTGAAGAGCATCTTAAGGAGCCAGCAGCCCGGATTTTTGAGATTGTTCAAGCCTAAAGCGGACTTAAAGGTGATGGAGACTTTCCGCAGGACACTGTATGACTGCTCCTGCTGCAACCAGTGTCACTTTGTCTGCCCCGCCAAACTGGATACCGTGGAATTATGGGAGAACACCCGTGAAGGCATGTTTATAGCAGAGCTGGGCCCGGTTCCGGAGCAGAGGACATACTGTGAAACATTAAAGCAGTACGGGAACCCTTATAAAAAGGAGCAATCCGCCAGGGCGGACTGGGTGGAGAGCGGACTGGAAAAAGGGACTTTGCTGGAGAAGCCGGAACTGATAACTGATAACCTGGCTGGCGTATTGTTATTTTTAGGGTGTACCGCCAGTTATGACGAAAAAATAAATCTTGTTTCCCAGCATGCGGCCAATATTATGAACAGGGCCGGGATTGACTTCGGTATTCTGGGTCCTGAAGAATTCTGTTGTTTCGGAAAACTACGCCGGATCGGGGACCCAGATTTTACGGACAAAGCGAGGGCTAACATTGAAAGGCTCAACAACCTGGGAATAGATACCCTGGTCACGGCCTGTGCCGGGTGTTATAAAACTCTAAGACAGGATTACAACAAGATTGCGCAACAGAATTACAAGATATATCATCTGTCTGAGTATATAGATATTCTTTTGGCCGAGGGCAGGATAAGGTTTGAAAACCCTATCCGCGGGAAAATAACTTATCATGACCCCTGTCTGCTGGGCCGTCACAACGGCATTTATGACCAGCCGCGCAGGATAATTCAGGCCATACCGGGGCTGGAACTTATTGAAATGGAAAGAAAGAGACAGTATTCCAGGTGCTGCGGAGTAGGAGGCGGGCTTAAGATGGCCAATCACCCGCTGCAGGAAGAAGCCTCCGCTTACCGGATCAGAGATGCCGAGGCAACAGGTGCGGAATACCTGACAACACCCTGTCCTACCTGCTATTCCGGGTTAGCGGGCGGAATTGAAAAGGTCGAGTCCCCGCTAAAAATCTATCACCTGGCCGAATTAGCCGCCAAGGCGATGGGGATAGAATGATAATTTAACCAGTACTCCCCCTCTCACCCCAGACCACTCATCTATTTTATTATTTGATGGTTATGGGGTGTTTTGTTAAAATATCCTTGGAGGGATTTATATGGCTATTAATAATGATGCTTTTAATGGCAAAGGTGCCCGCTTGCTAAGTTTCCTTACTCATGAAGAGTCCGAACGGAGGAGCCGGCTTCTGACAGAGTTGGCATCCCTGGAGGAAACTGCGTTGGAGAGGTACCGGAAACACCTGAAAGAACATGCCGACCGGGAGCTTTCCGGTCTGGCGGCGGCTCTTCCTGAAAAAGAGGAAGATTTTAAAACTGCCTTTTATGAAAAACTGTCTGGTCTCATTAAGGGGTACGGAAAGTTTGGTTTTATAGTATGGGATTGGGATTTACCGGCATACGGAGAGTTGACACAGGGGTGGAAAGAGGTTCATAAGTATGAAGTTGAAACCGGGAGGGATTTTCACTGTACAGTTGTCGCTGATTCCAAAAGGTCGGTTGAATGGGCACAGGAAGTTTTTGATAAATACTATTCAATAGAGAACTTAAAAGAAACGACAGGTCTTGACACCGATAATGAAGCGGCAGACAAGGTGGTTTGTATGGTTGCAAGGGAACTTGTCCCGGTCAAATATGAGTGAGTTAGCTGTCCCCCCAACAAATTTTAAAGGCAGGTAGTCCTGCCTTTATATTTTTGGGGTTTTGGGGCATATCCCTCGATTTTATATTTTCTTTTGATTGGTTATTATATAAGATAGTTATTAGAAGCAGAAAAGAAAAACACCGGAGGATGAGATGATACCGATCAGGGATAACATCCGTTCACGCAGCTTCCCGGTCATCAGCGTGACATTAATTATTATAAATGTTGCCGTTTTCATCTTTGAACTGTCTCTTGAACAGGGGCAACTGATAAGTTTAGTGAGAGCCTTTGGGGTTATTCCGAGAAACATCCACAGCCTGATGTATGGGCAGTTTCCCGTGTTTCCAGCTACCCTCCCCCTGCTGACCAGCATGTTCCTACACGGGGGGTGGTTTCACCTGCTGGGTAACATGCTGTACCTGTGGATTTTCGGCGATAACGTGGAGGACCGGTTGGGCAGGGGCAGGTTCCTGATTCTGTACCTTGCCGCCGGTGTCGTTGGCTCCCTAGCTCAGGTCTGGGCCAATCCCCTGGCCGCTGAACCCGTGATAGGAGCCAGCGGGGCTATTGCCGGAGTTTTGGGAGCCTATTTTGTCAGTTTTCCGCGGGCCAGGGTGCTGACGCTTGTACCTATTATCTTTTTTATTACCTTTATAGAAATACCGGCTTTCATCTTTTTATTCTTGTGGTTTATCACACAATGGTTCAGCGGATTTGCCAGCCTTGGGGTACCCGGTAACATGGTAGCGTGGTGGGCCCACATAGGTGGGTTTATCACCGGTATCCTGGGTATCATCTTCCTTGCTCCGGCCCGGAGAAGAGCCTATGCCAGAAAAACGGAGTAAAAACAGTTGCCGGCAACGTTTGGATTAGGACGAGACTTCATTCCCCTTTGATCTGACAGGTGGTGTTTCCACACGGGTTGAAACAAAAGAGGTCAGTGGAAAGGTATTTATCACCCCGGTCAGGTATTATCACAACAATCAACCCGGAATTCACTTCTTTCGCTATTTGTATGGCCACATGAACTGCCGCCCCGGCGCTGATTCCTGAAAATATGCCCTCGTAACGGGCTAACAAACGCGCCATCTCAAAGGCATCTTCGTCACAAATGCGTATTTTTTCGTCCAGGCGACTGATATCATAGATCTCCGGCACTCGAGCCTCCTCCATGTTTTTGAGTCCCTGGACCTTATGGTTCATGTTGGGTTCAACTCCGATAATCCTGATTTCCGGGTTCAGTTCCTTGAGGCGCCTGGAGATACCCATTAGTGTTCCGGTGGTGCCCATGCCGGCTACAAAGTGGGTTATTTTTCCTTCGGTCTGTTCCCAGATTTCCATAGCAGTAGTATCATAATGAGACAGGGCATTGAATTCGTTGGCGAACTGGTTTGGCATAAAATAGAGGTCTGGGTTGGATTCGTAAATTTCATAAGCTTTTTCAATAGCCCCATCGGTCCCCTTTTCACCGGGAGTGAGGATGATTTCAGCTCCAAAGGCGCTCAATGTTTTTCGGCGCTCCATACTCATCCATTCGGACATAGTTACGACCAGTTTATAGCCTTTAACGGCCGCTACCATAGCCAGGCCGATTCCGGTGTTGCCGCTGGTCGGCTCAATGATAATTTTGTCTTTTGTCAACACGCCGGTTTTTTCGGCCATCTCCAGCATATACAGGGCCGGCCTGTCTTTTACACTGCCGCCCGGATTGTTGCCTTCCAGCTTGGCTGCTACCAACACATTAGGATTTGGGTTCAGCCGGTTGATTTTAACCAGCGGAGTACTGCCAATGGCCTCCAGGATATTGTTTTTTATTTGGTTCATAATAGGAAACAACCCTCCGCAGAAAAGAATTTAGCCAAAACTATTCATATTGGAAACCTATAATAAAAATCT
>DDKP01000122.1:0-5766 GCA_002339745.1 Firmicutes bacterium UBA2595 | reverse complement strand
CATGGGGATTTTTTGTACCGGTGGTATTTGGGAGGGCTTTACTCTCCTAGACCTGCTCCCTTGGCTGACCGCAACAATCGCCGGCTACTCCTGTTGAGGTACCGCAGGACCTGCAAAAATAGCTTCCTTTTTGGACCATTACCCTGCCACAGCAGAAATCCGGCAGGTTCGATGTTCTGCCGCACAGGCCGCAGATATATTTGGATCTACCCATAATAATCACCTCCTGAATTACGCACTCTTGGTATTGTGTATTATTCCCAGATGATGGATATTTATCCATTAAAATTCTGGCGTTTTCGCAGAATTTATTATATATTTAAAAGAACCAGATGTTAGATTATTACTCATTCACCGTAATTTACAATCGAATTTTTGGCGGAAGCAAATGAAGGAATATTGAAAAATAAATAGAATAATTAATTAATATTAAGAAAATTGAGAATATCGGGGCTGTTTTTGCTAGTAAATAGATAGACAAAGAAGATTTGGATATCCAGGAAAAATCCGTTCCGGGGGGCTTTTGATGAGTTACGGGGAGAAGGGAATTTTGCATTATTTAAGGGTCTCCGCCATTGCGTTGGGCCTAACCTTACTGCAGTTTGGGGTGGTCTTCATGGCTACTGATGTCATCCACCGGCCATGGGTGATCGGATTGGTGTTTTTTATCCTGAACGGCATAGGTTCCTACCTTCTTTTTGACTACACCATGTCTCGCAAAGTGGTCACCGTCAGAATGGAAGAGGGAGATGAACACTATAATTCGACCTTACAGATTGCAAATGAAACGTTGCCGTTTCTAAGGCAGGGACTAAATGAAGAAACAGCCCAGAAAGCGGCGGAAATTATTCTCAAAATCAGTGATGTTGCGGCCGTTGCCATCACTGACAGGGAGCGGGTCCTGGCTTATGTTGGCGCCGGCTGCGAACGACACCAGCCGGGAAGACTGATTCTTACCGAAGCCACCAAGCAGGTGGTCCAGACCGGAGAGTTGAAAATTGTCGACAATAAGGAAAAACTGAAATGCCCGGTCAAGGACTGCAACTGTCCTCTGGAGGCGGCGGTTATTGCGCCGCTGAAATGCCGCGGCAAGGTAGAGGGATGCGTAAAACTCTACCAGACCAAGGAAGGACAGATGCCGCCACATGTGGTAAAACTGGCTGTAGGTATCGCCCAGTTGCTGGGAGTCCAGATGGAACTGGCCGAACTGGACCGGCAGGCCCAATTGGTTACAAAGGCGGAACTTCAGGCCCTTCATGCTCAGATTAACCCCCATTTTCTGTTTAACACATTGAATACCATCATTATGTTTAGCCGTACCAACCCTGAAACCGCCCGCAGGCTGCTCATCCGCCTGGCAACCTTTTTCCGTCAGACATTAAAAAGGCACGGCCATTTCAACACCTTAAGGGAAGAATTGGAATACATCAACACATATCTGGTCCTGGAGAAGGCCCGGTTCAGGGAAAAACTCCGGATACTTCGGGATATCGACCCTGAACTCATGGACTACCAAGTACCTGTCTTGACGCTGCAGCCGCTGATAGAGAATGCCGTAAAACACGGAGTCACACCGAAAGTAGGCCCTGGGGCGCTGCAACTGATCGTGAAGAAAGAACACGGAGAACTGCATATCTGGATCAAGGACGACGGTGTGGGGATTCCAGAGGATAGAATAAGCCAGGTACTGCTTCCAGGAGTCGGTTCCGGCAACGGCGTAGGTTTGAGCAATGTGAATGAGCGGTTGAAGAGTTTATTCGGCGAAGAGTACGAATTGAAGATTACCAGTGAAGTCAATAAGGGGACTACGGTTCAAGTAAGAGTACCTTTGATTATGGATGTACCGGAAAATGGGAGGGGGCTAGTAAATGAAGCTTAAAGCGCTAATAGTTGACGACGAATATCCAGCCAGAAAAGAGCTCAGGTTCCTGCTGAATAAATTTGATAACATTGAAGTGGTTGGTGAAGCTACTAATGCCCAGGAGGCGCTGACTTTAATAAAGGCACTGGATTATTCTATCCTGTTTCTGGACATAGAGATGCCGGGGATGAACGGCCTGGAAGTCGGCGCCCGGGTCCAGGAAATGCCTAATCCACCCCATGTTGTTTTTGTGACCGCATATGACGAATATGCGGTCAGGGCGTTCGAGGTGAACGCAGTTGACTATATTCTTAAACCCTTTGATGAAAAAAGACTCACCCAGACCATCAATAAGATAATCAAGATTACCCAGCAGCAGCAACAGCAGGCGGCGAGTGTCGCCTCTGCAGGGGCCCATGCCGAACAGATGGTTGTTGTTCAGGAAAGCGCTGTAATGGGAGGCCAAAAACCGCAGCACATAAAGATTGACAGGATTCCTGCCGAAAAGCAGGGCAAAACTATCCTGGTAAATGAATCGGATATTATATATGCCTTTACAGAGCAGGACTATGTTTATATTAAGACTTTTAATGACAAGCTTTTTACCAGGTTTACGCTTAAAGAACTGGAAAGCCGCCTTAATCCTTCGGTGTTTTTCCGGACTCACCGCTGTTATTTGGTTAACCTCCATAAAGTCAAAGAAATCATTCCATTTTTCAACGGCACCTATACGCTGATAGTGGAAGACAATGAAAAGAGTGAAGTTCCTGTAAGCCGGGCCCAGGCCAAAAAACTGAGGAAGATATTGGGTATGTAATGGAGGATTTTCGCAAACGGCGTCGAAAGACCAAGTAAAAGAGTTTTAAGATAACTCTGGGGGTGAACATATGGAAGAAAAAAGTACCGTGGGAACTGAATTTCAATTTGTGGTATTCAGGTTGGGCAATGAGGAATACGGTGTCCCTATTACCCAGGTAAAAGAGATCAACAGGCTTACAACCACTACCAAGGTTCCCAGGTCACCCGTGTTTGTTGAGGGAATAATCAATTTACGAGGACAGATAATACCTATTATTGATATGAAAAAGAGGTTTGATCTTGCTCTTACGGAGTATACCGGGGATGCGCGAATTATCGTTATTCAGGTAGGGGACCATACTTTTGGGGTAGAAGTTGATTCCGTTTCCGAAGTTCTCAGGATAAACTCCAATAACATCGAACCTGCGCCTCATATTGTCTGTGGCATTGATTCCAAGTATATAACCGGTGTGGCCAAAGTGGACGACCGGCTCCTGATTCTTCTTGACCTGAATAAATTGCTAAGTGATGAGGAAAAGGCCCAACTCCAGGAAATAAACGAAGAAACTGCTTAGTGGGATGTGTCTTAAGGGGCTGTCCCCAAAGTCAACTTTAATGTTTTTGATAAACAGCGAGAAAGGGCGGAACACACCCCGCCCTTTCCTTCGTTGTGCGAAAAAATTTTCTTAACCTTTGCAGAATGATAATGAATATAAATGAATACAGAGGTTAAATATGGAAAGTATAGCAGTAGTGGATGGCGTCCCATGTTAACCTTACTTTTTAAATCCGAACCACCAGGGCACAAAGGACATAAAGTCTGAACTTTTTGTGGTCTTTCTTTATACCTTAGACCACAGAGAAATACTTATTAGCCTTTGTGGTAAAGAAAAAATGCCGGGCTAAGACTTGAGAACTAGTTAAAGTAATTTGAAGGGCGCTTGTGGCTGGCGCCCAAAGGTAAGGAATGGATTGTGATTAAAGGAACAGGTGTCGATATTGTCGAAATTTCACGGGTCAAGAAGGCAGCAGGCTCTTCGGAGCGTTTTGCTTCCAGGATTTTTACATCCGGCGAATTGGCTTACTGCGAAGGAAAGAAGCGTAAATGGGCTTCCCTTGCAGCCAGGTTTGCCGCCAAAGAAGCGGTATCAAAAGCGCTGGGTACAGGATTTGGACGGATTAAGTGGACCGAAATTGAGGTTGTCACCGAAGAGAATGACAAACCCCAAGTGAGGCTTTATGGAGCCGCCAGGGAAGCGGCCGAAACCATGGGAGTCAGCAAAATATCCTTATCCCTAAGTCATTGTAAAGAATATGCCGTCGCCTTTGTAGTAGCTTATTAGAAAAGAGGAAAGAAGCCGTAACTATTTATCAAGTCCCTAATATAAATATAGAAATACAATAATAGGTTCCCGTCCAAGGGAGTCTGACTTCACTGGCCACTGGTCACTGGCCGCTTTAGAAAGAGGTGGTATTTTTTGCATTTACTGACCGCGGAAGAAATGCAGAAGCTTGACCAAACCACTATTAACGGCCTGGGCATTCCCGGTGTTGTACTCATGGAAAATGCAGGTTTACAGGTGGTTGAAGCTATTTACCGCATGATTGGCGATCCCAAAGGAAAGACCGTAACGATCTTTGCCGGAAAAGGTAATAACGGCGGGGACGGATTTGTTGTTGCGCGTCATCTTCTTAACGCCGGAGCCGAAGTAAAAGTTATGCTGTTGGCTGATGTCAAGGATATTTCAGGGGATGCCAAAGTGAATCTTGACATTCTCCAGGCCATGGGTCAAAAGATTTACCCTCTTGTTAACCCCAACAACCTTAATATTGTGAAACTGGCGATGGTTTATACCGACCTGATAGTTGACGCTATATTTGGCACGGGCTTTAAGGGGGCAGTCCCGGAACATATTGGGAACGTTATCGAAATAATCAACTCGTCCGGGAAACCGGTAATCTCCGTGGATATCCCTTCCGGCCTGGAAGCTAATACCGGAAAAGTTCATGGCGCCTGTATCAAGGCGAATATGACGGTCACCTTTGCCCATGCCAAACTGGGCCTGGTCATCCAACAGGGCCCGGAATACGCAGGTGAGCTGACCGTGGCCGACATTTCCATTCCGCCTGGTTTGGTGGACACACAGGGAATCAGGCGGTTCCTGATAACTCCTGAAATCATAAAAAAAATTATCCCTGTCCGGCGCTATGAAGGTCATAAGGGAACATACGGGCGCGTTCTGGTAGTCGGAGGATCAGAAGGCTTGTCTGGGGCTGCCGTCATGGCCAGCAATGCAGCCCTGAAAGCCGGGGCAGGTCTTGTTACCCTGGCTGTCCCGGAAGGGCTACATGCCCTGATGGAAGTCAAATTGACGGAAGTAATGACAAGGCCTCTTCCCCAAACCCGGGAAGTAAGCATAGATGTCGAAGCGTTACCTTTGGTTCAAGAGCTGCTGAATGCGGCCGATGTCCTGGCGCTGGGTCCGGGAATGTCAACCAATGAAAGTTCGGTGGAATTTGTCCGCCAGCTGTTGCCGGCGCTGGAGAAGCCTGCGGTTATTGATGCCGATGGCCTTAATGCCCTGTCCGGGGCTGTTGACTTGCTGAAAGAGTGTCCGGCCCAGCTGATATTGACACCACATCCGGGAGAAATGGCCCGGTTGCTGGGCATAAAAACCGAGGAAGTTCAGAACAATAGAATTGAAGTGGTTTTGGAAGCCTCCAAAAACTGGGGGACTGTTTTAGTCCTGAAAGGATATCGTACCCTGGTGGCCAGCCCTGACGGGATGCTTTATGTAAATCCTACGGGTAATCCCGGCATGGCTTCAGGAGGAACAGGCGATGTCTTAACCGGGATCATTGCCGGCCTTCTGGCACAGGGGCTGACTCCCCTTGAGGCAGCGGTGTCAGGAGTATATTTCCACGGCCTTGCCGGCGATTTAGCGGCTGGGGAAATAGGTATGATGTCTCTGGTAGCAGGTGATGTGCTGGAATTTTTGCCCCAGGCAACCAGGGCCTTTGCATAAACCCTCAGGCTTTCAGCTCAATGCGGAATTGGGCAAAACTACCCACTGGTCACTAGCTATTAACGTCTAACTTTATTTAAG
>DDKP01000150.1 GCA_002339745.1 Firmicutes bacterium UBA2595 | reverse complement strand
GAACCAGCCGGGTTCTCAGTCTACCTCCTTTAACCCTCTTCCCAGGTCAAGGTTAAAATAGGTCCGAGGCACTTCTCCCACAGTTATCGTTTCAGCAATCGGAACCTGGGCACTCACTTCGATATATTCACTTACGAGGGGAATGACTATTTTTACCTTGTCATACACATTAAGATAGAGCCTGTGCCTGGTTTGGTTGATTCCGGCCTGTTGGAAATCATCGGCTATCTTCACCTTAACGGTACCTATAGGTACCAGTGTAACCCTTATTTTGGGGCCGTAGGCCGCCAGGAGCTGGCTTTTTAATACCTGTCCCAGCGGAATATGAATCACTTTCCCTTCTAATTTGGCCAGATTTTTCTGTATATCAAGGATTGCATCAGCCGCCAAACTGTTGATTTTAATTGTATTTGCCTGCATTAAAACAACGCGGCCCCGGTTATCGGTACGTATAAATATCAGGTCCTTGTATTCTACAGACCCGGCTATCCTGTCGTTTACGGCATCTTCAATGGCTGTAACCGCCACCTGCTCGGCATAGGCTTTAGCTATGGCAAGAATAGTTGGCTTCAGGTTTCTTTCAACAATACTAAAAGGAACAAGGATCATCAGCGCCAAAATTACGATAACCACCAGTATTCTGGCGGGAAAACGACGGGGCTGATAAAACAAGACTATTCACCTCCACATATCAATATATGTGGAAAATGCAACTTTGGTGAATGTCTAAAAAAAACAGAGGACGGAAATCTCTGCCCTCAAGCCTCTGATATAAAATAATTAATATTTGTCTATAACAATATTGCCTGATACTGTTGTTAGGTTTATCGAACCTTTGCCCGACCCCAAAGTAACAATAGCTTTTCCGCCTGTAACCGGTTGACTTGTGGCCGATGGGTCCGGAGCAGGTTGATCCGGAGAGGTCTGGTCTGGACCAGGTTGGCCTGGGGTTAAACTAGGTGGCTCATATTTATAGTTTAGCGAACCCCGGATTTTTCCTGTGTCTGTTTTTGCTGTAACTACAATATTTTAACAAATTTCCTTTTTCCGGCCTTGAGAATCATACCGTTTTGCGGAACAATCCTGGTATCCGGGTCGTCAATCCTGTTGTCATCGACTTTAACGGCTCCCTGTCGGATTAACCGCTTTCCTTCGCTGGTACTGGCAGCCAGCCCGGCCAGCGCCAGCAGTTTGGGCAGCCAGATCTGCCCATCTTCAAGGTCTCTCTGGTCAAGTCTGTATTCGGGAACTTCATCGGGTAACTCTTTCTTCTGAAAGATGTTTTTAAACTCCTCCTCCGCCCGCCGGGCCGCTTCAGTACCATGGTATATGGTGACGATTTCCCTGGCCAGGCGCATTTTAACATCCCTGGGATGCAGGCTGCCTTCCTGTAAGCCTTTCTCAATTCCCCTGATCTCTTTAATAGAAACAGGAGTGACCAGTTCAAAATACCGTATCATCATCTCATCTGAGATCGACATCGTCTTTCCGTACATCTCCCTGGGGGAGTCGGTAATTCCGATGTAGTTTCCAAGGCTTTTGCTCATTTTCTGAATGCCGTCCAGTCCCTCAAGAATCGGCATCATCAGCGCTACCTGTTGTTCCTGCCCATATTCTTTCTGCAGGTGCCTGCCCATTAAGAGATTAAACTTCTGGTCAGTACCGCCCAGTTCTACGTCTGCTTTCAAGGCTACGGAATCGTACCCCTGCATCAGAGGATAAAAGAATTCGTGAATACTTATCGGCTGTTCATTATGAAAACGTTTGGCGAAATCATCCCTCTCCAGCATACGGGCAACCGTGTACTTGGAGGCAAGACCGATGACATCGGCAAAAGTCAGCGGGGCCAGCCACTCACTGTTAAAAACCACATTGGTCCTGGACTTGTCCAAGATTTTAAAGATCTGCTCCTCATATGTCCTGGCGTTGGCCATAACTTCTTCCTGGGTCAACTGTTTCCTGGTCTCGGATTTCCCGGTAGGGTCTCCGATACGGGCGGTATAATCCCCCAGAATAATAGTAACCTTGTGTCCCAGGTCCTGAAATTGCCTCAGTTTTTGCAAAACAACCGTATGACCCAGGTGTATATCCGGAGCGGTCGGATCCAAGCCCAGTTTGATATGTAAAGGTTCCCCAGAACTTATCGACTTCTTTAATTTTTCGATCAGATCCCCTTCCGGTACGATTTCGGCAGCACCTCTTTTAATTATCTCAAGTTGCCTTGCCAGCTCTTTTTCCACCGTGCTTCTCCTCCCTACCAGTCTACCTTTACAGTATAGCAAAAGGGAGGGCGCTTCGCAACCTGCTGAAAAACTTTAACTTCAAGCATATATTGTGTTATAATCGTTTTAGTATACTTTATATCCTGTCCCGTGGGAGGGTTTTAATAAAAATGCCAAAAGCGAAAAGGTCCATGCGCAGAACTGTCCGTAAAATTAATTATGTAAGGCTGGCCGTAGTAGTCGCGGTTTTTGCATTTCTCATCTGTACCGGCTCCGTTCTGGGATTGATTGCATACAGCTTAAAAGACATGCCAGCCTGGGATCCAACCGCCCTGGAACTGAATTTGCCTTCTCTTATTTATGATAAAGACGGGAACGAAGCAACCAGGATATACGTCGAGAACCGGCAGCCCGTCCGGTTTGATGAGGTGCCCGAAATTGTGACGGGCGCGTTCCTGGCCATCGAGGACGTCCGTTTCTGGGACCATAAAGGCTTGGACTTAAAACGGATTATCGGCGCTCTTCTGGCTGACATTAAAGCCGGTAAAGCCGCTCAGGGCGCCAGCACAATAACACAGCAACTTGTCAAAAGGGCCTTCCTTTCACCTGAGAAAACTCTTAGCCGGAAGATTCAGGAAGCTTACCTGGCTGTTCAGCTGGAACGCAAATTCACCAAAGAAGAAATCTTCGAGATGTACCTGAACCAGATTTATTTCGGGGAAGGTGCCTATGGTATCGAAAGCGCGGCCCAGGTATATTTCGGAAAACCCATGAAAAAACTGGAGTTGCATGAGGCAGCTCTGCTGGCGGGACTGCCAAAGGCCCCCAACACATATAACCCCTTCAAAAACCCTGACGCCGCCAGGAAACGGCGCAATGTAGTCCTGGAGGCTATGGCCAAAAACGAATTTATAACCAGGGAACAGTCGGAATCCGCCAAGGCGAAAGACATAACCCTTACCGGTGCAGGAGCCAGGGAAAATCAAACCTATAAATTTCCTTACTTCGTGGACCATGTAACAGATATCCTTTTGGCCAAATACGGCGAAGATAAGGTCTATAAGGGCGGCCTGCAAGTTTACACCACCCTCGACCCCAAAATTCAAACCTATGCGGAAGAGGCCCTGGCCAACCCTAAAAACTTCCCCAAATCCAGTGAAGACGAGAATGGAGTTATCCAGCCTCAGGCCGCAGCCGTGGTACTGGACCCGCATACCGGGCACATCAAAGCTATTGTCGGCGGCCGCGATCACAAGCAGAAGCGGCAATTCAACAGGGCCACGGACGCCATGCGCCAGCCGGGTTCCGCCTTCAAACCGATTATTGCCTACGGCCCCGCCATTGAAAAAGGCAAGGCCCCGGCTACCGTTGTCGACGATTCCCCCACCAAGTTTGGCTCCCGTGAATTTAAAAATTACGACGGGAAATTTCACGGGCTGGTAACCTATAGAACCGCACTCCTAAACTCATATAATATTCCCGCAGTAAAGGTTTTACAGGAGACCGGGGTTTCCAAAGCCTTGAGTTTTGCCAGAAAGTTAGGAATAACTACTCTGGTAAGCAGTTCCGATAACCCCAAGCGGAATGATGAAAACCTCAGCAGCGCCCTCGGAGGGCTGACCAAAGGGGTAATACCCCTTGAACTGGCAGGAGCATACGGCTCTTTTGCCAATGAAGGCGTTTATGTGGAACCGATTGCCATCCTTGAAGTCAGGGATAGAAACGGAAATATCATCGACAGGTTCAAACCCAAGAAAACCATTGCTATGAAAAAAACTACCGCCTATCTCATGACCAGTATGTTGCAGTCAGGGGTTACATCCGGCACAGGTAAAAACGCTTCTCTGGGGAGCCGCCCCGTTGCAGGCAAAACAGGCACGACAAGCGACTATAAAGACGCCTGGTTCGCCGGTTATACACCAGAACTGGTTACGGTGGTATGGATTGGGCACGACGACCCAAAGCCGATGTATAAAGTTACCGGGGGATCATACCCGGCCAGAATCTGGCGCCAGATAATGAGTAAGGCGCTGAAAGACGCACCGGTTAAAGACTTTGTACAGCCGGAAGGTATAGTTTCGGCAACGGTTTGTTCAAAATCTGGTAATACTCCCAGCGACATCTGTCCCCAGGAAGACCTAGTGACAGACATATTTGCCAAGGGCACGGTTCCTTCTGACGTTTGCGATATTCATGTCCTGGTGGAAGTATGTACTGAATCCAACCAGCTTCCCACCGTCAACTGCCCGGAAAAAACCACCAGGGCTTTTGTTAAGGGCCGGGAGCCGACTGAACCCTGTACGGTTCATTCCGGCCCCCGGGCCTTCGGAATACCCATATGTACAGACCCTCGGCATGGGGGTATACAGCACCTGGCCAATATCGCCAGTAATAATGAGGAGGGCGGATGCCCCAAAGAATCAGTCCGGTACATAGATTTTCCGGAGGGCCAGGAGCCGACCGCCTACTGTACGATACCGGAACACCAGACGCGGCCTAAGAAACCGGATAATCCGGAGAACCCTGCCTTGCCGGGAATAGACAAGCCAAAAGTTGATAAGCCGGAGAAGCCAAAGAGAGAGCAATCCGGCTAAGGACATATCAAAATGAGCTCTCCCAGTTACTTATGGGAGAGCTCATTTTGTCCTGCATCCGGATTATTTCGCGGGGGCGGGGTTATGCGCGGGGCGGTCGAAGAACGGATTCTTGCCGGAAACGCTCAATGGTATCCCGTAGGCAATCTTTACATCGTTTCCTAACATACCTAGATTTATGGCAGCCCGTCCGATAGAAAACATAATCCTGTTGTCAAGGTGATGAGCCGCCGCCACACCGGCTGCTGATGCCACCGCAATACCCAAGTCGCCGGCATTATAAGCACAGATTCCTCCGGCCTTTTTCATCCCGTCACAGTTGTCGAACCCGCAGTAACCGCAGCCGGGGACTCCCAGAGGCTTAATGGGAGTGCCGAAAATTACGGCAACCTTTACCTTTTCTATATTGCCGGCATCCCTGATACAGAAACCTGCGCCGGTTTTTTCCCCCCATCGTTTCATCTCATCTGCCAGCTGCTTGAGGTGTTCTCCTGTAACGATAATGGTTTCCAGTGTATCCACCCCACGGCCTTTGGGAGCTGTTCTGGCCGCCGCACACATGAGTTCTGCAACCTGCATCAATGCTCTTTCTTCTGCCTGTTCCCCACGGATAATCATTATTTTTTACCTCCTCTATGATAATCATTATTTTTTACCTCCTCTATCTTATGTTAATTTTATAGTGTTCAATTTTTCTGTATAAAGTACTGCGGGCAATACCAAGCATTTCAGCCGTCTGTTTGATATTCCAACGGTTATTCTCAAGAGCTTTCTTAATGGTTTCCCTTTCAGCCTGGTCAATAGTTTGCATGCTGGGATTTTTAGATATTTTGTTCTTGAAATCCCGGAGTTGTTTCGGAAGATGTTCCTTTAAAATCACATTCTGACCTTCGGCAAAATAATAAGCCCGTTCTATAATATTTTTTAATTCCCGTACATTGCCGGGCCAGGAATAATCCATAAACAAATTCATCACATCATCACTAATTGCAATAGCATGCGTATCCAAATGTCTTTTTTTAATCTCTTCCAGAAAATACAGAGCAAGTTCAGGTATATCCTCTTTACGTTCTCTCAGTGGCGGTAAAACAATGGTTATAGCGTTCAAACGGTAATAAAGGTCGCTTCTGAAAGTGCCGCTCCAGGATATTTCCGAAACCAGGTCTTTGTTAGTGGCAGCGATAATTCTTACATCGACAGGTTTGGGCTTGTAATCACCGATTTTGGTAATCTTCTTTTCCTGTA
>DDKP01000153.1:24893-26406 GCA_002339745.1 Firmicutes bacterium UBA2595 | reverse complement strand
CGCCCTTTCGGAAAGTATCCATCCCGTTTATATTGCGATAAATTGGAGTTTTTCAACAAGCCCTTATGGGCCAGCCCCATAATTGCGGTTTTAGTAATGTTTTTATTTCCCATAAATATATTTTCAGAAAGGGGACATTAAGCCGCAAGAGGAGTAAGCCATGGCTGAAACAGGCAAGCAGTTGGCCAAAGACTCATGGAAGGTGGCCACAACCTTCATCGGAACCATAGTTGGGGCGGGATTTGCTTCCGGCCAGGAGATTATGAAATTTTTTTCCCACTTCGGCTTTGAGGGTATTATAGGAATAATTTTTAGCTCCCTTCTCTTCTGCCTGACCGGTACATTAATTATGCTGTTGGGTCACAAGCTTGAAGCCCACTCCTTCGGCCAGGTGGTCAGGCACGTCTGCGGCAGGAAACTGGGCCCCTTAATGGACTTCCTGCTGACCCTGTTCCTGTTCGGAACCCTCAGCGTGATGCTGGCCGGTTCTGGGGCGGTTTTTTTCCAGCAGTGGGGCCTCTCCTTTACCCTGGGGACAGCATTAACCATGATCTTTGCTATATTAATCGTTCTGGCCGGGTTGAGAGGGATAATCAATGCCAATTCCATTGTAGTCCCATTTATGGTCCTGATATGTATCACAGCAACTATTCCCGCCATTACCGCCAAAAACCTGGAGTCTGTCCTGTCAGGCTTTGTCCCGTCCGCCAGGGGGGCTGCGTCATGTTGGATTATGTCGGCCCTCCTTTATGTATCGTATAATATTACCCTTAGTGTCTCTGTACTGGCCCCTCTCGGCAGGGCGATAAAAAACCGCCGCGCCCTCATCTGGGGAGGGGTCCTTGGCGGTTTGGGCCTTGGGACTTTGGCAATGCTTATTAACCTGGCTATACTAAGACACTACCCTGATTCTTCCAATTATGAACTCCCCAGCCTCTTTGTAGCCGGCCGCAAAGCCTGGATAATCCAGCTTGCTTTTTCCTTTATACTCTGGACAGAGATATTCACTACCCTCATTGGAAACCTTTACGGCCTGGCAGCCAGAATCTCAGATTTTACAGGTATGAACTACTTACTAACCGCAATTATTTTAATGGCCCTTGCTTTTATCATGAGCCAGCTGGGGTTCTCCGGGCTGGTCGGGACTCTCTACCCACTCTTCGGGTATGTTTCAATTATTTTTCTGGCGTGCCTGGGATTTTACTCCTTCTTAAAACATAGGTAAACCCCAAATCTAGTTAATTCCATTTATGGTCAGGTTCTGAACAAAATAAGATCTTTGGATATGAGTTATATATAATAACCATATATAAAATGCTAAAATCAACGGGTAGTACTGCATTATAAGATTTACAAGTGCAGGTTTCACGGGAAATGAGGGAACCATAACCAAGGCAAAAGAAAGTAAACGAACTTTCCCATTCTCTACCTTTGTCAAAATATAATACGCCGGAACAATTAACAAAATATATGAATAATCCTTAAACCTTGGCAGAATCAAAGCATAAGCAAG
>DDKP01000153.1:24084-24478 GCA_002339745.1 Firmicutes bacterium UBA2595 | reverse complement strand
CCACAATTATTATAGAAGCGACCGCACAAAAGACCAACCATTGAATGTTAAGGGAAACCTCTAAACCGGTTCTTGCTGAAAAATATTCCGATATATCCCGGATAAACGGTAATGTTGAAGGGTTACTCATGCCCCGCTCGTCAAGCCCCGCCAGATTACCCAGAAAGTCCATAAATAGTTGCGGCCATAGGGCATAGGAAACCACTACTCCTATTGAAAACAGCAATAACGATACCATCATATAGCTGTACTTTTTTTTATCTTTCACCAGTACTAACAAAATTAAAAAAGCCATCGGTGTTATCTTAAAAATAGCGGCAACGGGAATTGTAAGACTGAACAAAAGCAGTCTGCGTTCCATGTAGAAATAAAACGCAAGCCATATTAAAAACTG
>DDKP01000153.1:15671-23748 GCA_002339745.1 Firmicutes bacterium UBA2595 | reverse complement strand
GAAGGACTATTTTTAAACCCAGAAAAATAGAAAATGCAGTTTCAAATTCAAAAAACGAAAAATACCGGAAAAAAAGCAAAGTCAGGGGGAGGTAAATAAATTTCAGCTCAATCGTTGAGCCGGCCAATGACGACAGTGTGGAAGTATCGTAAGGATTAAAGCCCTCTTCAAATGCTTTAGCTGCATAATAGTAGGTTTTAAAATCCCACTGCACGACTCTCCCGTAATTAAAAAATGACCAAATAACAACAAGGCAATATGCAACTAATAAAATACCTGTTATTTTTTTATAAATCTCCTTTTTCATGGGCTAACCCTTCTTTTTTTAGCATCTTCCCGATAGGTTTTCTCCCGGATACAACAAGCATATAAAAAACTAAAACCAAAAGAGAGTTCCTTATTACTAGAAAAACCAGGGGAAGAAGGTGGAGATCGATCAGGCTTTTATAAAAAACCGGGTATATCACGAACGACAGAAGAGTAAGAAAAATAAAAGAACCCCATATTTTCTTGCGGTGTCTGGACTTCTCCGGCAGCGCTATTACAATCAACGGTATCACCCACAGGAGGTATTGGGGTGATAGCACCTTACCTCCTATGATAAAACCCATAATCATCAAAACCGAGAGCCTGGGCAAATCCTCAATCTCCCAGTTTTTCCGTTTAATAATTTCAATACTATGGACTAAAACCGCTCCTAAAATGACAAGCATAACAAGAAAAGACACTTTAGCCAAAAATGGTGAAGCTGTGGACACTACATTCCAGGATCCATAAGAAAATTCCGTGGATATTGGGTAACCAAAAAGGCGGGCAATCAATAAAATTGTGGAGTATATACTCTCCAGTTGAATTCCCCGCTCACCGTGGTACTTTAAAAAAAACCAGAACTTGTTGCCTGATACAATCATCAGGGGAACCCATAATAAGGCTGTACTCAAAACAGCTGCAGGGATGCCAAACAACAGGTCTGTTTTTAGTGTTTTATCACGGTATGATTTAAACAGAAATACCGGGGTCAGGATAACCGGGTACAGTTTTACTGCAAAACCAAACCCCAACATGAACCACGCCGGTATGCGGCAACCGCTGTCAAAGAGTACAACAGCAGCCAAAACAATAACGGCAGGAATCAAATCAAACCTCTGGTATGAAATAAGCCCTAGTACAGCAGGGAGGGCTGTATAGAATAGTCCTGCGAGCCCCTGGTAAGCCTGTGAGAACCCCCGCTTTCTGCAGTAGAACAATACCAGAAGCAGTCCCAGTAAATCTACCAGCATTACCTCAACCATGAAAAACCCGCGAAATCTCATTACATCCCCGGAAAACAACCTGGGCAGTAAAAAAAACGGCAGGGCCCCGGGCGGGTATTCCAGGGCAAAATCCCTGTAAGGAATTAAACCTCTTAAAATATTTCCGGCGTAATTGAAGTAAATTTGTATATCTCCTTCCACTTCAACCAGGAGATTGAGCCGGAGAAAAATTATCAGACGGGTTAACAACCAGACAGCGAAAACGGTTCTCCTGTTTATACCTATCGCCCCCTTCAGTCACCGGTCGGAAAACCTTAGCCTGCAGACCAGCCACAGCGCTTCAAAAATAATATGCTTAGACATTTTAGATGTACCCCGCTGGCGGTCAGGAAACATGATGGGAATCTCTTTTATCTTAAAGCCCCTTTTGTTGCATTCATAAAGCATTTCCACCTGGAAGCCGAATCCTTCTGAACTTATCCTGCCCAGGTCAAGGGCTTCCAGTGCCGTTCTCCTGTAACAGCGAAATCCTCCTGTACAGTCCTTGACGGGAAGGCCCAGCATTATTTCAGAAAACATGCTTCCGCCACGGCTTAGCATCCTGCGGGCCAGTCCCCAGTTTTCCACTCCGCCCCCCGGAATATATCTTGAGCCCAAAACGACATCAGCAGTTTCGATTGCTCTGAGGAACAAGGGAATATACTTGGGCTGATGGGAAAAATCAGCATCCATTTCAAAGATACACCCGATTTCAGGCCTCTGCAGGGAATACCGGAAACCTGTGATGTAAGCTGTACCCAAACCCAATTTACCCGGCCTTTTCAATAGGTGAACCCTTTGGTCCCGCCGGGAAATCTCTTCCACAATATCCCCGGTTCCGTCGGGAGAGTTGTCGTCAACTACCAGGATTTCAACATTCTCATCCTGGGCCAAGACTTCCGGGATGAGGCGGGTAATGTTTTCTCTTTCGTTATACGTAGGAATGATGATCATCGACTTCACTGGCCCCGACCTCCTTTAACAATCCTGCAGTTCCGGTTATTACATATACTATAAATCCGGTCAGCAAAAGGCTCCAGTAGTTTATGACCCTGTCCAGAAGGGCTGCTGAAACCGCTATGCTCCGGTCAACCCCAAAAAAGACCAGGACACCGAATTTGGCAGCTTCCACGATGCCCAGGCCTGCCGGTGTAATGGGCAAAGCAGTCAGAAGGGCTGAAATGAGCCCGACAAAAAGGACAACAACAAATGTCAGTTTCATGCCCAGCGCCCTTGTCACCAAATAGAAACTGGCCCCTTCCAGAAACCAGATTATAAAAGTCAATGCGGCTACCTTCCAGTTGCTGCGAAAAGAGGACAAAGTTCCGGACAAAAATCTCCGGTAAACATGTCCTGCCTTCTCAGGCAGCCTGCTGGCCAACCGCATTCCCAGGTATCTCATAAACAGCAGTACCGCCAATACTGCGGCTAATATCAGGAAACTTGTCTGCAGGCTTACCATAATCGCATCGGGTATCCTGCCCCTGAAAGCCATTAACCCACTGGCCCCGATAAAAAGATACAGGATAAACAGGTCAAACACTCTCTCGGCAAAGATTGACCCCATAACGGTGGCCAGCGACTTATTGTATTTCTTCTTAACCAGGTATGCCCTGAAGACATCCCCCAGCTTGGCAGGGACTATACAGTTGACAAACCATGAGATAAGGATAATTCCGGTCAAGTCCCTGGTTGCCCCGTGACAGCAGTTATCCTTCAGTATGATGCGGAAACGCAGCCCGCGAAAAGGAAAGGCGGTATAATACACTGCAAAGGCCATGAAATAATAAAGAAGGTTGGTGTCCCTTAAAACTGAGTTGACCTTTGCCATGTCCATTTTGTTATGAAGCAGCAGGTAAATAATGATGGCAAAGGCCAGGAAAAATGAAAGCATTGTTTTCAAAGAAAATATTTTTCTTTTTATATCCAGTGAACTCTGCATTGGAGTCCCTCCATATCCGCTTAATTTATACCTTCATCGGCGAGAACCCTGCCATATCCGGCAAATTTACCAGCGCTCCGCCAAAATTAGACAATTCAAAAATTTCCGGGCAACATATAAAGGAGTCCATTGGACTCCTTTATCATTATCGTATATGGCCGGTAAAACCTTTAGGCTTTTGGGCTGTTTTGGCCGGTATGTTTTTAATTTTAAGTTCCTGGCATCACTGGCGGGATTGATCCGTTAGGCTCCGGACCCTGTCCACTCGAACCTTCGTTAACCGGGACATTACCTGTTTCTTGCCCTGTTTCTTGCCCTGTTCCGCCGGTTCCCTGTTCATCAGGGGGCTGGCCCGTCCCGTTCCCCGGATTAGGTTCCACAGGAGTACCCTGATCCTGGCCGGGTCTGCCATCTTGATTAATACCTGAGCCGGTCGTCCCGCTACCGGGTGTTTGCTGGGCTGGCCGGCGTTGCGAGGGCTGTGGTTTGTTTAAATCTACCGGCATGCTGTTAACCTGGGTTACCAGTTCTTTATTCAGCTGTATGCTGTTTATTTTAATTTGTCCTTTGATCAGCTGGCCTTTTACAGCCTCCAGCTTATCCGATATCTCCCGGGGCGCTGCCTGGCTCGGAACCAGGTCAACAGCGCCATCAGCCAGCCCGTAAAATTTCTTCCCTGCGGCGAATTCACTGCTGAAACTCTTCTTTATCAAGTCATATACTATATTTTCATAATTTTTTACCATGGCTCCGTAGACATTCCACGGCAGTTTTTGCATCAACCCCACATCATTGCTCAGCATTATTTTTCTGTTCTCGGAAGCCGCCTGAGCGGCTCCGGCGGCCATGTTTCCCGTCTCGCTAAAGATTACGTCCGAACCGGCCCAAAACAGATTTATGGCCAGTTCTTTTCCTTTATCGGCATCCCCGGCAGCCTTCTCGGTGACTCCTGCATAGGATGCCAATATCTTAACCCCTCTGCCTTCGGTCATGTTGATATACTGGACGCCCCTGGCATACCCATCTTCCAGTTTATGATTGGCCGAAAGCATCGAGCCTCCCAGAAATCCCACCAGGTTTGACCTCGTCAGCGAAGCAGCGGCAACCCCCGCTAAAAAGGCTCCCTCCTCCTCATTAAAGCCGACTACGGCCACATTCGGATGTTCAACCTCACCTTCAAATAATACAAACTTTGTTTCCGGATAATCCGGGGCTAACTTATTAACGTCTTCCTCCACCCCTTGTCCGACCGCCAGGACAATCCCATAACTGTTCTCGGCCGCAAAACGCAGGGTCTCTTCATTGTTTACCAGGTCACCGGGTAAAAACACCTTGTACTGAGCATCCAGGTCGGCAGCAGCCTTGTACACCCCGGCCAGAACGGATTCTTTTACTCCCTGTTCCAATTTCCCCGAAGCCGCAATTACAACCGCTACCTTTTGGGGACCCGTGGAGCCATAGCGTTCGGACTGTTTACTGACCTTCTCCCGGCCGCAGCCGGCAATTGCTGACATGGAGATTACGAACAGACAGATTATGGTGGCGCGTCTTAAAAAGGTCACTTTTTTTCCCTCCTAAGTAAATATCCGGACGCCTAAAAACATCCTAGTCTTTTTCAAAGGTATTATGGTATTGTTCCATTGTCATCAGGATTGCCCGGGGTTTGCTGCCTTCGTATTTGCCCACAATTCCCCGTTCTTCCATAATGTCAATCAACCTGGCTGCCCTGGCATAACCTATGCGCAGCCGCCTCTGAAGCATAGAAATGGAAGCCTGTCCTGACTCGATAAGAATACGGACAGCCTCCGGAAAAAGCTCGTCTTCTTCTCCGTGCTCCATCGAACTTTGAGAGTCAGCCTGGATGATACCCTCAAAAAATTCCGGTTGGCCCTGGGCTTTCAAATAAGTGACGAGAGCCTCCACTTCTTTGTCCGACAAGAACGCTCCCTGGACCCGGATGGGTTTTGGCGCACCGACCGGGAAGAAGAGCATGTCACCCCTTCCCAGTAGTTTCTCAGCTCCTGCCATATCCAGTATGGTTCGTGAATCGGTCTGTGATGAAACCGCGAAGGCAATCCTTGACGGGATATTAGCCTTGATCAGTCCGGTGATTACATCTACAGAAGGCCTCTGGGTGGCAACCACCAGGTGTATCCCAGCCGCGCGGGCCATTTGGGCCAGCCTGCAGATAGCGTCTTCCACATCGGCAGGAGCGACCATCATCAAATCCGCCAATTCATCTATTACTACTATGATATACGGCATAAGTCCGGGGTCGTGAACAAACGAACCTGACTCCACCGCGCGGTTGAACCTGATGATATCTTTGACCCCTGCCCTGGCAAAAAGTTCATACCTTTTTTCCATTTCCCTGACAGCCCATCTCAAGGCCGAGGCCGCTTTTTTAGCATCAGTGATCACCGGTGAGATTAAATGGGGAATCCCGTTATAGGTGGTCAGTTCAACCATTTTGGGGTCAATCATTAAGAATTTTACCTCGTCAGGCTTGGCCTTAAAAAGCAGGCCGGCTATCAAGGTATTCATACATACACTCTTGCCCGAACCGGTGGCTCCCGCAATCAGGAGGTGCGGCATCTGGGCCAGGTCTGCGATTATCGTGGTACCGGCTATATCTTTTCCCAGGACAAAGGTGAGCTTGGAAGGAGATTTGGCAAACTCCTCGTTTTCCAGAAGCTCTCTCATTGTGACAACAGATATTTCCTTGTTGGGAACCTCTATACCGAGCGCCGCCTTCCCGGGTATCGGGGCCTCGATGCGGACTCCCGGCGCGGCCAGGCTGAGGGCTATATCGTCGGCAAGGCTTACAATCCTGCTTACTTTTACTCCCGGTGAGGGCTGCAGCTCATACCTCGTGATGGCCGGTCCCCTCGACACCTGGGTAACCCTCGCTTTTACCCCAAAACTCTCTAACGTATCCTCCAGAATCTTCACATTCTCAGAAATATCCTTGTTCATTCGCGGGCTCTTGGTCTTGCTGGAACGGGAAAGAAGACTCAGAGGCGGAAGGGTGTAATTGACAGCAGGCGGATTAGGGTAAATCTCTACCTTTTTGGGCCTGGTTTTTCTTTCTTCCAAATTGATAATCTCGGCCAGTTCTCTTTTTTCTTCGTTGGCCATAACCCTTTCAATGGATTCGGGGTATATATTTATCTTGGGATATTCTTCGTCTGTCTTAACAGTATTATTCTCTTCCCAGCTCTGTCCCTGCCGGAAATCGAATATACCCCCGTTCAAAAACACCCTTCGTTTCTCCGGTGCAGGATCTTCAACAGTATCTTCATCATCCTCCACATCAGTGAATACAAACTCGGAAATTAATTCCTTCAGCCTGTTCCATGCCCTGGCTAACTTTTCAGTGATAAACCGGGTGATAGTTAAAAAGGATAAATTGGTAATTAAAACAACCGCAATTACCAGCATTGCGGCCCAGATGATATATGAACCTGTTCTGCCAAAAGCAGCCAGCAGGACTTTTGCCCCGATCCCTCCAATAATGCCGCCGCCTCTCCCATCGTAAGCCGCCTGCAGTAACTCCTTCTCATCGACATTCAGCTGAAGGTGCAGAAGGGTCAATATGACCACAAAAAGTACCATTCCGCCGGCCATCTGGCCCCCGGCCCTGGCCTTTTTTCGCTCTTTGATCATTTTGATACCGAAAAAGGCTATCACCAGCGGAAAGACATATTTACCTTCCCCGGCAACCCCCTTGATCAGTTTAACCACGTATTCTCCGACGGCCCCGGTGGAATTGGTAAACAGGCTGACAAAACATAGAACGGCAAAAGCCAGGAAAGAAATCCCCAGAATCTCATATTTAAGCTCATTTCTCTGCTGTTCCGAAGTTTTTGCCATGCTGTGAGTCACCTCAACTGTTATAATTTCTACGTTTGCGGGTAAATTCCTTGTTTGTGGCGCAATAAAACTAAAACCCCCTCGGCAGCCGCCTCAGGAGTTTCACTACCCATTCACTACGCACTATTCACTATTCACTACCTACTACCTCCGGACCCAACTGACTACAGTTTGCCCGCCAGTTGAAGTACTATCACCAGCGCTCCCAGTGCCCAGACGTAATAGGCAAAACCTTTGATGCTTCCGATCTGCAGTATCCTGATCATGAATTTGATGGCCAAGTAGCCCGAAACGGCAGCCGCCAATGGCCCTGCCAAATAAGGTAGTCCCATTCCGGGCGGAAGCCCCTGGGTCACCAGTTCTTTAAGGTCAAGTAAGGCGGCGCCGGCGATGGCAGGAATAGAGACCAGGAATGAAAACCTGGCTGCTGTTTCCCGGTTAATTCCTCTGAACAAGGCCCCGGCAATGGTCAAACCGGAACGGGAAATAGCCGGCAGAATGGCTATCCCCTGCATCAAGCCAACAAATGCAGCATCAGTATAAGATATTTCGTCAATTCCCTTCTGTTTCTCTTTGACCCTATCCGCAAACCATATTATCAGACCCGTGGCGATGAATTCAACCCCTAGAGTTTTACCGGACTCAAACAGGTTTTCAAAAAAATCCTTGAAGGCAATACCAAGCACTACGGTCGGAATTGTTGCCACGATAATCAACAAAGTCAGTCTCTGCCACGGCCGTTTCAGGATAGATATTATATCTTCCTGGAAAACCGCAACCACTGCCACCAGTGTTCCCAAATGGACCAGAACGTCAAAGGTCAATGCCTCTTTTATATTGAAAACTTTTTGTGCAAAAACCAGGTGCCCAGAGCTGCTGATAGGTAAAAACTCCGTCAAACCCTGGATGATACCCAGAACAACTGACTGAAAAAAGGTCATTTGGAAATCCATCTCCCCAAAATTTTGTT
>DDKP01000153.1:0-15261 GCA_002339745.1 Firmicutes bacterium UBA2595 | reverse complement strand
TAAAAAAAGTAGGAATTAATGTCGATATATAGAATGTATTAAATATAGAGTAGATATTTTGGCGAAATCAATCATTCTTGGAGGTGTCTGGATTTGGAAAGAACGGTCTGCCCTATCAAACCTACATGTGTTCTGTTTTCGAAAGTTGACCTGCTGGACGCTCTCAAATTTAACATTGAAACCTATTACTGCAAGAGAAACTTTGAAAAGTGCGCCCGCTACAAACTGTATTTACTAGGTTCGGACATTCCTCCAAATCTTCTTCCCAATGATAAAATATGTATCCAATGTGAAACCAAAAATTAAAAACCCCTTCCGGGGTTTTTTTCGTTCAGGTCAAGCTTTCCTCTTCCCTTGAAAACTGGGGAACAAACTTTAGTTCAGTTCCCGGTTGAAATTTGCTGTTTAAATAATCCATCGGATTGCTGCTAATCAGGCGGACAACGCGGGCTGACTCCAGGCTTTGTTGTTCAACCAGCAACTTAACCCCGCCTATATCAATTTCCTGGTATTGCCTCCCGTCCTTATCAATGCCCTCCAGTACCTGTTCGATGGGTAACGGAGTATACAAAATACTCATTGGATAAACCCTCCCTGCAACTCTTTTCTCTCTCCGATTAACTGGTTCAGTTTCCGGACAGCGGCGGATATTCCGCCTACTTCGTTAATTAGCCCGCATTCCACGGCATCCTTTCCAATCAACACGGTGCCAATGTCTCTGGCCAATTCGCCGGTTCTGAACATCAGCTCTCTCAGTTTTTCTTCGGTAACTTTAGAATGCCGGGTGATAAAATTTACTACCCGGTCCTGCATTTTGTCCAAGTACTCGTATGTCTGCGGAACACCTATTACCAGGCCGGTCAGCCTGATGGGGTGAATGGTCATACTGGCGGTTTCGGCGATAAATGAATAGTCTGCCGCTACCGCCACAGGAACTCCTATGCTGTGACCTCCGCCCAATATTAACGATACAGTCGGTTTCGACATACCGGTAACCATCTCGGCAATAGCTAAACCAGCTTCCACGTCACCGCCGATGGTATTGAGAACGATTAAAACGCCTTCAATTTCAGGATTTTCTTCCAGAGCCACCAGCTGAGGAATAAGATGCTCGTACTTTGTCGTTTTGTTCTGCGGCGGCAGCACAATATGGCCTTCTATCTGGCCCACAATGGGCAGGCAGTGGATATTCGTCTTTGTCTGGGGTATGCTGAGCTGCCCCAGTTCTTTTATGCTATTGAGGTCACCTTTTTTATTGATCCCCTGTTTGGTTCTTTTGACACGCTGCGGCTCGGCCGCCGGAGTCTGTTCCGGTAATGTATCAGGCTCACCTGGCTCTTCCGCCGGCTGCGGAGTCAAAATATTTGGAGCAGGAACCGCCCCAGGCTGCCCAGGCACCTGTAGGTTTCCGGGCACCGGTTGGCTGAGGTCAGCGTCTCCCCGGCTCCGCGTCCAATCAAATTCAAACATTTAATCACGCTCCCGATTCTACTTTCGTCTTTAGTATGTGAAGAACGGCAAAAAAATACGCAGCTTTTTCTGCTGCGTATTTTTTAAACTTCCATGATGATAGGCAATATCATCGGTCTTCTTCTGGTTTTCTCGTATAGATACTTGCTCACGGCTTCCCGCACATTGGATTTTATGGTTGCCCATTCGGTCAGTCCCTTTTCTTCGCATTTGTTAAGAGCAACCTTGACTTTTTCCTTCGCTTCCTCCATCAGTTCTTCGGATTCGCGTACATAGACAAAACCCCTGGAAACTATATCGGGACCTGATATCACCATTCCGCTTTCTTTATTAATGGTAATTACAATTATCAGTATACCGTCCTGAGAAAGCTGTTTACGGTCCCGTAAAACGATGTTCCCTACATCGCCGACACCTAAGCCGTCAACCAATACCCGCCCTGAAGTAACCCGCCCATTAAGACGGGCAGAATTTTTTCTACACTCCAACACCTGGCCGTTTTCCAGGACAAAAACAGAGTTGCGCGGAACACCGATTTCCACTGCCAGGTTGGCATGTTTTATGAGGTGCCTGTACTCTCCATGAACCGGAACAAAGTATTTGGGTTTGACAAGGTTCAACATCATTTTCAGCTCTTCCTGGCTGGGGTGACCAGACACGTGGATACCTGAAAAGGCTTCATAAATGACATCTGCGCCCTGTTTAAAAAGGTGATCTATGGTACGGGCTACCAATTTTTCGTTCCCCGGGATGGGAGTAGCAGAAATTATTACAGTGTCACCGGGAAGTATTTCCAGTTGCCGGTGGTCGTTCATAGCCATTCTTGTTAAAGCCGACATCGGCTCTCCCTGACTGCCTGTTGTCAGGATGGCTATTTGGTCAGCCGGCAAACGGTTGATTTCATCAAGTTCGACAAATATTTCCTTCGGGAAATCGATGTATCCCAGTTCTGCCGCGATTCCAACTACATTGACCATGCTCCTGCCGGCAATAGCCACCTTCCTGTTGTACTTGTATGCATTGGCAATAGCCTGCTGAAGCCTGTGCACGTTTGAAGCAAAGGTGGCAATAATTATCCGGCCTTTGGCTGCCCTGAAAGCATCGTCAAAAGTGTGGCCCACCACTTTTTCAGACAGCGTAACCCCCGGCCGTTCAACATTGGTACTGTCCGACAGCAAAACCAGAGTTCCTTTCTGTCCTAACTCGGCAAACTTCTGAAAATCGGTAACCTGTCCGTCCACGGGTGTCTGGTCAAATTTGAAATCCCCAGTGTGCACAACAGCGCCAATGGGAGTGTGCACAGCGACCGCAACCGCATCAGGTATGCTGTGGGTAACCCGGATAAATTCAACCTTGAACGGGCCGATATCCACCACATCGCGCGGTTTTACGGTGTGTAATGTTACTCCCCCCACAGCGTTGTTTTCCTTGAGTTTGCCCTGCAGCAAACCAAGAGTCAGTTTAGTTCCATAAACCGGCACGTTAATTTGCCTGAGCACATAAGGTAATGCCCCAATGTGGTCTTCATGACCGTGGGTTAGAACTATACCCCTGACAATTTCTTTATTTTCCAGCAGGTAAGTGATATCAGGAATAACTATGTCTATTCCCAGCATCTCTTCTTCCGGAAACATCAAGCCCGAGTCAATAACCATAATATTTTCCCCGTACTTCAAAACCATCATGTTTTTTCCGATTTCCCCCAGTCCGCCCAGGGGAATAATAGATAACTTAGTATCTCTCGCCATTTCTACACCTCCTGATTACAAAAAAAATACGCAGAAAGCCGCGACCAGTCGTTTTTGAGAAAACCAGGAGAAGCAGAGGAAAATATTCGGTTTTGTCCGATCTGATTCCCAGATTAACCTAAAAACATCCGCCCATAAACACCTTTTATTATTATACTGCATTTCCCCTTTATTCACAATAGTAAGCGCTTACCGTTTAAAAATTTTTCACATTGGATAGTATTGACATTGTTTCCTGCAAACATACAAGTTAGAAAATTGCAATTCGAAAGAGGAACCCTTAAAAAGGTTTCCTCTTTTTTATAAATATGTTATATTTTATTAAGACTTTCCAGGACAGTTCGGATAGCCAGCAATTCCTTTTCACCAGCCGGGAGGAGGGGCGGTCGTAACCCTCCAACGTCATGTCCCATTAGATTCATGGCCGCTTTGACCGGAATAGGGTTGGTGCTGATGAACAGGGTCTTGAATACCGGGAACAGGTCAAGGTGTATCTTTGTAGCTGTAGCAGTATCTCCAGCCAGAAAAGCCCTGACCATGTTCTGTAGTTCCACTCCGACAACATGGGCCACTACACTGACCACCCCATAACACCCGACTGTCAGCATAGGGAGAGTCAGTGAATCCTCGCCGGAATATATCTTAAAATCCGGCGGAGTCTTCCGTCTGATTTCAGTAGTCTGGTCCAGGTTTCCGGAGGCTTCCTTCAGGGCCACAATGTTTTCAACCTCGGCTAACCGGGATACCGTATCGGGCAACATGTTTTGGGAGGTTCTACCCGGAACATTATACAGCATGATCGGGAGATCAGTTGCCTCGGCTATCGTCCGGAAATGGTTATACAGTCCATCCTGAGGCGGTTTATTGTAGTAAGGAGTAACCAGCATTACGCCGTGAACTCCCACTTTTTCTGCCTCCCGGGTCAACCATACCGAGTCGGCGGTTATGTTGGAACCGGTACCGGCAATAACTGCAGCCCTGTCGCCAACTTCATCCGTTACACTCTCAAACAGTTTAATCTTCTCTTCTTTTGTCAGTGTAGGCGATTCACCGGTAGTGCCGGCAACAACTATGCCGTCGGAACCATTTTCAACTAAATACCTGGCCAACTGTCTGGCTTTCCCGTAATCGATCTCCAAGACAGGATTAAACGGGGTAACCATGGCAGTAAGCACTCGACCGAAATCTGTCACCACTTTTCCACCTTCCATTTCAGGAATACTACCGTTTTTCCTTCGTGTGGGCTCGTTTTGAAGCATTCCATAAATTTTTGTTTAAAACTAATCACCCAGATGAAAATAATTGTGCAGCGACCTGATGGCCTTTTCCATTTCTTCCTGCCTGACCAGGCACCAGATTGTTGAATGTGAGTCAGCAGTCTGGAGGATTCTAATGTTTTCCGCCGCCAGAGCCTCCATTATGCTGGCCATTACGCCAGGGACACCCGCCATACCGGCGCCCACCGCCGATACCTTCGCACAGTTGGGTGTAACAACCGGCGAAAACCCCATATCCTCCAGTATTTTAACCGCTTTCTGGGCGACATTATCCTTGATGGTGAAAATCACCACATCGGGGTGGACATTGATGAAATCCACGCTTATCCCGGCTGAAGCCATCGCTTTGAATATTTTCAACTGAGGGTGCTCGGAATCCGAAAAATCAGCCGTACAGATCTCCAACTGCGTAACGTTGGGAATATGGGTGATCCCGGTAATTACCTTATCCCTCTTTATCTCAACGGTCCCGTTATCAGTCCATGAAGCGACCAGAGTGCCGGGGGCATCCGAAAAAGTGCATTTTACCCTGATGGGGATATTTTTTTGCATTGCTATCTCTACAGCCCGGGGATGAATAACCTTGGCCCCGTCATGAGCCAGCTGGCATATTTCGTTATATGTTATGGTGTCCAGGGTCCTGGCATTCTTCACAATCCGCGGGTCAGCCGTCATGATACCCTCGACATCAGTATAAATGTCAATGGCTTCCGCATTTAAGGCCACCCCCAGGGCAGCTGCAGTGGTATCGCTGCCCCCGCGCCCCAGAGTCGTTACCAATCCGTCCCTGGTCTGCCCCTGAAACCCTGCCACTACAACAATAATTCCCTCTTCGGCATACCTATGGATGAGCTTGGGGTTGACCTCAATGATATGGGCATCTGTATGGCAGTCATCTGTGACTATTCCTGCCTGCCCCCCGGTTAGAAAAACCGCTTTATAACCGCGTTTTTCCAGGATGGCTACCATGGTTACCCCGGATATTATTTCACCACACGCCATCAGGTTATCCAGTTCCTTGGGGGATATTTCAGGATTAACTCCCTCAATAAACTTCAGCAGAGTGTCAGTAGCGTATGGGTCGCCTTCTCTACCCATAGCAGATACCACAACTACCGGAGCATAACCCTCCTCTTTGGCCGCAATTATCTTCCCGGCCACCTGGTCTCTTAACTGAGAGCTGGTCAATGAAGTCCCGCCAAATTTCTGAACAAGGTATTTCATTAAGTCATCTCCCGATTACATCATACTTCACTACCAGTTCGGCAATTTGTACCGCATTTGTGGCAGCGCCTTTGCGGAGCTGGTCAGCAACAACCCATAAATTCAGGCCGTTTGGGATAGAGTTGTCTTCTCTGATCCTACCGACGAAGACCTCATCCTTGTCTGATGTATATAATGGCATCGGGTATTCTTTCATTTGGGGGTTATCCTGGACCACAACACCTGGAGCCCTTGCCAGAATCTCCCTGGCCTCGGCCGCCGACAGCTTGCGTTCAGTTTCGATGTTGACTGATTCGGAATGGCTCCTGAATACAGGTACTCTGACCGTTGTAGCGGTTACCTGCAGGCTGTCGTCATGCATGATCTTTTTCGTTTCGTTGACCATTTTCCATTCTTCCTTGGTGTAATCCAGGTCGGAAAAGACATCTATGTGAGGAATAAGGTTGTATGCAATTTGATAAGGGAAAACCTCGGGGACCACCTGATTACCTTCTGACAGCAGTTTTACCTGTTTGGCCAACTCGTCTATGGCTTCCTTACCCGCTCCCGAAACAGCTTGGTAGGTGGAAACCACTACCCTCTTGACTCTGGCTGCATCATGGATGGGTTTTAAGGCCACCACCATGATAATTGTAGAGCAGTTGGGGTTGGCAATAATTCCTTTATGAAGTTTAACGTCCTCGGGGTTTACTTCAGGCACTACCAGGGGTACTTCAGGGTCCATCCGGAAGGCGCTGCTGTTATCCACTACCACAGCGCCTCGTTTAGCGGCCTCCCTGGCAAAATCCTTGCTGGCCGAACCACCGGCGAACAGGGCAATATCTACCCCGTCAAAGGCCTCAGGGGTTGTGAGTTCGACCGTATAATCCCTTCCTTTATATTCTATTTTTTTGCCGGCAGACCGTTCAGTTGCCAGCAGTTTCAGATCGGCAACCGGAAAATCTCTCTCCAGTAAAATTTTTAGCAGTTCTTGTCCAACCGCGCCGGTGGCGCCTACGACTGCGACATTATATCTTTTCACATCTATCCCCCCATAAGTTTGATCTATATCTTAAGGCTTGCCCTTACACCACCGGACGCAATTTCATCTCCACCTAGTACTGGATAAGTACCGGCTGAAACTGTTTACCTTCCAGAGCATTCATTATAGTCTCTGGTATCAGTGACATTCTGGCCACCAGAGAATTCGCTTTGACCGTAGGATTATCCTGCCCGAAGGGAACCATGTAAATATTTTTCATATTCAATAACATCCCTATGTTTTTGGCATTAATCCCCAGTCCGTCATTTGTGGAAATGGCCAGCACCACAGGCCGCTGATTTCTCAAATGGGCTTTCACGGCCATCAACACAGGACCGTCGGTAATACCGCTGCATAGCTTTGCCAGGGTGTTGCCAGTACACGGAGCCACCACCATGACGTCAAACAGCTTGTTAGGCCCGATGGGTTCCGCTTCGATAATGGTCCTGATGATATCATGGTTTGTGGTTTTTTTGAGGATTTCTTTCCATTCACTGGCTTTTCCGAATCTTGTATCATCACAATCAACTGTAGGCGAAATAATCGGATACACGTCCGCCCCATGTTCAACCAGGCGGACGACTTGGTTTAAAACCTCCCTGATGGTGCAGTGAGAGCCTGTAACAGCCAAACCTATTTTAATGCCTTTCAGTTGCATCCAAGCACCCCCATCACCTTCGACAATTTAAAAACGAAGAAGGGTTGGCGAGTTCCTGAAGAATAATATTTGGAATAACCTGGGCAAGAATCTGTCCTGCCGTTTTCGGCGCAACTATACCTGGCAGGCCTGGAGCCAGTTCAGCCCTAATTCCTAACTCTTCGGCGGCGGTAAAGTCAGTGCCTCCCGGTGCAGAAGCTATGTCACATATATATACCGATTTGCTTGCCTTCTGCAGCAAAGCTCTGTCCAGCACCATGGCGGGAACCGTATTAAAAATAATATCCGCCATTCCGATACGTTCCTGAAGCTGGGGATAGGTCAGCGGTTCCAGCCCCATTTCCCTGATGCGCGCAAGGTCTGCCGGTTTCCTGGCCGCCACAGCTGTTCTTGCTCCGATAGCCGACAACATTCGCGCCAGGGTTATTCCACACCTGCCGAACCCCAGTACTAAAACATTGCTGCCATGAAGGGTTATATCTGTTGCTTCCATGGCCATCTGGATGGCGCCTTCCGCTGACGGAATGGAATTCAGGATGGCAATCTCGTCCATGTCCGCAATTTCTATTACCTTGACGCCTCTCCCCGCTGCCAGTTCCTTCAGCAGGGGCCTGGCAAATCCCGTTATCAATACACTTTCGTCAGGGAAAGCCAGCATGACCTCTTGATTTAAAACCAGCGGATATTGCGAGTACTTCGCCCTTATTGCCCCCTTCTCATCGATCCCCGACATGGGAAGAATGACAAAACGGGCATCTTTCACTGCATCTTCTACCCTGTCATAGTATTGGACATCTCTGTTCCCGGCAAGTCTGGATATTCCGGCAACCCGCACGTCAGCGCCTTTACGCACCAGTTCCGGGACCAGGACAAGTTCCCTGTCATCGCCCCCCAGTACCGCTACCGGCACTCCCGCAAGCTTAGAACCCATGCCACAACCTCCTTTGTACGAACAACTACTGACAGTATATGAAGCCGTATAAAAGGAGGTGCTTGTCAAAACAGGTTTTGGAGCTTATTCTGTTAAAAGTTTTTCCAGTCCGAAAGTCACTCCTTTCAAGTCCACCACTTTCCTGACAGCCATAATGACACCCGGCATAAATGACTCACGATTGATGGAATCATGCCTGATCCTGAGAGTCTGCCCAAGCCCCCCGAAAATTACTTCCTGGTGGGCTACCAGTCCCGGGAGACGGATACTGTGGATCCGCATCCCGTCAAGTTGTCCTCCTCGGACTCCCGGAATGTTTTCATGTTCGTTAGGATGTCCCTGCTTTTTGGAATCCCTTTTCTCCTTAATAAGCTGAGCAGTCTTAAGAGCTGTTCCGGAAGGGGCATCCAGCTTTTGGTCATGATGCAGTTCTATGATCTCCAGATCCGGAAAATACTTGGCAGCCTCGGCAGCAAATCTCATCATCAGGATCGCGCCGATGGCAAAATTAGGGGCTATCACCACACCCACATTGGCCTCTGCTGCGTGCCGGTCAATTTCCGCAATGTCTTTTTCGGACAGGCCGGTGGTACCCACGACAGCATTGACCCTGTGTTTCAAGATAATAGACAGGTTCTGCCGCACGCTGTCCGGTGTTGTGAAGTCCACAGCAACATCCGCACAGGTCTCTTCCAGGACGCGCCCAAGGTTTCCCGCCACCGTAACCCTACAGGGAGTGCCGGTAACCAGGGTTCCAATATCCTCTCCGTGATTCCTGGTATCGATAGCTCCTACCAGTGATAAGTCCTCTTCTCTAAGGACGGCCTTGACAACCTCCCGCCCCATCCTGCCATCGGCTCCAAGCACAACCACTTTCAGCATTCGACAGACCTCCTGTGTAATTTCCGGATCTATACCTAAGAGATAAGAAGTTTTATGTAACTCATACACCAAATATCTTAAACTTTATTTTCTTATAAATAAGATAATATGTCAAGGGAGCAGGATTGACCTGTATTTGTTGTATACAATCGTACCCTCCTGACACACTAATAAAAAGGCATTGAAGGTGACTACTATGTCAGGACCTGAAGCAATCGAATTTGCCGGTCTGGCCGGGGAAATGCTTCTTAAAAACGGTGCAGAAACCTCACGGGTGGAAGACACTATCCGGCGTATATGCACCAGGGCAGGCCTAACTGAGACCGAAGTCCTGGTTTTTCCCACCGGTATTATTATTAATGCTAAAAACGGAGATACCCGCCTGACTAAAGCAAAGCGGATTCATGCCAGGGATATTAACCTGGCTGTTGTCTCCGAAGTCAACGATATTTCCAGAAAATTCTCCGGTGGGAAGGTTTCCCTGGCCGAAGGCCTGTCAAAAATCAGGAGTATCGAGGCTGAACCCAAAGACTACCGTTTTCCACTGGTCCTGACAGCAGGCGCTTTAGCTTCCGGGTCCGCCACTTTTCTCCTGGGAGGCAGCGCTGCCGACCTGCTGCCGGCCATTATTGCCACCGCCGTGGTCAGGATACTGACGGGAGCAACAGCCTTTAACCTGGCATACGTTTTTCAGCACTACATGGCAGGTCTGTTTGCCGGTCTTATTGCCAGTTTATTCGTGGATTTCAGTTTTGGGCAACACCTGGATAAAATTATCGTAGGAGCTCTGCTCCCTCTGGTCCCGGGAGTAGCTCTTACAAATGCCGTCAGGGATTTTATTTCCGGTGATCTCCTGTCAGGGACCCTCAGACTGGTTGAAGCGTTGCTGGTAGCCGCCGCCCTGGCCGGTGGAGTGGGCTTTTCTCTGGCCCTTTATGGGAGTTACATCCGTAAACTCTTGTTTTAAGGGTAATTTATGGCCCCCTGTGTAGTAGTTGTTTCTTAGATCCTATAATATTAACACCTGGCACCCGGCGCCTGGCGACCGGCCGCTGGTCACTGACTATTGGTTACTACTCACTATCATGATTGGAGGCCGCCCGCTTGCTGATGAAAATGTTCCTTGCCCTGACAACTTCCTCTTTCACCGGCATTACATTGAGGACACCCCGATCGGCTTGGTTTACTGTCGGTCTGGCAGGCATGTCCGGGTGGGCAGTCAGGGACCTGATTGCCCGTCAAAACATTCCGGAACTGGTGGCAGCCGTGTCAGGAGCTATCGCCGTCGGCCTGACGGCTGAAATCTTCGCCAGGATTCAAAAACAGCCGGTAACTGTATATATCGTCTCGGGTATCATTCCCCTTGTGCCCGGGATAACGGCATACAATTCAATGGTCCAATTCCTGGAAAAAAACTTTGAGCTGGGTTTTTTCCTGGCGTTTAAAGCATTTCTGATAGCTTCTTATCTGGCCGCCGGTTTAGCCATGGTTCCTCTTTTCGTCCGTGCCTTTAAAAATTTATTAAAAAGGTCAAGGATTATTAAAAGAAATTAAGGAAGGGCAGGTGTGTTCCACAGAGCAGCATAGTATCGTCCACCAGCCCCCCTTCGAGGAACACAATTGCCCTTCCCATTGACTTTTTTCAAAAATGAGAGGGGTTGACTTTTTGATAACCCCTCCTATCCTGGATATCGAGTTAAGTTGGGTACAGTGTTATCCAGTTCAACGATAATTACTTCATTGCCTATTTTTTTTACGGAATGCCAGGGTATAATCAAACGCTGTCGGTCCATCCACAAGCTGATTAAATTGTTTTTTCTTGGCAGGATTATGGATTGAATTTCGCCGGTATTTATATCAATCACCATATCAGGTTCACCGATAACGCCCAGCCTGGCTCCGTCAACCAGGTTAATTACTTCTTTTCCCTCCAGGTCACTCAGCCTGAAACTGTTCACGGTTTAAACCCCCTCCGACTGGGAACGGTTACCAATGAAACCAGACACCCCTTAAATAATATTTATGTGAAACTTTCCCTGGCTATTCTCGGGGTTTTGAAAAAGTTTACATTTTGCCTGTGGAACCGAATCCACCGGAATTGCGGTCAGTGGTTTCCAGGTCCTCCACCTCAAACAGTTCCGCCCTTGAGAGCTTGTTTATGACCATCTGTGCTACCCTGTCACCTCTTTTAATCTCAAAGGGCACCTTTCCCAGGTTGATCAGGATTAACCCGATTTCCCCCCGGTAATCCGCATCGATAGTTCCGGGGGTGTTAACCATAGTGATTCCATGCCTTAAGGCCAGGCCGCTGCGTGGCCTGATTTGAGCCTCATACCCCTCCGGCAGGGCTATGGATATTCCCGTTGGAATCAGCTTGATTTCGCCCGGTTCCAGTACCTCGGTCTCGTCCACAGCAGCATGGAGGTCCATTCCGGCTGCCCCTGTCGTCATATATCTGGGCAGGGGAAGTCCCTGCCCGGCAGGAGTCCTTTTGACAAACACCTTTACTTCTTCCATGTGCACCTCCTAGTCAATAACCACTTCGAACTGTTTTTCGTCCACTTCCGGGCCGATTGAGGTAACGACAATGTTCTCTTTTTTAAATAGCTTCCGAGACAGGTCCACGACATCTTCAACGGTTACGTTTTTTATTCTTTCAACCGCCTCTTCCACGGTCACTACGCGGTTAAGACAGAGTTCCGATTTGCCCAGCCTGCTCATCCGGTTGCTTACATTCTCCAGTCCGAGGAACAGGCTTCCCTTCAGCTGTTCTTTTGCCCTGGAAAGTTCCGCTTTTGTTATCCCGTTAACACGGAGGTCTCTCAACTCTTTACCGACCAGTGATATGACCTGATTCAGATTGTTCCTGCTCAGTCCGGCGTAAATAGAAAACAACCCGGCATCGCGATATGAATTGTGGTAGGTAAAGACTGAGTAAGCCAATCCTCTTTCTTCCCTTATCTCCTGGAAAAGACGTGAGCTGATGCCGCCGCCTAGAATGGTGTTAAGGACATGAAGCACATATATATCCCTGTCATCCATGGATAGGCCAGGAGCGCCTATACAGAGGTGAATCTGTTCGGTATCCTTTCTCTTGACATGGACAAGGCAGTGGGACTCAGGCGCCGTATAGTTCCGCTTTTCCCCATGTTTCGGGACAGTCCCGAAGACAGGCCGCAGTTTATTAACAATATCCTGGTGTTTTATGTTCCCGGCAACTGCAACTACCAGAGAGTCCGGGGTATAAAACCGGTTTATAAAATCACGGATATCATCCGGGGTTAACCCCCTGATAATTTGTTCAGTACCGATAATTGGCCTTCCCAGGGCATGCCCCCGCCACATGGTGCTGGCAAAGATATCGTGGACCAGTTCGTCCGGGGCATCCTCGTACATTTTAATTTCTTCGATGATGACATTCTTTTCTTTCTCAACTTCCTGTTCCAGAAACAACGAGTTAAAAAACATATCACCGAGGAGGTCTATCGCAGTGTCCAAATACTCGTCCAAAACCTTGGCATAGTAGCATGTATATTCCTTTGATGTAAAGGCGTTTAGCTGTCCTCCAACCGCATCCAGCGTTTCGGCAATCTCCTTTGGCGTTCTCCTGGCTGTACCCTTAAACATCATATGCTCAATGAAGTGAGCTATCCCGTTGTTGGCCTCGTTCTCATCCCTGGAACCCGCTCCTACCCATATACCTATAGATACCGAACGTACATGCGGTATTTCTTCTGTAACGATTCTTACTCCGTTTGGTAAAGTTTCTTTTTTCTGCATTAAATTGAGACCTCCCATGATGCTTTAACAGGATATCTGATTCGAGAAAACCGGGGAAATTCCTCCACCTTTTTTAAAATTTCGTTGAAATCTGTCTAAAAATGCCGGCAAAAGCTTCGTGGCACCACCTGACAAACCTGTCCCAAATGCCGTGCCGGTCAACTTGAGCGCCGGCAATGAGACTTACCTTACCTGCTATCGAACCATCCACCAGGTAGGAAATAGAGCCTAGGACCTGTCCCTTCTTGACAGGGGCTTCCGGGTGAGAGTCAATCTGAACTCTCTTTTCCACAGCGCCGGCCTTTTCAATAGGTACAAGAATACCTAAATCACTGTGATAAACCACGGGAACCTCTTCCCTTTTCCCATTCTTAACCGGGTAATTTGCAAACTCAGCCCCGGCGACGGCCACCTGGGAATATTCAAACCGCTTAAACCCGTACTCAAACAGTTTTATGGAATCAGACCACCGGTTGCCGCTTCGCAGCACCACGGCTACCAGTTCCCGGTTATCTCTGCTGGCCGACGAAATCAGGCACTGCCCGGCCTCACCTGTGGTCCCCGTTTTCACTCCCTCAGCCCACAAATACCTCCAAAGCAGTTTGTTGGTGTTTTCCAGCTGGCGGTCCCAGGGCTTGCCGGGCCAGTCGATCACCTTATTCCTCGTGCTAACCATATCGGAAAAAGTCCTGTTTTTCATGGCATAGCGGGCTATTAGAGCCAGATCGTAGGCACATGTGTAATGATCCTTATCCGGAAGACCGTGCGGGTTAACAAAATTTGTGTTAACAGCCCCTAACGTCATAGCCTTTATATTCATCAGCACCGCGAACTTCTCTATACTTCCTCCGATATGTTCGGCGATAGCTGCACAGGCGTCATTTCCCGACTTCAGCAGGGCGCCGTATAAAAGGTCTGACAGGGACAGAACCTCCCCCTGGGCGAGGTATATGCTGGAACCTTCAACCCCTGCGGCACTCCTGCTGATAGTAACCATTTCCTTAAGTCTCCCGGTCTCTATAGCCAGGATAGCTGTCATCACCTTGGTGGTGCTGGCCGGAGGTCTTTTTTTGAACGGGTTTTTTACATACAGTACCTGTCCCGTTTTGGCATCCATCAAAATAGCAGCATCGGCCGACAATTCCAAAGGGTCATAAGCAAAAGCGCTGGCGTGGTATGCAAATATTAATAACGCACTTAGACTTAGCACACTCTTCCAGTTTACTCTGTTCAATCCGCTCTCCCCTTCACGTTTAAGCACAAATTAACCACAGAGAACCAGCCTCTGTGGCAAATAAATTTAGAGCTGCGCACCGTCCAGTACTTCTGATACCGTGCCCAGCCGGTATCCCATCTGCTCCAGCCGGTCGATTAGGACAGGCAACGCTTTCACGGTAGGTTCGGTAGGGTGCATCAACACTATTGCGCCGTTATGGGCCTTATCGCATACTCTCCTGATAATAACGTCCGGTGATGGGCGCTGCCAGTCCCGCGTGTCAATGCTCCAGAGGATTGTTTTATACCCGCATTCACCGGCTGCCTCCAGAACCGTTTTGTTAAACTCTCCATAGGGCGGCGCATACAGCCTGGTGGTCAGGCCTGTTGCTTCATACACAGCCTGTTCGGTTTTTTTTATTTCTTTTATATTATCTTCTTTTGAGATAAATGTGGGATGGGGGTGGGAATAACTGTGATTTCCAAGTTCGTGTGATTCAGCAATCCTTTGGGTCAAATCAGAAAAATCCCTGACCCACTTGCCCCCCATAAAAAAAGTCATCTTAACGTTCTTTTTTTTTAAAATTTCAAGCATCTGGGGAACATACTCTTCCCCCCAGACAACATTACAGGTAAGGGCCATTTTCTTCTGCCCGGCCCTCCCCTGGTATATCGGTTCAAAATTGCTGACAGCCGGCTGAAACAGGTTGTACTGTAAGATCTTAAATGTAAGAAATGCGGCAAGGACAGTCAAGAGAACCGTTATGGTCCTTTTTATAAGGATATTAAAGCTGATATAGTATATTCTCATAGACAACCCCCGGTAAAATTAGAGTTTTGTAATGATATATTCATATCCCTGTGGCTATATGCAAAAAAGGAGCTGTCCCATAAATAAATGGAGGCCTGTTGACAAACTCCAGTTAATCGCAATATAAACGGGATGAATACTTTCCGAGGGCGACTCTGAAGTCGGCTGTACGTTTGAGAGGCAGGTGTGTTCCGTAGAGCGAAGCTGACGTTCACTGGCCTGCGATCCGCCGTTAGGCGGAAGC
>DDKP01000168.1 GCA_002339745.1 Firmicutes bacterium UBA2595 | reverse complement strand
GGCAGTATATTAATTAGTATATTTTGAGCCATATCAGTTTATTCTTGGTTCGGCGGGTTTAAAATCCGGTGAGCTTCCCTGACATCGTCTTTGATTTGTGCTATCAGTTCCTGCACGGACGGGAATTCCTGTTCACCACGAATTCTTTGGATAAAATCCACTTTTATTTCAACACTGTACAGGTCAGAGGTGAAATTAAATATATGGACCTCAAGGTTTTTCGGCTGGTTCAGGTTAAATGTAGGTTTAATCCCAATATTAGCCACTCCGTTCAACAGCCGGCCGTTTACATGTACTCTTACGGCATAAACCCCGTTGGCAGGGACCAGGATATCATCGGGAAGATTTATATTTGCTGTCGGAAAACCAATCTGCGTCCCTCTCCTATCACCCGTTACTACCCTGGCTACAATGAAAGGAAAATAACCTAAAAATTTTGCTGCGTCTGAAACATTTCCCTTGAGCAATAACTGCCTGATTAAAGTACTGCTAACCTCTTTCCCGTCAATCCGAACCGGAGGCACAATCAGCACTTCAATTCCACATCCACTCCCCAACCGGACAAGGTCCTGGGCATTACCTGCTCCTTTGTAACCAAAGTTATAGTTATATCCAACTACAACAGCCTGAGCTTTAAATTTATCCACCAGGATATTCTTTACAAATTCCTCGGGCGAAAGCCGGGAAACATCATCACAAAATGGAGATATAATCAGTAATTTGATTCCCAATTCGCGTAGAATTCTTACTTTATCTTCCTTGGTCAGAAGCAGAGGGGGAGAACAGTCAGGCTGAAGGACTTTTAATGGGTGCGGGTCAAAAGTCAGAACCGCCGGCGTACCGTTAATTTTTTCAGCCACTTCCACTGTCCGGCGGATTAGTTCCCTGTGACCCAGGTGAACACCATCAAAATTTCCCAGAGCCATCGCTATCCGGTTGTATTCAATGCTATCCAACCCATGGTAAATATCCATTGTATCTCCCCTTAGCAGAATACTTTTACCGGTTGAAATATGTATCTGCCCAATTCATCCCTGAATTTGTCGGGCTTTTTATCATAAAGTACTTTAGCTACCGCCAGGCATCCGATATTCCTGTTGACCAACTGAACCAGCTGGTTTTCCTCCAACTTGAAAGGCATCTGTTCTACCCCTGGTGGGAAAATACGGTTCCCTTGCCTGACAAACTGTACAACTCCATCATAAACCCATACACGTTCAAAAGACAACGCTCTCTCCAGAGGTAAAACCGCTTGCAGTATATTACCCAAAGTAACCATCTGGGAAATCTCCTCCAAAAGCAAGGCTTCAGAAATCCTGAACATGCCTGTCCCGGTTCTGATCAGAAAAGACATAAACCCGCCGCAGCCCAGTCTCTCGCCTAAATCATGACATACTGTCCTGATATAAGTGCCTTTCGAACATTTTATATCAAACAGGGCTTTAGGATTAGGAGTCCCGAAACCTTGGCACCTGACAATATTAATTTCAAACACCTGTATCACTCTGGATTTCCGATCAACTTCGATTCCTTCCCTGGCAAGTTCATACAGCTTTCTGCCCTTGAATTTAAGAGCTGACACCATCGGCGGTACTTGTTCCTGCCGGCCGACCAGATTCATAACGGCTTCCCTTACCTTTATTTCGTCTAGAACCGAAGCGTCAGCGGTGTGAACGGTCCGGCCGAACCCGTCATGGGTATCCGTACTCCTGCCTAACGTTATTTCTGCCCGGTATTCTTTAATATCATCTGACATGTACTCGATTATTTTTGTTGCCTTCCCCAGACAGACAGGCAGCACCCCGGCCACTCCAGGGTCCAGTGTGCCGGTGTGCCCGGCTTTTCTTATCTTTAAGGTCTGTCTAATAAAACTAACCACATCATGGGATGTCATTCCCGGCGGTTTTAGAACATTCAGTATCCCGTGAATCTCCTTGTGGTCCATTTTCCCACCAGCCGTGTATATTTAGGTTCTCTGACTGTTTGATTCCAGTGCTTGTATGCACAAGCCAATTACCTTTTGTTCCACTTCATCCAGCGTCCCCTCAACCATACAGCCTGATGCTCTTGGGTGTCCTCCTCCTCCAATATGAGCAGCTAACCTGTTGACATCTACGTGCTTTTTTGAGCGAAAACCCACCTTGAACCTGTGTGGGCTGATTTCCCTGAACAGCAGGCTGATTTCCACTCCGTTCAGCATGCGGGGATAGTTTATGATACCGTCGGCATGTTCGTCGTTAGCTCCCAAATCGTTCATAATATGCAGAGGAACCGTAACCCAGGCCACCTTCCCTTGACCGGCAGTTTTCAGGTTGGTCAGGGCATAACCCAGGAGTCTTAATTGAACGAGGTCCTTTTTTTCAAACAGGTTCTTATTAATTTCGGCAGTATCAATACCTGCTCTCATCAATTCGGCAGCTATTTCATGAGTCTTGTCTGTGGTGTTGTCGAACCTGAATGACCCAGTATCCATCGCAATGGCCGTATACAAATTAACAGCCATCGCATCAGTAAGAGGAACATTCATTATTTTTATCAGGTCGTATACTATCTCACCTGCTGCCGCAGCTTTTGCATCTACGTAATTACAGTGGCCGAATTCATGGTTGCTGATATGATGGTCAATGTTAACCACCATAGGAATTCTCCCTATGATTTCACCCAGTTCGTCCCCTAACCGACTCAGGTCTGTACAGTCCAGGACAACAGCCAGGTCACAATCTCCCGGAAGGCAGTCATAAGGTACCAAATTATTCACTCCCGGGAGAAAATTAAACATCGCCGGGATAGGATCAGGCATTGCTATGTAATTTTCCATACCCATTTCTGTTAGAAGTAATCCCATTGCCAGAGCGGACCCTACACTGTCTCCGTCCGGCATAGAATGCCCGCAAATCACGGTTTTCTTCCCTTTTCGCAAACAACTAGCTATTTCCGCAAGACTATTCATATTCGTTCTCCGTATCTTTGACTTCTGCAAGCAATTTCATTATATGGGCTCCATGCTCTATCGAAGGGTCAAACTTAAAACTGACCTCGGGAGTATATCGCAGCCTCATCCTCTTGCCCAGTTCTCCGCGCACAAAACCTTTTGCCTTTTCCAGCGCTTGCATTGATTGCACCTTTGCTTCATCTCCGCCCAAAATACTGACAAAAACCTTGGCATAACGAATATCTGGTGATACCTCTACTCCGGTAACGGTGACAAACCCGATTCGCGGGTCTTTTATCTCATCTCTCAGCATTTGTGTTATTTCTTTTTTGATCTCCTCGGCTACCCTGTTAGCCCTGTGAGAAACCATGGGACCACCCCCACACAATTATGCTAAACTGCCGGTTAAAGTTCTCTCTGGACTTCTTCCATAACAAAAGCTTCAATTATGTCTCCTTCAATGAGATCATTGAATTTGCTGACCATTATACCACACTCAAAGCCCTCGAGGACTTCCTTCACATCATCCTTAAACCTTTTCAGGGATTCCAGTTTGCCCTCGTAAATAACTATACCGTCTCGGATCACCCTTACTTCGGCATTCTTGGTAATTTTACCCTCTGTTACATAACACCCGGCTATAGTTCCCAATTTTGAAACTTTAAATGTCTGCCGTACTTCAGCCCTGCCCACAACCACTTCTTTAAACTCAGGTTCCAGCATGCCCACCATGGCAGATTTTACATCTTCAATGGCATTGTAAATTACCCTGTATAACCTGAGATCTACTTTTTCCCTTTCGGCTGCTTTACGGGCATTGGTATCCGGTCTCACATTAAACCCAATAATTATCGCATTTGATGCGGAAGCCAGCATAACATCGGTTTCGGTTATTGCGCCAACGCCTCCATGAATGGGATTTACCCTTACCTCGTCATTAGAAAGTTTGTGGAGTGACTGTCTTAAGGCCTCAATAGAACCCTGTACATCCGCTTTGATAATTATATTTAGGTCTTTGACCTGCCCCTCCTTGATCTGTTTGAACAGGTCGTCAAGAGATACTTTGGCCGTAGCTTTCAGGTCCTCTTCACGCTTTTTGATGATTCTCCTGGTTGCAATGGCTTTGGCTGTTTTGTCATCCTTTACGGCATGGAAAAGATCCCCAGCTAACGGAACGTCGGACAGTCCCAGTACTTCTACCGGCGTGGAAGGCCCCGCTTTCTTGACCCGGCGACCTTTGTCGTCAATCATTGCGCGCACTTTACCAAATGCTGCCCCGGCTACCATAGAATCACCGATTTCAAGGGTTCCGGTTTGAACCAGTACTGTGGCTACCGGTCCCCGTCCTTTATCCAGTTCGGCTTCAATTACTATACCCTTAGCTAAACGTGCAGGATTAGCTTTCAGTTCCTGCATCTCGGCCACCAGCAGAATCATTTCCAGAAGGTCTTCAAGCCCCTGCTTGGTCTTGGCTGAAACCGGGACACAGATAGTCTCGCCTCCCCACTCTTCCGGTACCAAGCCGTATTCCGTGAGTTCCTGTTTGACTTTATCGGGATTGGCCCCAGGTTTATCCATTTTATTGATAGCAATTATAATTGGTACTTTAGCCGCCTTGGCATGGTTTATTGCCTCAACAGTCTGTGGCATAACCCCATCGTCCGCAGCAACGACTATTATGGCTATATCAGTTGCCTGTGCCCCGCGAGCTCTCATGGCAGTGAACGCCTCATGCCCCGGTGTATCCAGGAACGTGATCTTTTTGCCGTTATGCACCACCTGGTAAGCGCCGATGTGCTGGGTTATCCCTCCCGCTTCACTGGCCGTAACGTTAGCTTCCCTGATTGCATCAAGCAACGAAGTCTTTCCATGGTCAACATGTCCCATCACAGTCACAACACTCGGACGCGTGGTTAGACTTTCCGGTTGATCCTCAGCTTCTCCCAACAGGTCAATTTCAACATCCTCAATCTTCACTTCAACTTCCCGGCCAAATTCTCCGGCCAGGATAGCTGCGGTATCTGTATCTATTTCCTGGTTGATGGTAGCCAATACCCCAAGGGCCATAAGTTTTTTAATCAGTTCGGTAGCAGGTTTGGCTAATTTTGCAGCCAGCTCCTGAACTGAAATCGATTCACCTATCACAATCGGCTTTTGTTTTTTCGCAGGTTTGGTTTTATCTGGAGTATCTAACACAGCAACCCGCTTTTCAGATTTTTTGGGCTGCTGCTTTCTTTCATCCAGGAATTTCTTCTCAAGCCTTTCGTCGCGCTTTTCGGTTCGCGGAACCGGTTTCCTTACGCCGGTTTTTCTGTCCCCGGGTTTGCCGGGGCGTCCAACTGGTTGTTCCTGTCTAACCGCCACTGGCCTGCCATCTGG
>DDKP01000160.1:12528-13089 GCA_002339745.1 Firmicutes bacterium UBA2595 | reverse complement strand
GCCCGGTATTGAATATAAAATCAAGAGCGTGGAGGGCATTGCAGACGGTGGCAGCCTTCTCGTCAAGGGGCTAAACGTTATGGAAGGATATCTTATTCATGACCGCGGTTTTGTCCCGGCCGGCGAGTGGTATGATACCGGAGATATTGTATCAGTAGACGACAGTGGATATATCACGATTAAATCCCGGCTGAAAAGATTTGCTAAAATAAGCGGAGAAATGATAAGTCTTGACCAGGTCGAGGAACTGGCGGGCAGGTGTTACGGCTCCGCCAAAGGTTATGCGGCTGTTAGCGTCCCGGACCCCAAAAAAGGGGAAAAAGTGGTTCTTGTTACGACAGATTCTGGTTGTTCCCTGCGGGAATTCAGGGATTTTTTGAACCGTAACCATTACAATATGTTAATCAGCCCGACTGAAATTTTACACCTTGATGAATTGCCGCTCCTGGGTAGCGGAAAAACCGACTACGTGACTCTGACCCAGCTTGTTCAGGAAACTAAAGGTGAGAGCATATCATAGAGGGTACACAGGTTACAAAAAAAAGGTTACAAAAAAATGGG
>DDKP01000160.1:0-12221 GCA_002339745.1 Firmicutes bacterium UBA2595 | reverse complement strand
AAAAAAATGGGTTGACAATATATTATCTTTGTAGTAACATATGTACCTGTGAGACTCCTTTTTGAGCCATTAGCTCAGTTGGTAGAGCACCTGACTTTTAATCAGGGTGTCGCTGGTTCGAGTCCAGCATGGCTCACCAAATCAGATATTAGATGTGTCAGAAAAAATCAGATAGAAATACTTGGAACCGACGACCGACCTCCGACGACCGACTTCCGAATTGGCCCCTTGGTCAAGCGGTTTAAGACACCGCCCTTTCACGGCGGTAACACGGGTTCGAATCCCGTAGGGGTCACCAGCTATTAAATGAACAGGGGTTATTGACTTTTTGAAAAAAAGTCAATAACCCCTTCTGTTTTGACGGCTGTTGAAATGCGGCGCATAGCTGCGTCACCGGTTTTTTCCGGGACTTCGATGTATTCCCAGAAGTTGTGTTTTTAAGGGGTGGTATTATGGGATTACCTGTTGGTTGTTTATTTATGCCATGGATATTCTATTAAAGTTACACCCCAGAAAAGTACTGGAAAAACGAAGCGATTAGAGTTTGATTTAAATACGAATACTCTTAACAGATAAAAAATTTCTTCAATTCACCATTTGACTAATAATCCCGAAAGTCTTATAATATATTTTACGGAAGAGGTCGACTACTGATTTTACTGCGGATGTAGCTCAATTGGCAGAGTATCGGCTTCCCAAGCCGAGGGTTGCGGGTTCGAGCCCCGTCATCCGCTCCATTAATTTATTCAAACCATATCATTTACATAGGGGGCCATCAGATGAGCAAGCACATTAAGACGATTAATAAGTCTAATCTTCAACACACTATCAATAAGGGCGGTTGCGGGGAATGCCAGGCATCCTGCCAATCAGCCTGCAAGACGTCCTGTACCGTAGGAAACCAGGTCTGTGCAAAGTAAGAAAATCGCTGGTCAAAAGAAACCTAATCCGGTTGACGGGTTGGGTTATTTTTTCGTGGGGGAAGTTGAATTGATACATAAGATTGAGATAGACGGAACGAAGATAGTTTTGGATGTTAACAGCGGCGCGGTCCATGTGATGGATTCACTGGCCTGGGAAGTTATTGACGATTTTTGTACCTTATCTAAAAAAGAAATTCTGACCAAGTATTCACAGAAATACCCGCTCAATGAAATAGAAGAAGTGCTGCAGGAAATCGCCGGCCTTCAACAGAATGGGCTGCTTTACTCCAGAGACAGTTATGAAGAGAAAATTTTCGGCGGCGATGACAGGTTTTTAGTAAAATCCCTGTGCCTGAATGTTTCCCACGATTGCAATATGAGGTGCAGGTATTGTTTTGCGGGCAGCGGTAATTTTGGCGGTACGCGGTCCTTGATGCCGCTGGAAACTGGGGAGCGGGCAATTGATTTTCTTTTAAAAAACTGCGGGGCACGCCGGCACTGTGAAATAGATTTCTTTGGCGGAGAGCCCCTGATTAACTTTGAAACGGTGCGCAGCCTTGTTTCCTATGGCAGGGCGGAGGCAGAGAGACAGAACAAGGAGATCAAGTTTACCCTGACTACTAATGCCCTGTTATTAAATGATGAGGTCACAGACTTTCTCAACCGCGAGAATATAAGCGTAGTCTTAAGCCTCGATGGGAGACCGGGTGTAAACAATGCCATGAGGATAATTGCCGGAACCGGTAGGGGAAGTTATTCCGTCATCCGGCCGAAGATATCGGCTTTTGTTGAAAGCAGGAATAACGAAAATTATTTTGTCAGGGGAACCTTCACCCGTCATAACCTCGATTTTTCCCGGGATGTTCTCCATCTTGCTGACCTTGGGTACAGGTATATTTCTGTTGAACCTGTGGTGGGCCCTCTCTCGGAGGAATGGTCTATAAAAGAAGAAGACCTCTCCGTCATTTTTCAGGAATATGAAACTCTCGTCAGGGATTACATTCACTGTGCCAATGAAGGACGCCCTTTTGAGTTTTTTCATTTTAACGTTGACCTGGAAAACGGTCCATGTCTTCCAAAAAGGTTGTCCGGGTGCGGAGCCGGGCACGAGTATATGGCTGTTACACCTGAAGGGGATTTATTCCCCTGTCACCAGTTTGTCGGAATGGCCGGCTTCAGGCTTGGCAGTGTTTGGGAAGGTGTCGTTAACATGGGCCTGGTCAGCCGGTTCCGGAACGCTCATATATACAACAAGGAAACATGCCGTAAGTGCTGGGCCAAATTCCACTGCGGCGGGGGCTGCCATGCCAATGCCCAGGCGGCTAACAAAACGATTCTGCAACCCTATCACGTCGGATGCGAACTGGAGAAAAAACGCCTGGAATGTGCTATTTATCTTCAGGTCTTAAGAGCAGGTGCTAATGAGATTTAGCGAACTTTAACGATATTCAGCGAAAACCAGTGAATTAATTGCAGATATTCATTAAAAACCGGCCAAAACAGGGCGGTTTAAACGCTTGTCGTAAAATTTATGTTTACGGAAAAGGTTTCCTGTGTTATAATTAATTATACTTTTAGTGAAAATGATTTAAGGACATCCCAAAAGAATGTCTTTTTTTATCAGATACGGGGGAATTGTTCAGAAAGGAGCGAGTATGGAGTCGAACAAGGACGGCATCAAGGGGCTTCTTGTCAGGGTGAAAACAATGCTGGTAACAGCCCTCGCCAAGATACGCCCAGAGAAACTTCCTGAACTCGGACTTTCCACCGGACAAACCAAAAAAGCAAAAATAGAGAAAGTTCTTAGAGCAAAGTACTGCCACTCATCATCACAGAAAAGAAGCCATAAGAAATACCAAAAAAATACCCTGGAGCCTGCAGGAAGTTTATCCGGGCATCTCCGCATACCGGAGTTCCTGAGTTGGTGTTCCCGGACGGTCTCAAACCTGAAATTACCAAGGATTTCAATTCCCAAACCAAAATATCCCCAGATTACACTGGCGCGCTTAAGAACGCTGAAGGATTCACTTCCTAAGTTAAGACTGGCAGATCTTTCAGCCAACCGTTTTAAATTAAACAAGATTAAGATTTCTCTTCGTTTACCCGGGAGATATTACAAAAAATTTAACCCTAATACAATTGCTCTTGCTGCAGTTATTGTGATCCTGGGTGGGTTTCTCATCAGGGCCAGCTCCAGTGTAGATGCCTTCGCAGTGGAGGTTGACGGTTCAAGAATTGCGGTAGTGGCTGAAAAGGAAAAGGCCGAAGAGCTTATATCCGAACTGAAAGAGGAGAAGGCCCTGGCATGGCAGAGGAGAGTTGATGTCAAGCAGCAGGTAGCTTTTAAGGCTACACAGGCCAAGAGGTACCAGATTGATAACCTAATGTCCCTAAAGCAGAAACTCAATAAAAACCTGACCTATGTTGCTGTTTCTACGGGAATAAAGGTTAACGGCCAGATTGCAGTTGTTGTCAAGGATGCCCAAACCGCAGAAGACATACTTGACCAGCTGAAAAAGTCTTATAAGTCCGATGGTATAAATGTTACAGCCGTATCATTCCATGAGAACGTCGAGCTGGTTGATGTACCGGTATCCCTCAGGGAAGTACTGCCAGCCGAGCAGGCTTTACAGCGTTTGAAAGAAGGAACCCAGAAAAAAGTTGTTCATGTTGTTAAGGAAGGAGATTCCCTCTGGTCTATTGCCCGCGCTAATGATATGCACGTGTCGGACCTTTTGAAGGTAAATCCCTCCATTAAGGGTGAGCGACTCAACATTGGCCAGGAAATAAATCTGGTAGCCCATGAGCCGTTGATTAATGTTATGGTTACGGGTGAGATGACGGTTAATGAGCCCCTCCCCTATAAAGTTATTGTGAAATCAGACCGCAGTATGTGGCGCGGGAGAGAGCAAGTTAAAGTAAAAGGAGAAAACGGAGAAAGACGGGTTAGATACAGGCTGGTCATGAAGAACGGCGCCGTTGTCAAGAAAGAGGTACTGCAGGAACAGGTGCTTAAGCCGGCTGTGGATAAGGTCGTGATAAAAGGGACTAAATACGTAGTAGCTACCCGGGGAGGCAGCGGAAAACTAGGCTGGCCCATCAGCGGAAAAATCACTTCCCCGTACGGGAAGCGCTGGGGCAGAATGCATACCGGTATAGACATTGACGGAGTTAAAGGACAGCCCGTGGGGGCCGCCGAGTCAGGCGTAGTTGTTGCCATCGGTTGGGAAGGGGCCTATGGCAAGATGATTGTTATAAGGCATGACAACGGCCTGGTGACCAGGTATGCCCATTTATCCAGGTATGAGGTTTCAGTTGGCCAGAGGGTACAGAGAGGTGACCTTATCGGGCGTATCGGCTCAACCGGGCGAAGCACTGGTTCCCATCTACATTTCGAGGTACTAAACGGAGGGAGTTTCCAAAACCCGCTAAAATATCTGAGGTAAGACCAAAAGTCTTATGGATGGTTTATCCATAAGGCTTTTTTTTTGGACAAGCCCCTGCAATTGGAATTACTGCCGGTGATTAACCCTTTTAATGGATTAACGGTTATGATATAATTATGTTCTGAATGAAAGAAGACATGTTATAAGGTGTACTGTTATTATACATTAAGCTATTATGAATGTACTTGAAAGGATGAATAAGCATGGCATTTATGAATGCAAGGAAGCGCAACAAGGTGATGACTTACATTATTGTGGGTTTTGTTTCGGCAGGACTGTTGCTGTCCGTTTCACTTTACTGGACAGGAGGCTCCTTCTCAGGTTCAGGCGGCAGTGGATCGACAGTATCAACCGAATATTTGGCAAATCAGGACTTTGAAGCGGCGCTGAAGCTGTTGGGTCAGGGTAAATCCAAGGACGCTGCCAATAAATTTGCATCAGCTATTCAGAAATATGAAGAGGTGTTGAAAACGACCCCGGATAATATATTGGTACTGGGAGACCTGGCTACTTCATATCATTATACGGGAAATACTGATAAGGCCATTGAGCTGGTGAAAAAGGCCCTGGAAATCAACCCTGATTTCAGTACAGCCAGGATGAACTACGCCATTTATCTCTTTGAAGGCAAACAAAATAAGGAGGAGGCCATCAAAGAACTAGGAAAAATAGGGAAGGAGGACCCGAATTATCAACGGGCTCAGGAGCTGATCGCTAGTTTTAACAACAGCAGTACTCTACCTTCGTCTCAAAGCGGCGGAACCTTGCCCCCGCCGCCGCAAAGCGGCGCGCCTCTCCCGCCCCCTCCGAGCGACAGTTCAGTACCCCCACAACCCCCTAAAAACTAAAAGCAATTTGGGGCTGTTGACAAACTCCAGTTTATCGCAATATAAACGGGATTGATACTTTCCTTCGTGCGGCAACAACCCCGCTGAGATAGTTTGAGAGGCAGGTATATTCCTGCCTCTCAAACATACAGCTGACTTCAGTCCGCTCTACAGACTATTCACTCTTCCAATCCAATTTGTAACCTCTAACCTCCAGCCTCTAATGTAGGGGTTACCCCTCGCACCCCAGTTATTACCTGTAGGTTTACGGTTCTGCAACTTGTATAATGGTGTTCAGGGAGAGCCAAAGAGGAGGGGTATGCTATGGGCAACCTCGTGACACAAGCGGTTGACTCTGGTTTTTTACTGACAAAAACGAGCAAAATTACGGTGGTTTTAATCCTTCTGTGTTTGCTTATTTTTTTTATTATTTTTATAAAAGAGCCGATTGTAGTAAAATCTTTTATATACAGGATGTTTAGAGAGGCCGTTATAGTACAGATCAACTGGCAAACCGAAAAGTGGGATGAGCTGGCGGGGGAGCATTTTACTGTCAGGTACCAGCCTCAGGACAGCAATATTGCCCGCCTGGTGCTTGAAACCGCTGAAAAGAGCTATGAACCTATCAGCAAACGGTATGGTTTTATTTCCTCCAGCAAAATAACGGTTGTTATCTACCCTACCAAAGAATCCCTGGGGACAAGCTTTGGATGGGCGGCCGACGAAAGCGCCATGGGTGTTTACTGGGCTGGCGTTATTCGAGTTTTATCCCCAAATGTGTGGTTGAATTATGCAGACTCTCAGGTATTAAAGGAGAAATTCGAAACTGAAGGCCCCATGGCCCACGAGCTGACCCATTTGATAGTGGATTATGTAACGGGCGGTAATTACACCAGGTGGTTTACCGAGGGGATTGCCCAATACGAAGAGTCAATGTTAACAGGATTCCAGGTGGAATACAGGGAAATCAGCGGACAGGACGATATTTACCCGTTCGATTTAATGGACCGGGAATTCGACAACCTGAATGACCAGGGAATGGCTTATTTTGAATCGTTTAAGGCAATCCAGTATCTCGTCGATAATTACGGGGAAGACTCAATCAAAACTATTTTAAACGACCTTGGTAAAGGGTTGACAATGGAAGAGAGTTTCCGCAGAAATACCGGTGTTTCTTTAGACCAGTTCGAGAATGACTTTAGAAGGTGGATTGCGGCAGACGATTGATTTTGGGAAGTCAAGGACTCATATTTTCTGGTTAATTGGGGAAAAAATAAAACAATATTCAAAAACTTGAAAGGGTGGCCATGGATTTTGAGAGAGCAGGATTCGTTGATTCAGCGTCAGGTGGAAAATGCCTTAAAAAACACCAGGCTTTTGCGAACCGATGATATAAGAATCGAAACCCGCAACGGGGAGGTGACTCTTTATGGATTTGTAGATGTCCTGGCAGAGAAATGGGCTGCCGGTGAAGTAGTCAAACAGGTTCCGGGTGTGGTATCGGTTGATAACAGCCTGACCGTGGCCATAGACAGGCCTCTGGAAGACAGTGAGATTAACGAGTTAGTTATGCAAAAGCTGTACAATGATCCCAGGGTAGACCTTCATCAAATCAAGGTTACAGTACGGGAAGGAATCGTTTACCTGGAGGGGAATGCCGCCACTATTGCAGAGGAAGAGGCTGCCAAGGAACTTGCCGCCAGGACCCCGGGGGTGAAAGATGTAATAAGCTATATATACCTGGGACAAGGTGACTTTGATATAGATGACGCTACCCTAACTAATATGGTGGAGACAGCTTTGGCAAGAAATACAGCAGTCAGCGCCAGGGATATCGAGACCAGGACCGATGACGGTACTGTGATACTGGAAGGCGGTGTCGACACACCGGGCCAGATTAAAGCTGCCAGGCGGGTTGCCGCGCAGGTACAGGGAGTAAAGAAGATAGACAATCGGCTGGCCGCCAGGCACGGTTCACGAGAAACAGATTACAATCTGACTAACGCCATCCGGGAAGAGCTGGGGAGAAACGGTTTGGGGGGAGTAAGGTGTTTTGTCGTGGATGGAACAGTGTTTCTTGACGGGGCGGTCGGTACCCCGGATCAAAAACATAAGGCAGAAGAAGTTGTGAGGACATTTGAAGGAATAAACGGAGTACACAACGATATCCAGATCAGCTGAGAACGGACAAATTAACGGAGACAAGACCGATGCCTTATAAGGGCATCTTTGTTTTTCATGCAGGAATAATTGCCTGGAGCGAGAATATACAATAAATGTGAGTTTTCGACCGGTTAGCGCCAGAGGAGGGTTAAAGGTGTCAAAGTTATGTATAACAGGAGGCCAACCCCTGAAAGGAACCGTCAGGGTAAGCGGAGCAAAAAATGCGGCCTTAGCCATAATATCTGCGTCACTGCTGGCCAGCAAACCTGTTTGTCTTGAAAATATACCGAACATCACCGATGTCCGGGTGCTGCTGGATATTATCTCTAATTTAGGTGTCAAAGTAGAATACAAAGATAATAACAGTGTCCAAATATTTTCCCCGGAATCGATAAAGACAAAGACCCCATATAAGGAAGTCAAAAAGCTGCGGGCTTCGAATCTCCTGGTGGGACCACTCCTGGCCCGCTTTTGCAATGCCCAAATCGCCCTGCCGGGAGGATGCAACATCGGAAGCCGGCCGATGGACCTGCACATCAAAGGACTGCAGGCCTTAGGAGCCAGGATAACCATGGATCATGGTTTCATCTCTGGCAGCTGTGACTACTTGACTGGGTCAAAGGTTTACCTGGACTTTCCCAGCGTGGGAGCTACCGAAAATATCATGATGGCTGCCACTTTGGCCAAAGGGCAGACCATTTTGGAGAACGTCGCCAAAGAACCGGAGATTGTCGACCTGGCAAACTTCCTGAACAGCATCGGCGCCAAAATACGGGGTGCAGGCACAGATGTCATCAAGGTTGAAGGCGTTGATCATTTGGGAGGAGGCCGTTATTCCGTAATTCCCGACCGCATTGAAGCGGGAACCTTCATGGTAGCCGCGGCGGCAACCAAAGGGGATCTGCTGATAGAACACGTTATCCCTACTCACGTTGAACCGCTTATTGCTAAACTCCGCGAGGCCAACGTGGAAATTAACGAAGAGGATGACGCATTGAGAGTCGTTGCAAAGGAACCATTAAAACCGATAGATATTAAGACTCTGCCTTACCCCGGGTTTCCGACAGACATGCAGTCCCAGATGATGGCCATGCTGACGGTTGTCAAAGGAACCAGCGTCATTGTGGAAAACGTCTTCGAAAACAGGCTGCAGGTAGCTGACGAGCTGAAACGAATGGGGGCCAGAATTAAGGTGGAGGGGCGCACGGCCATTATTCAGGGTGTGGAAAGACTCCAAGGAGCCCAGGTGAAAGCTTCGGACCTTAGGGCTGGAGCGGCATTGATCATTGCAGGGCTGATTGCGGAGGGGGTAACAGAGATCTGCAACACTCATTATATTGACCGGGGTTACGAAAATATCGAGGAAAAACTTATTTCTGCAGGCGCGCGGATGTGGAGAACGTAGTTTTATAAAGCTGTTTATCAAGATATTCCATTTTTTTTAAAAATCTTGCAGGAAAAAAATGAAAAAAGCAGAACTATACATTTATCAGATTTTGTCTAAGGATGTGATATTATGTCAAAGAGGCAAGCCTTCAAAGTTAAGCCTTTAGTTAAGCTTGGCATAATATTTATAAGTATAACAGGCGGCGGAACGCTTGTCTGGACGGCGTTCTTGCTTTACTATCTGAAGGCCACTTCCGAACAGATTTCTACCCTGTTTACGTTTGTAGCTCCAATTGGCATCGGTTTCGGCCTGCTGTTGCTGTTTATGGTCAACCGCCTGCTGGTCAAGATATTTGAAATATTTCTGGATGTAATAAGTAAAGTGGCGGAAAAAGACCTGACACAGCAGATTTATTTTCCCACCAGGGACGTTTTCGGCCGTATGGCTGCGGCTTTCAACAAGATGATGGAAGATATCCGCTCGACTATTCAGCAGAATATGGAGACTGCCAACCGGGTGGCTTCCGAGGCCAATCAGGTATCTCTCGCCGTAGAACAAGCCACGGCCTCCATCCAGCAGATTTCTGCCGCTATCCAACAAATAGTGGGAGGGACCCAGGGACAGGCCTATCAACTGAACGAAACCCTTCAGATAACCCGTGACCTGTCGGCGGCGGTTCAGCAGATTGCGGCTAACTCCCAGGCGGCGTATACCGCTTCTCATAATGCTTCGGAACTGGCTTTCAAGGGAGCGGAAGAAATAGAAAAGGCCTTTGACAAGATGAACAAAATTTCCGAAACGGTCAACGATTCTGCTCTTGTGGTGAAAACACTGAACGAAAGGTCTGAACAAATTGGGGAAATAGTTAATGTTATAACATCTATCGCAGACCAAACCAACCTGCTGGCCCTGAATGCTGCCATTGAGGCGGCCAGGGCGGGTGAACACGGCCGCGGCTTTGCAGTAGTTGCCGATGAGGTCAGGAAGCTGGCGGAGGGATCGGCCAAGGCAGCCCAGCAGATTGCCGACCTGATCAAGGTGATTCAGGAAGAGACTTCCCGGGCAGTCAACTCTATGGTAATAGGCAGTAAAGAAGTAGAAGAAGGAGTTGTTATAGCTTCTCATGCCCAGAAGGCTCTAAGTGAAATTGTACAGACAGTCAATAAGTCTGTGCGTATGGTGCAAGAAATATCGACGGCGGCACAGCAGCAGTCGAAAGGAATTAACCAGGTTGTCCAGGCCATCGATAAGGTAAACAATATTGCCCATCAAGTTTCGGTAGCTACCCAGCAGGTCTCCGCATCCACGCAGCAGCAGATGAACACCAATGAACAGGTCAACTCCAACGCTTCGCGGATGGCTCAGTTTGCGGCAGAACTGCGGGAACGCATCAGCAAATTTAAGGTTTAAAACAAGATACCTAAAAGACCATGGACATCCATGGTCTGTTTTATGTTACCCATTATACTGGAGAAACAACGGTAAAATCGGTTGGGGAGGGTTATATGCGGGTTTGTACTTTGGCTAGCGGCAGTTCGGGGAATAGTACATATGTTGCGGGGGACAATTCTGCCGTCCTTGTAGATGCCGGGCTTAGCGGAAGGGGTCTGGTCCGGGGACTGGAGTCCATAAGGGTAGACCCTTCAGAACTGGAAGGGATCCTGATCACTCACGAACACCTTGACCATATCAGGGGAGCAGGCGTTTTGGCGCGTAGATATAACCTCAAAGTCTTTGCCACCGAGAGAACCTGGGAAGAAATTGAAAAGGTCATAGGAGAGATTCCCGAAGGCAGCAGGTTTGTTTTAGACAATGGAGGCAAACTGGAAATTGAAGACCTTAAAATAGAATGCTTTGAGAACAGCCATGATGCGGTTGATTCGATAGGGTTTAGTTTTCACAGCAAAGGGGTCAGCGCCGGTATTGCAACCGACACCGGTTATTTGACCGGTTCGGCAAGGAAACTTCTAGACAGCTCCGATTTGTTAATTTTTGAAGCCAATCATGATTTACATATGCTTAAAACAGGAAGGTACCCATGGGCGCTCAAGCAGAGGATTCTTAGCGATCGCGGCCACCTGTCCAACATTGCCGCCGGTCACTGTTTATCATCTCTAATAAGCGGGAACACTAGAGCCGTGGCCCTGGCTCATCTCAGCAGGGAGAATAACAACCCCGAGCTGGCATTAACCACAGTGGCTGAAATCCTGCGGGAGCATGGATTATCTCCGGGCAAGGATTTCATTCTGGAAACGGCCCCCAGGTGTTTGCCTGGTAAACTATGGGAACTGGAATAGGAGGGGTAAGATGTATAATGACGACCGGTATTTTTACACCAATGACCGAAGACCCGGTTTATTGTCTTATTTAATTACCGCTTTGCTGGGAGCGGTAATCGGAGGATTAATTGTAGCTGTCATGGTTCCCTCGCTGGTAAAAACTAAACCTGACCTGGATGCCCCGAGGAATAACCAGTCCCCGCCTCCTGTTGTAACGACTGCTGAATCTCCTGTAGTTCTAATTGCTGACCAGGTTAGTCCGGCAGTGGTCGGAATCAGTAACAGGGTTAATGTGCCAACATTTTTTGCCCATCAGCGTGTTGAAAAGGGCGCCGGTTCCGGAGTCATTTTTGACGAAGAAGGGTACATTGTCACAAATTACCACGTCATTGCCGATTCGGACCAACTGATTGTGACCCTTTCTGACGGTAAACAAGTGAACGGAAAAGTGGTGGGAACCGACCAGCGTACCGACCTAGCAGTTGTTAAGATAAATGAAAAGGGTCTTAAGACTGCAAAGTTTGGGGATTCTGATAAGGTAAGAGTCGGAGAACTGGCCGTGGCCATCGGTAATCCCCTGGGTGAGAAATTTGCCAGTACTGTGACGGCAGGAGTGATCAGCGCCGTTAACCGGTCGGTGGATGTGGATGAACAGAGATTCCGCCTGATTCAGACTGATGCGGCCATCAACCCCGGCAACAGCGGCGGGGCGCTGGTGAATTCCAGGGGCGAAGTGATTGGTATAAATAGTATCAAGATTGTGGATGTGAATGTGGAAGGATTGAACTTTGCTATCCCGATCAACACCGTGAAACCGATTGTTGAATCAATCATCAGGCACGGGAAAGTTATCCGCCCATGGATAGGCATCATGGGAGGAGATGTAAACCCGGCTATTGCAGAGCGTTATAACCTGGCGACCCAAAAGGGGGTATTTGTCAGTGAACTGCCGGAGGGCGGTCCTGCCGCCAAAGCCGGGATAAAGAGCGGGGATGTAATTATCGCTTTTGACAATGAGCCGGTTGAGAATTTCGACGACCTACGCACTATTATCGACAGGAAAAAAATCGGGGATAAAGTTGAATTAACGGTCATGAGAGGCAGGGAAAAGAAAACCTTGACTCTGCTCCTTGAGCAAATGCCAGACCGTTAAGAAAATATGGGGCGCCAAAAGGGCGGAATGAAGTAGCTGTACG
>DDKP01000031.1:10039-10494 GCA_002339745.1 Firmicutes bacterium UBA2595 | reverse complement strand
AACGGTGATATTGTCGCGGCAGGTGTCCCCTTTATCTTTGGAATATTGCTCGGCTGGGTTTCAGCCGTTTTGCCCAAGCTGGTGAAAAAACCTGACCTGGAATAAGGTTTGCCGGATATTCGTAAGTCTGGAACTCAGGGGCGCTGATTAAAAATCGGTGCCCTTTATCTTAAAAAATATTTGAAGCGGGTTGATGATATTGATAATATTGGTACTAAACTGCGGCAGTTCGTCTCTTAAATTCCAGTTGTTTGACATGCAGGATGAGCAGGTATTGGCAAAAGGTATTGTAGAACGTATCGGGTTGAAGGGAGGATGCTTCAGGTATCATCCCGCCGGTAAGGAACCGGTCNNATGGTATTAGTGATGCCCGTAAAGCTGTTTAGCTTCACTCCTGCCGCTTTTGCAGGCTGTGCTGTATATTTCGGCGCTAACGGTGATATTGTCGCGGCAGG
>DDKP01000031.1:7632-9743 GCA_002339745.1 Firmicutes bacterium UBA2595 | reverse complement strand
ATCCCGCCGGTAAGGAACCGGTCTTACTTTCTGAAGGGAAAGAATTTGAGTCCCATGCCGATGCCTTAAAGGCGGTATTAAATTCATTAACATGCCCGGAATCCGGTGTTATCCCCGGCCTTGCTTCAATTAAGGCTGTCGGGCATAGAGTTGCCCATGGCGGAGAAATGTTTTCTTCGGCAGTTAAAATTACTTCAGAGGTATTGGACGGTATAAAATCCTGTATTCAGTTAGCCCCTCTTCACAACCCGGCCAACATAACGGGAATTGAAGAATGCAGGCGCCTGATGCCCAATGTTACCCAGGTGGCAGTATTTGATACCGCCTTTCACCAGACCATGCCGGAAGAGGCATTTTTATATGCTTTACCCTATAAATACTACGAAAGGCACAAAATTCGCCGTTACGGGTTTCACGGGACTTCCCACCGTTTCGTAGCCCATGAGGCTGCCGGTATCCTTGGGAAGTCCTTAAGTGACCTGAAAATAATTTCATGCCATTTAGGCAACGGATGCAGTATTTGTGCCATTGAAGGCGGGAAATCAGTTGATACCAGTATGGGCTTCACTCCTCTGGAAGGAGTTCCCATGGGTACCCGGAGCGGGACGGTTGACCCGGCTATCATTGAATTTCTGGTAAAAAATGAACCTATGACAATCGACATGGCCATGGATATTTTAAACAAAAAAAGCGGGATATACGGCCTTTCCCAAACCAGCAGCGACTTCAGGGATATTGAAAAGGGAGTCCGGTCGGGTGATAAAAGATGCATAATTGCTTTAGAGGTTTTTGCCAGGGCAGTGAAAAAATATATCGGGGCATACTATGCTGTCCTTAACGGTCTGGATGCTCTGATTTTTACGGCCGGGGTGGGAGAGAATTCTCCTGTGGTCAGGGAAAAAGTCTGTCAAGGGTTAGAGGGCCTTGGGATAATCATTGATGCAGCAGCAAACGCCGCCACTACTGCCGGAATTATTTCCGCTCCCGGTTCGAAAGTGAAAGTTGTTGTAATTCCTACGAATGAAGAGCTTTTAATCGCCAAGGACACTTTTAGGTTGGTTTCCTCCGCATCCTAAAACATTCTTAACCCCCGGCGGGGCTGGCTTGCCAAAATTGAGAAAAAGGATTTAAGGGGCCGGCATAGTATACTTAAATAACGACAAATTTCGACCGCTTCTGAAAAAATTTTTCCATGGGGGTATAGGAAATGCAGTGCTCTGACGCCGACTGGAGGAAGCAGTATGGTGTTGAAAGTCTAACGGAAATAATTGATGTGGAAGTCCTGCAGGAAATCCAGGACAAATTTGCGGTAGCCACCGGGCTGGCCGCCGTAATTGCTGATAAAGACGGGACTTCTATCACACAGCCCAGCTGTTTTTCGAGGCTTTGCCGGCTAATTCGCTCGACTCCCGAAGGCCTGGCAGGATGCGAAAAATCGGATGCCAGGTTAGGCTTAGAAGCCAGTCAAACCCAGGAACCGGTTATGTCCCACTGCCATGCCGGTCTGGTTGATCTGGCTGCGCCAATTATTGTAAACGGGAGATACCTGGGTTCCGTCCTTTGCGGACAGGTATTAATGGAAGAAAGTACAGAAGCCAAAAGGGCGGAAATCTCCTCCTATCTTAAAAAACTTAACCTGGACAGGTATAATGTTGACGAGATGGTTGAGGAAATCTCCATAGTGCCGAAAGAAAAGTTTCAGGCTGCAGCGGATTTGCTGCAAATTATGGCCAGGTACATTGTCAGCATAGGTATTTCTTCGCTTAATGAAAAGCTTATCAATCAAAAAAATATCGCATTAATGAAAGAAGAGGCATCCAGGGCCAGGCTGGAAAATGATTTGAAAACCATGGAGTTAAAGGCCCTGCAAGCCCAGGTAAACCCTCACTTTCTGTTTAATACACTAAATACCATAGTCCGCCTGGCCATGATCGAAGGCGCCGAAGAAACGGAAAAGGTGGCCTATGCCTTGTCTCATTTGCTCCGTTATTCATTAAGGCTTATTGAACAGGAAGTAACACTGCAGGACGAGATAGAGCATGTAAAGGAGTATCTAATAATTCAACAGTATAGATACGGGGACCGGTTGAGTTTTTCTGTGGAGCTGCCGG
>DDKP01000031.1:5783-7223 GCA_002339745.1 Firmicutes bacterium UBA2595 | reverse complement strand
CTTGAACCCAAAATTGAGGGCGGGACAATCAATATAAAGGCCGAAAAGGTTCGGTCAGGAATTAAAATACTGGTCGAGGATGACGGCGTTGGTATAACTGAAGACCGGATAATGGAGATACGCAAACTCCAGGCCCCCAAGACAGGCCTGGGGCATACTACGGGAATTGGGTTTATCAATGTGATAAAACGGCTGCAGCATTATTTTGGCCCGGAATTTTCTTATGATATTACCAGCCGGGTTTCTAAAGGCACAAGAATTTTATTAAACTGCCCATTTAAGGAAGAGGTTGAAAAATATGTACAAATACATGGTAGTAGACGATGAGCAACTGGAGCGCAAGGCAATACAGATAATAATAAAGAAAAAGGAATTACCTTTAGTCTGTGTTGCTGAGGCAAGCCACGGCAGCGAAGCGGTGCAGAAAGCCGCTGAAACCAACCCTGATTTGGTATTTATGGACATTAAGATGCCGGGAATGAACGGTATTGAGGCGGCTGAGGAAATTCTGCGCAGTCAGCCTCAGTGCCGCCTTGTGTTTCTTACGGCCTATGACCAGTTCGAATATGCCCGGAAGGGCCTGCAAATGGGCGCCTCAGATTATCTCCTGAAACCAGTTCGCCCGGATATCCTGGAGAAGACATGCAGCAAAATACTGGAAGACATGATCTGCAACCGGCAGCAAATAGAAGAACAGAAACGGCTGCAGAAAGAACTTGAGAATTCCCAGCCGATTATACAAAATGCTCTTGTTTATAATTTGCTTTGCGGCAACTTTTATAATTATAAAGAATATAAGGAGAAAATAAGTTCTCTGAATTTCAACTTTAACAATGCAGTTGTCTTGGTCGTATCGGTGAAAATAGAAGAGCGGTCTGAGCTTTCAGGAGTGAACAGAGTAATTCATGAGTTGTTTGAAGATAAATCCTATGCTATCGTAATTCCGATACATCAGGGTAAAGTTGCCCTGATAATCGGTGAAACGGAAGAACAACCTGATTTATCATTTGCCGGCACAAAAAAGATAGCTGAGCAAATTAATCAAGAATTGTTAGAAAAAAACGGGTCAAAGGTCAATATAGGTATCGGAAGAAAATATAAGCTGTGCGATATTGGCCGGTCGTACAGTGAAGCCAGCAATGCGGTTAATCTTGCGGATTTGCTGCAGGGGAAAAAACCGGTGCTGCATATAAATGAATGTATTAATTATTATGCTGACATACCGGATTACCCCTATGACATAGAAAAGAGACTGACCGACCTGGTAATACAGGGGAATGTTGACGGCAGCCTGGAATGTGTGGGGGACATGTATTTAACAATCTTTCAGGCCTTTAATCATAATATTATCTGGGCAAAAGCGAGATGCCTCCAGTTATTGGGAGTGCTGTGCAAGGCGGCGGCAGATGCCGGGGTGAGCAATGAGAATTTATTCCAGGC
>DDKP01000031.1:0-5350 GCA_002339745.1 Firmicutes bacterium UBA2595 | reverse complement strand
GGGAACTGTCATCCAACCGGGTCATTAAAATAACTCAGGATTATGTTGAACAAAACTTAAGTAGAGATATTGCTTTGGAGGATATATGCAAACGGGTTTTCTTAAACTCTCAGTATTTCAGCAGGCTGTTTAAAAGAGAAACGGGCATGACATTTACAGAGTATTTAACCTTAAGGCGTATCGAAAAGGCAAAGATGTTGCTCAAAAGTGAAGGGCTTCCTGTTGCCGTTGTAGCCAGGAAAGTAGGATTTTCCGATGCCAATTATTTCAGCCGGGTTTTTGCCAGGATGGAAGGCATTCCCCCCAGTGAATTTGCCAAAGCCATTTTGAACACCAAAAAACGGTAAGTCAATAAAGTCCAGAAGAAGGTAATAAAAATCCAGCTTGTGATTTACAGGCCGGATTTTTTATTTTTAACCTCCCGATTTGTGTCAAAGGAATCCAGAGTGACCCGGGAATAATCCAGAAGAATTCCGGGCGGGCCGGAGAAATTGTTTTTAAAACATTAACAGGAACTCTGTAGGAGGTGAAAAAGGATGTCCTATGAAGCGCTGGGGATGGTTGAAACCAAAGGTTTAATCGGGGCCATTGAAGCTGCTGATGCTATGTGCAAGGCTGCAAATGTGACTCTGATAGGTTATGAAAAAATTGGCTCCGGCCTGGTAACAGTTATGGTCAGGGGTGATGTAGGGGCCGTTAAGGCAGCAACCGATGCCGGTGCTGCCAGCGCTGAAAAAGTTGGTGAACTGGTCTCTGTCCATGTAATCCCAAGGCCCCATACAGATGTTGAGCGGATCCTGCCCAAACTTAAGTAATAATTTTTATTTTCGGAGGTGCTGTAAATGAGTGATCAACTTGTCGAAAAAGTGCTGAATGAAGTCATGAGGAAAATGGCTCAGGATGTAAAAGAACAGAAGACGGCTGTTCCCGCCAATCCGAAGGAGAGCTGTAAACTGACCGAATTTGTCGGTACGGCTATCGGGGACACGATTGGGCTGGTAATAGCCAACGTGGACGGTGAATTACATGGAAAAATGGGGTTAGACAAAAGGTACAGGTCTATAGGAATTCTTGGCGGAAGAACCGGGGCAGGGCCGCAAATCATGGCTGCTGACGAAGCGGTCAAGGCTACCAATACCGAAATTGTAGCCATCGAATTGCCCCGGGATACCAAAGGTGGAGCCGGGCATGGTTCCCTTATAATCTTTGGCGCCGAAGAAGTTTCAGATGCCAGGAGAGCAGTAGAAGTAGCGCTGAAAGACTTAAACAGGACATTTGGGGACGTTTATGCCAATGATGCGGGTCATCTCGAGTTCCAGTACACTGCCCGGGCCAGTTTTGCTATAGAAAAGGCTTTTGGCGCACCGGTGGGACAGGCCTTTGGGCTAATTGTCGGCGCCCCTGCAGCTATTGGCGTACTCCTGTGCGATACTGCCGTTAAGGCGGCCGAAATCAATGTTATTTCCTATTTAAGTCCGAGCACCACAAGTCATACCAATGAAGCAATTCTGACCTTCAGCGGTGATTCCGGCGCAGTGAGACAGGCTTTAATAGCTGCCCGTGAAGTAGGAATCAGCCTGTTGGGGACAATGGCCGGGCCTGTAAAGTCACTGACTCAGCCGTATATATAAATTGTGTTAGAGGAGGTTACACAGCATGCGCCGTTCAAAGAGATTTGAAGTCCTTGAATCGAGGCCGGTAAACCAGGACGGTCTTGTACAGGAATGGCCCGAGGTCGGCCTGATAGCCATGAATAGCCCCAACGATCCTGTGCCGGGTATCAGGATTCAGGATGGAAAGATAGTGGAGCTTGATGGCAAACCGGCAGAAGAATTTGATATGATTGACCAGTTTATCGCCGACTATGCAATTGACGTTTCGGCGGCCGAAAAAGTTATGGCCATGGATTCATTGGAAATTGCCCGGATGCTGGTTGATATAAACTATCCCCGTGAAGAAATCATTAAGCTTACCAGGGGTATGACGCCGGCAAAAATCGTTGATGTGGTCAGTCACCTTAACGTGGTTGAAATGATGATGGCCCTCCAAAAAATGCGGGCAAGAAAAACACCGTCCAACCAGTGCCACGTTACGAATTTACAGGACAACCCTGTACTTTTGGCCGCTGATGCCGCGGAAGCGGCTGCCAGGGGCTTTGATGAAATGGAGACCACCGTGGCCGTTGTACGCTATGCCCCTTTAAACGCCCTTTCCATATTGGTAGGCTCTCAGACCGGAAGGGGAGGAGTTATAACCCAGTGTGCCATAGAAGAGGCCACGGAATTAATGCTGGGCATGAAAGGCCTGACCAGTTACGCTGAAACCGTATCAGTCTACGGGACAGAACAGGTTTTCGTGGATGGGGACGATACTCCCTGGTCCAAGGCATTTTTGGCTTCCGCTTATGCTTCCCGGGGCCTGAAGATGAGATTCACCTCGGGTACCGGATCAGAAGTGCAGATGGGTTACGCTGAGGGCAAGTCCATGCTTTACCTGGAGACAAGATGCATAATGATTACCAAGGGCGCCGGGGTCCAGGGCCTGCAAAACGGTTCCATCAGCTGTATTGGCATTCCGGGCGCTGTTCCGTCGGGAATCAGGGCGGTTTTGGCTGAGAACCTGATTACCACCATGCTGGATTTGGAAGTGGCTTCAGGAAACGACCAGACCTTTTCCCATTCCGATATCAGAAGGACTGCCAGGATGCTGATGCAGATGCTCCCGGGAACGGACTTTATTTTCTCCGGCTATAGCGCTGTTCCCAATTATGATAACATGTTTGCCGGTTCCAACTTTGACTGTGAAGACTTTGATGACTATCTCTTGTTACAAAGGGATTTGATGGTTGACGGAGGCTTGCGCCCGGTTAAGGAAGACGAGATTATTGCCGTGCGGAACAAAGCCGCCAGGGCTTTACAGGCTGTTTTTAAAGAACTGGGGCTGCCCCTGATTTCTGACGAAGAGGTTGAAGCAGCCACCTATGCCCACGGCAGTAAGGATATTGTTAAAAGAAACGTTGTTGAGGACCTGAAGGCTGCTGAAGAACTGATGAAAAGCAAAATAACGGGAATAGACGTTGTTAAAGCTTTAGCAAAAAACAATTTCAATGACGTGGCAGAAAACCTGTTAAATCTTCTTAAACAGAGGGTGTCGGGGGACTACCTGCATACCTCCGCCATTTTTGATAAGTCTTTTAATGTGCTGAGTGCAGTTAATAATCCCAATGATTATAGAGGGCCAGGCACAGGCTACCGGCTCAGTAAGGACCGCTGGGAAGAGATAAAGAATATAGAAAGAGCCCTTAGCCCGGAAAAACTCGGCGTTTAACAAAGAAGGGGGTGTCTACGGTGCAAATAAACGAAAATTACATTAAAAGTATTATCGCCCAGGTATTAAGTGAGATTGACCTGGGTGAGGCCCAAAATAAAATCGGTCCCCGGCAGGGGGCAGACCCTGAAAAAAACGACGATGGTGGACAAAATAAAAAGTTTAAAGTAATTGGGCCTGCGAAACACGGCAGCAGGGCGGATGAAGTAGTAATCGGGGTAGGTCCGGCGTTCGGTCTGGGTCAGCATAAAACCATTGTTGATATCCCGCATTTAAAAGTTTTACGGGAGATAATTGCCGGTATAGAAGAAGAGGGCGTTTCGGCCCGGGTAATTCGAGTTAAGAAAACTTCAGACCTGGCTTATATAGGTTTAACTGCCGCAAAGCTGGCGGGTTCGGGTATCGGGATTGGAGTCCAGTCCAGGGGTACGACTATTATTCACCAAAAGGACCTGCTTCCGCTTAATAACCTTGAGCTTTTTCCCCAGGCGCCGTTATTGACCCCGGAAACCTTCCGCCTGATCGGGAAAAATGCCGCAAAATACGTCAAAGGTGAATCTCCTGACCCTGTTCCTACTTTAAATGACCAGATGGCCAGACCCAAGTACCAGGCCAAGGCGGCGCTTTTGCATATCAAGGAAACTGAGTTTGTCCAACCGGATGCCGAACCGGAAGAATTAAGCGTTAACTTTTAGCAGAAAGGGGTGGAACAATGGCCGATTTAAACAATATTGACATAGAATCATTGGTTAAAGAAGTTTTGAAGTCAGTCTTAAACAATAGAGACGCCGGTGACCGGAGCGGTATCGGAGTTGCTGATTATCCGTTAGGCAAGAAGATGCCTGGTCTGATTAAAACCCCGACCGGAAAGAGCCTGGATGATATAACTCTGAGCAGTGTGATGGAGGGGAAAATCGGGTCTGATGATGTCAGGATTACTGCGGAGACCCTGAACCTGCAGGCTCAAATAGCAGAACAGGTAAGCCGGCCGCAGTTTGCCCGGAATCTCAGAAGGGCAGCTGAACTGACAGTTATACCGGACCAGAGAGTACTGGAGATATATAATGCCCTGAGACCGTACCGCTCAACCAAAGATGAACTGCTGGCTATTGCAGATGAACTGGAAGACAAATACCAGGCTAAGATTAACGCCGCTATGGTCCGGCAGGCCGCAGAAGTTTATGAAAAAAGGAATCGCCTGCGCAAGTAGCGGCCGCCTGAGGTGTTTATATGAAAATCATTGCTGGAGTGGATGTAGGTAATTCCACAACGGAACTTTCCATAGCCAAATACGACGGAGATCTGGTTTTCCTTGGGAGCGGCATAACAAAAACTACCGGAATAAAAGGCACGCCGGCCAATGTGGCCGGGATTGTCAAGGCGCTCAGAGAAACAGTGGAATCTCTCGGGATAAGCCTTGAGGATATAAGCCAGATCCGCCTCAATGAGGCGACGCCGGTCATCGGGGATGTCGCCATGGAGACCATTACAGAAACCATCATTACCGAATCAACCATGATAGGTCATAATCCCTCCACACCCGGCGGCGCCGGTTTGGGCACCGGGATAACGGTTAGAATCAATGACCTGGACCAATGCCCCGCGGGAAAACCTGTAATAGTTATCGTAGACCGGGAAATTGATTTTCAGGTTGCAGCCGATCTTTTGAACAAGGCTATGGAACGCGGCGTCGATGTCCAGGGAGCCATCCTGAAGGGTGATGACGGCGTTCTTGTCAGTAACCGCCTGCAAAAGGTTATTCCGGTAATTGATGAAGTGGAATTCATTGACCGTATTCCTGTCAACATGGAAGCCGCTGTTGAAGTAACAGGACCCGGGGAAACAATCAGGGTACTGTCAGACCCTTTCGGGATAGCCACAGTTTTCAGGCTGACTCCTGACGAAACCAAGCTTGTGGTACCGGTAGCCAGGGCATTAATTGGAAACCGTTCAGCCGTGGTCATCAGAACGCCCCAGGGAGATGTGAAGACCAGAAGAATACCTGCAGGCACACTGTCTGTCC
>DDKP01000134.1:12223-28457 GCA_002339745.1 Firmicutes bacterium UBA2595 | reverse complement strand
TTGCGTAGTTGATGGGAGTATCCCTATAAGATTTTTACTTATGGGACACTCCTACTTTTGTATAAATACCGTTATTTCAGTCGAAGATAACACATAATACGTGTTCTTGGAGGGCTAGATGGGTTTTATCCTGGCTGGGTTGACGGCGGCCGCTGTTTCCTGGGTGGCAAACCGGGCAGCCCTGAAATTATCGGGGCCCAAGGTTATAGTGGCAGTAGGCCCTTTTATTGAAGAATTAGCAAAAACAGGATTTGCTGTGTTAACAGGCAGCTCCCTGGTACTTACCCACGGAATATTTGGACTGGCAGAGGGTATATATGATGCGTGGGGGTCCGGGTTACAAGGCATCAAAGCTGGTTTCGTGAGTTTCCTGGGGCATATCTTTTATGGATACTTAACCTCCACGGTACTGGATAAATACCGGCTTTTCCTCCCGGCGCTGCTGGCAGGTTACGTGGTGCATGTGGTTTGGAATATAACGGTGATAGCATTTATAATGCAGAAAAGGGGTGTTCCCCGGTGAAAGTTAAATATATTTGTGACTGCTGTGGAGATTTATTTAGAAAAGAAGAATTGCATGCCGCGGATATACAGACGGATTTTGAAGCCTTGACTGGGGATGAAAGCCAAGATATAATATTAAAAGACCCTGGAGGGTCAGATGTATGCATTTCCGCAACTTGTGACGAATGCAACAGGACGTTGGCGCTAGATGACAGAACAGACATGGCTTTTTACCGTCAGCCACTGATTCATTAAAGCTTTGCCGAGCTTTAGCCGTAATCGCTAAAGCTCTTTTTGAATATTTTAAATGAGGATTTATACAAAACCGCCACCGGTTCAAAAACCGGTGCTTTTGGCATGCCCGGAGAGGTTGTTGGATTAATTATGTCAATGCACGGCTTCTATCAACTGCTGCTGGAAAATGAAGAATACCAATCACTGGCCAAAGGCCTCCGGAAGAAATTCGGTTATCAGATGGTTTACGGTCTGGCATCTTCCCAGGTAAGTTACATTACGGCGGCGCTGGTTAGCGCCTGCCGCGAACCTGTCTTGTTTCTTGCCGCGGGTTCCCAGTCCGCCAAGAAAAGGGCGACAGACTTAAAAACCCTCCTTCCCGACCGAGAGGTTTTTCTTTACCCCGATCTGGATCCGGTCCCTTTCGGCGCGATTGCCCAGAGCCGTGAAGTGATGGCCCAGCGTTTGAGGGCCCTGCAAGGTTTAATTTATTCCGATAGGCCTGTCCTGGTGGCGCCGGTTGAAGCCTTGTTGAAAAGGCTGGCGCCGCCCCAGATGTTCAGGGGATACTGCATTAAGGTCAAACAGAGGATTGAACTGGCGAATATCGCCAGGCGCCTGGTTGAACAGGGATATGAACGAGTCGATCTGGTAGAGGGCCCCGGGCATTTCAGTATACGGGGAGGGATACTGGACATATTTCCTCCTACTTGTGACAATCCTGTCAGGATAGAACTGTTTGACGATGAGGTTGAATCGATCAGAGAGTTTACGGTAGAAACCCAGCGTTCGCTGGATCAAGTGGACCAAGTATCAATTCTGCCCGCGAAAGAAGTGCTGTTTCCGGAAGAAAGAATTACCCGGGCGTTACCGCTAATGCACAAGGAATTTACCGTCCAGAAGTCGATGCTGTTGAAAGCGGGGAAAAATGATGCATATAAGAGACTGGCCGACAGGATGGGTGAAATCATTGCCAAACTTGAACAAGGCTGCGCTACGGAAGGGGCCGAGCCTCTGTTTTCATTTTTTTACCCTGACGCGGTAACCCTGCCGGACTATTTTCCGCCGGATACCATTGTTTTCCTGGAAGAACCAGCAAGACAGAGAGAAATGATAGAAAGCAGGGTCACGGAACAGGCGGAAACTTATACCAACCTGTTGGAACAGGGGCTTGTTCTGCCTTCCCAGTTTGCAAACAACGTCAATTATGCTGAACTTAACAAAACACTGAACCGTTTCACAAAAATAGGTTATTCTCTCCTGCCCAAACAGGTTGAGACAAAACCACGGAACATAGTGAATTTCAGCGCCAAGACCATGCACATGTTTAAAGGTCAGACCAACCTCCTGATGGATGAAATCCGGACACTCAGGGGAAACGGCTTTGCCGTTGTTGTTTTTGCCAGCACACCGTCAAGGGCTCAGAAGATTGACCAGTTGTTTCGAGACGAGGACATCTTTGCCAGGGTGGAGGACTGGCTGCCGGCCCGCCTTGCACCCGGGGAAACTGTAATTGCCTGTGGAGTTTTGGAAGCAGGTTTTGAGTTGACACCTGTAAAACTGGCGGTCATTACCGATTGGGAGATTTACGGGCAGCCAAAAAGAACCCGTATCGTCCGGACTCAGACTCAACAGGGCGCCAAAATCACCCATTTCTCCGACCTGCGGGCAGGAGACTACGTGGTCCATGTTAATCATGGAATAGGTAAGTATATGGGTATCAAACAGTTGGAGGTAGGCGGTGTTCGGAAGGACTACCTGCTGGTACAATATGCCGGTGAGGACAGACTTTATGTTCCTACGGACCAGATCGGGTTAATTCAAAAATTCCTTGGCGCGGAAGGGACAGCTCCTAAGCTGTATAAGCTGGGGGGGACGGAATGGCACCGCGTGAAGCAGAGAGTCAAGGAGTCGGTCAAAGATCTGGCCCGCGACCTGATTAGCCTCTATGCGGCCAGGCAGAAAATTCCCGGATATAAGTTTTCACCGGATACAGTCTGGCAGAAAGAGTTTGAGGATGCTTTTCCATATGAAGAGACGCCTGATCAGCTGAAGGCTATCGAAGAAGTGAAGAGAGATATGGAGACACCGAGGCCAATGGACCGGCTTTTGTGTGGCGATGTGGGTTACGGCAAAACAGAGGTCGCCATGAGGGCAGTGTTTAAGGCAGTTACCGACAACAAGCAGGTAGCTGTACTGGTTCCTACCACCATATTGGCCCAGCAGCATTTTAACACCTTTACCGAGAGGTTTTCCGGTTATCCCGTCCAGGTTGAGATGCTCAGCAGGTTCAAGTCGGCAAAAGAGCAAAGAGAAATCCTGAACAATGTTAAGAAAGGCCTGGTAGATGTTATCATAGGCACCCACCGCCTCCTCCAGGACGATGTCTTTTTCAGGGACCTTGGACTTGTCATAGTTGACGAAGAACAGCGCTTCGGTGTTACCCATAAGGAAAAACTGAAGCACTTCAGGAAAAACGTTGATGTCCTGACTCTTACCGCTACCCCTATTCCCAGGACGCTTTACATGGCCCTGATAGGTGCAAGAGATATGAGTGTCCTGGAGACACCGCCGGAAGACAGGTTCCCTGTTCAGACATATGTGTTGGAATTTAACCTGGAAATGATTGCAGATGCCATAAGACGGGAAATCGACAGGGGAGGACAGGTTTACTTTGTGCATAATCGCGTGATGGACATTGACAAAACCGCTTCCCTGATCCAGGCAATGGTACCGGAAGCCAGGATTGTTGTTGCCCACGGCCAAATGCGGGAAGACCAGCTCGAAAGACGGATGCTCGACTTTATTGCCGGCAAGTACGATGTCCTTGTCTGTACAACTATAATTGAAACAGGCCTTGATATACCGAATGTAAATACCCTCGTTGTAGATGAAGGCGAAAAAATGGGCTTGTCCCAGCTTCACCAGCTGAGAGGCCGGGTGGGCAGATCCCACAGGTTAGCATATGCCTACTTTACTTACCGAAAAGACAAGGTCCTCAGTGAAGTAGCTGAAAAACGTCTTCAGGCTATTCGTGAATTTACTGAGTTTGGAGCCGGGTTTAAGATAGCCATCAGAGACTTGGAGATTCGAGGGGCAGGTAATATTCTGGGCCCGGAACAGCACGGCCATATGATGGCTGTGGGATTTGACATGTACTGCCGTCTGCTGGATGAGGCGGTACATGAAGTCCAGGGACTGGCGCCCGTTGAGCTGCCGGAACCCAACCTCGAACTTTCTATTAATGCTTTTATCAGCGACGGTTACATTCAGGACCCCGCAGTCAAAATAGAAGTATACAAGAAAATAATGCACATTGAGAGCGCCGAAGATTCAAGGGATGTGGAAGAAGAACTTGTTGACCGCTTCGGGGAAATGCCGGAGCCGGTAACAAACCTTATTTGCATTGCCAGAATAAAGGCCCTGGCCAAAAAACTTGGCGTACAAAGTATTATTCATCAAAAAGATACTATTAATATTAAGTTTTACAATGAGTCTAACCTGAAAGCAGAACGACTGGCTCCGCTTACTGCCCATTTCAAAAACCGTGTATCGTTTGCCGTAACGCCAAATCTGCAGATTATCCTATCGCTACGGGGTTACAAACGAGTCGAGATCCTGGAAAAACTTGAACTATTACTTAGTAAGCTGACCAACACGGGAGAGTTGACAAACGCGGTAAAATAAAGAACTTGAATATTGATATGCTTGGCATTATAATTAGGTTATGACTAAAAGGGGAGGGTAAGGCATGAAAAATCTGAAAAGGATTACAGCGCTTATAATTGTTCTCCTGTTCTCAATCGCCGTCGTCGGTTGCGGAAGTAAAACCGTTGCAATTGTTAACGGTGAGAAAATTACCAAAACACAACTGGATAAAGTAATGAAGAAGAAAAAGATGGCATTGGAGCAGCAGGGCGCAACATTTACCGGCAAGGAAGGCCAGATGATGTTGAAGGCATTGGAACAGCAGGCTCTGGAGGATATGATAACTAAATCACTGATCCTGCAGGCTGCCAAGAAGGAGGGAGTATATCCTTCAAAGAGCGAAATCAACAAGCAGATTGACGAGATCAAGGCACGCTATGGCGGGGAAAAAGCTTTTAAAGATGACTTGAAGAGGTTCGGTTACACCATAAAAGAAATGGAAGAGCTGGTTGCATTCAATGTTGCGTACAACAGCCTGTATGAAAAAGTAACGGGCAAGATTGAGGTGACAGACTCTGAAGTTCAGGATGAGTACAATAATAATAAGGATAAATATGTGGAACCGGCTAAAATAAAGGCCAGGGCAATTTTTATTCGTTTTAATGACACTAACCAGTCGCAAGCTTCCGGTCAACCGGCCCCTCAGGTGCGCAGCGAGCAGGATGCTGAGAAAATGGCCATGGATATCATAAAAGAACTGGATAACGGCGCCGATTTTGCGAAACTGGCCGAAGAAAAATCCGAGGACGAAAGATTCAAGAGCGACGGGGGCCTGATTAAGGATGTGGCTGGAAACAGTCCCTACTCAAGAGGCAGTGTGATGCTGCCCAAAGAGTTTGATGACGCGGTGATGAAGCTAAAAGCCGGTAAATATACCCAAACCCCGGTAAAAACCCAGGGCGGGTATTATATAATCAAACTTGAATCCCTGACTCCGGAGAAACAAATGTCTTTTGAAGAATCAAAAGACAGAATCAAGCAGACCTTACTGGCTGGCAGCAAGCAGGCCAAATTTGACCAGTATATAGCTGACCTCAGGAGCAAGGCCAATATCCAGAATTCGCTGGCGAAGAGCGCTCCTCAAATCCCGACTCAGCCTCAAAACCAGCAGCCTCCGGCATCCAAATAACAACTTAATTAGCTTCAATTAGCCTGTTCAAGAGTGTCCCATAAGCAAATGGGACACCCTTTCTTTTTATCTATGAAAGCACAGGAAGGGGCAGTTATTCCGGAACATATCTGCCCCTCCCTTATTGTATAACGAAAACCACCTGCTATACAGGTGGTTCCAAAGAGCTTTTAGCTATGACCAGAAAAATATACCTTTATTTGGAAATTTCAAATATTCAAAAGAATTTACCACGGATAAAAGACCGGATATACACGGATGCACAGGGATGTGAATGCCGAGACTTACAGCATTATAAAATCAGCAAAAATTTTACTTGGTCAATTTAACTAAAACGATGGAAAAAAATGAATAATTCCTTTATATGCGTTATATACTAACAGTGAAAACATACCACTGTAAAATAATGCAGAAAAAGGAGGGAAAGCAACTTATGAAGGCAACCGGTATAGTACGCAGAATAGACGATTTAGGACGTGTGGTTATTCCCAAGGAAATCAGAAGAACCCTACGGATTCGAGAAGGGGACCCTCTGGAAATTTTCGTTGATAGAGAAGGAGAGGTTATCCTTAAAAAATACTCTCCCATCGGTGAGCTGGGCGATTTTGCCAAGGAATACGCTGACTCTCTGTATGAAGCAATCGGTCATATTACCTGCATTGCCGACCGAGACACAATTATTGCCGTTTCAGGCGCTCCAAAGAAAGAATTTTTAAACAAACCCATTGGCCTTGCCGTGGAGAAGGTTATGGAAGAGCGCAGACCGGCGCTCATCAACAACCCGGGAACTGACCCGACCTGCAGGGACTGCCCAATAATCGAGGGAGATGAAGACGAACCCTGTAAGTTTACGGCGGAAGTAATAGCTCCTATTATTGCGGAAGGGGATCCTATCGGCGCTGTGATACTCCTATCCAAGGAAGAAGGAGTCCAGATGGGGGATATGGAGATGAAACTGGCTCAAACTGCGGCAGGTTTTTTGGCAAAACAGATGGAGCAGTAGTTCAACAGGAGCCAAGCAACCTCCCCCGGAGCTGGCTGCCTCAAGAGATAAAAATTAAGTAGCAATGAAGCGCGGACGCGACGGTAGCGTCCGCTTTTTTTTATTCGGGTGTTAATAAATGACTGCTTCCCAAAATAAACTTTTTATTGAATTTGTCTGGGAGGTACGGTATGACGACCTGTTCGTTCATTAAGGGGGCTGCTATTTTAACAATTGCAGGATTAGTCAGCAAGCTTTTCGGCGCTTTATACCGAATTCCGTTTTTCAGGGTCGTAGGCCCGGAAGGGATGGGGCTGTACCAGATGGCGTATCCGCTATATACCATGCTCCTTGCGGTATCAAGCGCCGGTATCCCTGTGGCCGTTTCAAAGCTGATTTCCGAACACCTGGCTCGTAGGGACTTCAAGGGGGTAGGGCGAGTATTTAAGGTTAGCCTGGTCTTTATCGCGGTTGTTTCGGGTGTTGCTTCCTTCCTCTTGTACAAGTCTGCGTTTTACCTGGCTGATAGAGTACTGCATAATGAACGGGCTTACTACAGTATTGTGGCTATCGCCCCGGCAGTGTTCTTTGTGGGAATAATGTCCGTATTAAGAGGTTACTTCCAGGGTTTTCAAGAGATGGTTCCCACCGCTTGTTCCCAGGTAATGGAGCAGATTGTCAGGGTTGTCACGGTGCTGATAGGCGCTACCGTCTTTCTCCCGAGGGGGGTTGAATATGCGGCGGCAGCCGCTACGTTCGGCGCCGTTACCGGCGCTGTGGCAGGTACCTTGTTCCTGGTTGGTCTTTACTTTTTAAAACCTTACCTTGGCTGCTTACCGCCCGGGGTCGGGTCGGCCGGACGGGGGAGCTTACCGGGGGTCTTGACAATATTGCGCCGGGTGATTGTGCTAGCCCTGCCAATTTCGATTGGAGGACTTGTTATGCCGGTAATGCAAACCCTTGATGCCATAACTGTGCCAGGACGGCTCCAGCTGGCCGGCTACTCGGTCTCAAGGGCAGCCCAGTTGTACGGGGAGCTCACCGGAGGGGCTGTTACTTTGATTAACCTGCCTACCGTAATAACAATTTCCCTGGCGGCATCCCTGGTGCCCGCCATTTCAGGCTGTATAGAGCGGGGAAACTACCGTGAAATGGCCAGGCAAGCCAATACCGCGGTTCAGGTGACGGTTTTGGTGGGCTTGCCGGCAGCGGTTGGACTTACTATACTGGCTACTCCGATTTCGGACCTGTTGTTTAAGTGCCCGGAAGCCGGACTGCCTTTAGCCTTTCTAGCTCCGGGAGCCGTGTTTTTGGGGCTTCACCAAACAACTGCCGGGATCCTGCAGGGCATGGGCAAAACATTTCTGCCTGTATGGAGCCTTGTTCTCGGCGCCATGGTTAAGTTCGCCGTTAACTATTTTTTGACTGCTCTGCCCCAAATTGGTATAATTGGAGCAGCTATCGGAACTGTAAGCGGTTTCACCCTTTCCTCTTATATGAACATTGTTTTTATCCGCAAGCTGACCGGATGGACCCCGCATTTTCGGTCCGTATTGTTAAAACCGGTGTCAGCTGCTACAATTATGGGAACAGGTGTTTATATCTCTCATTGCTGGTTAAGAATAGTCTTGGGCGGGTCGTGGGGTACAGTGGTCTCCATCTTTATCGGCGCTTTCCTTTACCTCACGGCTTTAGCGGTTATGGGGGCTCTCAGGCCTATGCCTATACCAGGCCCGGTTCCCCTGTTAAGACGTATATTAAGGATCAGATAACAGAACCAAAGAAAGTGGTGGTAGCTTTGGAAAAAGACTTAACCATAGTGGGCTTGGGTCCCGGCGGGATACATTCCCTTTCTGTGGGAGCGCTGGATGTTCTTAACGGCTCATCAAATTTGTTTATCCGCACAAGCAAACACCCGGTAGTGAAGGAACTGGCTTCCAGGGGAATCAAGTTCAGGACTTTTGATGACTTGTACGAGAAATACAATGATTTTGACGAAGTTTATACCGAAATTGCAGAAGCTGTTATTAACGCAACTATAGCGGGACCGGTTGTTTTTGCGGTTCCTGGTCATCCCCTGGTGGGAGAGGAATCTGTTCTGAAGATATTACAGCGAGCCCAACAGTTGGGTATCAGTTACGAGATACTACCAGCAATGAGTTTTTTGGACCCGGTAATCACTGCCCTCAGGTTAAACCTGTCAGCGGGGGTAAAATTAATAGACGGGCTGAGTTTTATCGACAAAAAGGATAACTGGAGCTGCCGCCCTGACCCTCTAATGCCCACCCTGGTGATGCAGGTCTATAATTCTATGGTAGCATCTGAGGTGAAGCTTTCACTTATGGACTTTTACCCGGATGACCACAGGATAAAGGTTATAACTGCCGCGGGTATTGCCGGGCAGGAACGAATAGAGGACATCCCGCTTTTTGAATTGGACAGGCTAGACTGGATTGACCATTTGACCTGTGTTTATATACCGCCGTACAGCGAGTCCAAGGCCCTGGTAAGCAGGTTCCCGCTGGACAGAATCATGGATATCATGGAACAATTGCGGGGGAAGAACGGCTGTCCCTGGGATCGGGAACAGACCCATATTTCCTTAAAAAGGTATCTTGTTGAAGAAACTTACGAAGTGTTGGATGCAATAGATGAAGGTAATATGTATAAAGTTTGCGAAGAATTGGGAGACTTATTATTACAGATAGCCTTCCATGCACAGATAGCAAGTGAAAGCGGGTTTTTTGATATTAATGATGTGGTTGAAGGAATATCCCAAAAACTGGTACGAAGACACCCGCATGTGTTTGGCAGCACTACTGTGACCAACAGTGGAGAGGTATCTGTTAACTGGGAAAAGATTAAAAAGGGGGAATTGGCAGAAAAAGGCGAAATACGACAGTCTGTTTTGGACGGTATCCCCCAAAACATGCCGGCTTTAATGAAGGCTGACAAGATTCAGCGTAAAGCCGCTAAGGTTGGATTCGACTGGCCTGATTATACCGGCGCTTTAGATAAAGTCGTAGAAGAGATCAATGAAATCAAGGAGGCTGTTTCCCAAGTCGACCAAATTAGAATCCGGGATGAAATAGGCGATCTTCTGTTTGCTGCGGTCAACCTGGCCCGCTTATTGGAAGTCAATTCCGAAGAAGCATTAACGGCTGCCGTCCGAAAGTTTAAGGAGCGTTTCACAACAATGGAAACCTTAGCGGTTCAAGCTCACAGGGAGCTGGCGACAATGAGTCTGGCGGAGCTTGACAGTTTGTGGGAGGAGGCCAAAATAAGGCAGAGGGATAAAAAAACCTAGAGTTTGTAAGAAAAAATTGCTTAAAAAGCAGGAGATTCAAGGGTTGTAGCGAATGCAATAAAAAGTAACTTTAAAATGATTAACTTAATTACATTTAGGAGGGGTTTTTGTGAATAAGCAGGAGCTAATTTCCAGTGTAGCAGAAAAATCGGGGCTGACCAAAAAGGATTCCGAAAAGGCTGTAAGCGCCGTGTTTGCCAGCATCGAAGAAAGTCTGGCCAAGGGTGACAAAGTTCAGCTCGTAGGTTTTGGGACTTTTGAAGTCCGTAAACGTGCTGCCAGGAAAGGACGCAACCCGCAGACCGGGGCAGAAATTGAGATTAAAGCGGCTAAGGTTCCCGCGTTCAAAGCAGGTAAAGCTCTTAAAGATTCAGTTTCCTAAGCATGGCAAAAATCAGGTTCACAGGAACCTGATTTTTTCTATGATAGGGAAATTTTTTCATAGTTGATTTTATTCGTTCCTTAGACTATATGGCGGAGGGATTAAATGCGATTAGATAAATTCTTAAAGGTATCTCGCATCATTAAACGGAGAAGTGTTGCAAAAGATATTTGTGACGGCGGCAAGGTGAGCTTAAACGGCAAGATGGCCAAACCTGGTGTTGAAATTAAAGCTGGGGATATTCTGGAACTTGATTTCGGCAGCAAGAAAATCAAGGTTGAAGTTCTGGACACTCCGAATACCGTCAGAGTTGACCAGGCCAAGGACCTGTATAGGATTGTGGAAGAGATAAGGATTCTTGTTTAACCTCTATTTTCCACTTATATCTTGAATTCCCCCAGAAAATACTAATTTTAGTGTTGGAGCTCGAGGTAACCAAACAACCATTATATTGTAACAATTTTTGTCGAAATTACATCTAAGGGGGAATCCGGGTGAGAAGAAGTTTTAAAAGAAAGATGGCGATTTCGCTTATTATTGCTGTTTTTATCGGTACAACAGGAGGATGTGCTCCCCAACAACAGAAAAAACCGCTGCCGGAAAGGATGGGAGCCGAACCTACCATAAGCTTGTATATAAATGAAACCGGCCAGGTAAAGCGCATCAAAATGGAAGAATATATTAAAGGCGTGGTTGCCGCGGAAATGGAACCTACCTGGCCTGTAAACGCACTTGCTGCTCAGGCTATATTAGCCCGTACGTTTACCCTTAAGCAGATGAAAGATAAGGGTGGGGTTCCCCAGCGTAATACTGATGCATCAACCAGCGTGGAGGAATTTCAGGCCTATGACCCGGCGAGGATAAATGACAATGTCCGGCGTGCCGTGGAAATGACCAGGGGTGAGGTCGTTAAGTACCGGGGTGATTATGTTAACGCATGGTTCAGCGCTTGTGACGGTGGTATCCAGGCCTCGGCGACAGAGGGGCTGGCATATAAAAAAGAAAAAACTCCTTACATTAATGTGGGAGTACGTGACGGGTGCCTGGCAATTACAGTGCCGGAGAACAGGAAATGGACCGTGTCTTTCCCGGTGGAGACTGTCAGGGCTGCTGTCAGGAAGATTACCGGCACTGACCCGGGAAGAATTACCGCGGGGAATGTATCTATAGCAAGAACAGGCCCGTCGGGAAGGGCGGAAGTCCTAAAGATAGGAAAAGCCACTGTCGGTGGAGCTGCATTGAGATTGGCGCTGGGAAACGATAAAATGCGTTCAATTTTTCTGGACAGCATTTCGGTCCGTGACGGAAGTGTCGTAATGTCCGGTAAAGGTTACGGGCACGGAGTGGGGATGTGCCAGTGGGGAGCCAAAAAGATGGCTGCTCAGGGGAAAAAACCCGAAGACATAATCAGATTCTATTTTAAAGAAGTTACCATAGACAAAATGTGGAAATAAATTAGTGGTTAGTAAGTAGTGAAGAGTGGGTAGCGAAAAAGAAAATAATTAGCGTGACCATCATGGTCACGTTTTTTTATGGCTCAATCCCCTGCAATGGCATATTATGTCCAATACCGGAATATTTATGAAAATAGTAAACAGGTAAGTGTTTCTCATTTTTACAAGGAGGGAGCACGGAGTGAGCGGACGGGACGAATCCAGAGAGTATAAGATAGTCATGACTAACAGGAAGAATATAGTTATCGAAGGCGTGGAAAATGTTGAGAGTTTCGACGACGAGGAAATTCTGCTGGAAACGAGAATGGGATTTCTGGTTCTTAAGGGACAAAACCTCCACATTATTCAATTGAACCTGGAAGAAGGGTCACTGGTGGTGGAAGGCCTTTGCAAGTCCCTCAATTTTGCTGAAGATAAAGAAGCCAAAGGAATAAAAGGTAAAGGTAAAGGGATTCTTCAGCGGATCCTGAGATAGGGTTAATAAAACAGATAAAGGAGGGGGCTGATGCAGTCTCTGGAATATCAGGTTTATGCCTTTATTGTTACTATGCTTATCGGTGTAACTATTGGTATACTTTTTGACTTTTACAAAGTAGTAAAGGGAGCAATCCGTCACGGCAAAATTTTTGGATATTTAGGCAACCTGGTGTTTTGGGTTGTTTCAACCCTCATGGTCTTTTTTCTGCTTTTGGTGAGCAATTGGGGAGAATTGCGGTTATATGTCCTAATAGGTGTTTTTACCGGAGTGCTGGCCTACCTTAAACTTCTCAGTCGTTATATAATAAGGATTTTACTTTCTGCTATCATCCTAATAAAGAATATTATTAACCGCCTGATAAGAGTCATTAAATTTACCTGGTGGCTGGTTACTTACCCGATAGTTCTATTCAGGAACATAATAATTGTCCCCATCGGTTACCTCGGAACGGCCTGGACCAAAGCATGTAGGTTCACCGGACGCATTATAGAATATTCTGTGACAAAACCTGTTAAAAACGCTGTCCTATCTACTAAGAAACAAATTGCCGGGAGATTGCAATCATTATTTAGAAAGAAATAACCCGCTTTTTAATTCTCAAGAATGGAAATTTTATATATTTATTTTATTTCCTGAAGAAGGAATTTTTTTTTGTGTGTAGAATCAATATCTGTACTAAACTTGTACACAATTTGTCCACAAAATGTGGATAATTCCCTGTGCTGGCCAGCGGGTGAGTCGATGAAAATAGAGATTAGGGGCGCTGAAAAGCTAAGTTTTAGGGAGCGCCAGGTGGTAACTCTGAAAGAGATGGGCTACTCAAATGAAAACATAGCCAAAAAACTTGGATTAACCGGCAGTACGGTTGCTACCCTGTTTAACCGGGCCCGTAATAAGGGATACGAGGTTGTCATAATAATACCCGGTAACGCTTTAGGTCTGTTTGGACCGGATGAAGAGGAGGCTGGCTCCTAATGGTTTTATCTGCCAAGGTTCCAAAAACGAACAAAGTGATAAAGGTGGCATCGCAGAGTAAACCTGGGAAACAAAAAAAAGTCAAGTTTAAATTAAAAGGTCCTAGTGTAATCCTGCTCATCTTACTTGGATTTATATTTTACTCCTTTGGCGGCCAGATGGTGGAAATGTACAATGTCCGTCATGAGATTCAAAAGATCCAGGAGCAGATGGACGAGCTTCGAATAAAGAATGCCGACCTCCGCAAACAGATCGAACAGCTAAATTCCGATGCTTATATTGAGAGAGAAGCCCGGGAAAAACTGGGCCTTGTAAAACCGGGTGAAAAGATAATCCTTGAAGCAAAACCGGGCGCGAAGGGGAGCAGTATCCCCAAACCGCCAAAAACCCTGGAAGAAACCGAGGTTCATTAATACTAATCAACGTCTTGACACTGTATTTTCCTTCGGTTATAATTTGATTGATTAAAGGCTGTTTTCTGCACACGACCGCGTCAAGGAGGATTTTTCGGGTTTATGACAATTGAAGTAGGAAGCATCGTTGAAGGCGTGGTTACAGGTATCACCAACTTTGGAGCATTTGTGGAGCTACCGAGCGGACAAACCGGACTGGTCCACATCTCTGAAGTCGCCGATGCTTATGTAAGAGATGTTAAGGATTACCTTCAGGATAATGACCGGGTAACGGTCATGGTCATCGCTATCGAAAACGGTAAAATCGGCTTGTCAATCAAACAGGCCAAGTCTTTTGCCGCCAATGATTTATCCCGTATCCCACCTGGTTCGGCGCCACCACAACATTCCAAGAGAAGTGACAAATCGTCGAGTTTTGAGGAAAGATTAGCAAAGTTTATGAAAGAAAGTGATGAGCGACAGCAGGATCTTCGTCGTGCCACTGAATCCAAGAGGGGCGGCAGGGGGTCCAGAAGGTCGTATTAAAATTTTATATGAGGGTAAAAAAGCACCGTTCAGCGCTTAACGGTGCTTTTTTAAATTAACCTTAGATTTGCGGGGGGTAGTTGATTTGCGTGCAGCGGTAGTTGATATAGGTACAAATTCAGTGAGGCTCTTAGTGGCGGACTCAGAAAACGAAGAAGTGAAAGTGGTTAAAACCGGTCTTATCACCACCCGGCTGGGTGAAGGAATAGGACAGCAACCTCACCTGCTTCGGCCGGCTATTGAACGGACACTGGCTGCCCTGAAAAACTTCCGGAGAATAATCGAGAGAAGCGGCGCGGAAACGGTTGTTGCAGCTGCTACCAGCGCTGTCCGCGACGCTGAAAACCGGGCTGAATTTTTATCGGAAGTGAAAGAACAGGTAGGATGGGATGTCCGTGTTTTGTCCGGGGCCGAAGAAGCGCAATTAAGTTATGCTGGAGCGGTGCGCGGTCTTGAGCATTGTCCCGGTTTTCCTGTTGTAATAGATATTGGCGGAGGTAGTACCGAATTGATCTGGAGCGGAGTAGGCGGCTTAAATTTTGTAAGCCTCAGGGTTGGTGCCGTCAGAATGACTGAAGGAAACTGTACTTTAACAGAGATTGAAGAAATGCTGGCAAGCACGCTCAAATCGATAAAGGATGACGGGTTCGAACGTGTCATTGGGGTAGGGGGGACATTTACCACCCTTGCCGCTATAGACCAAGAACTTAAAGTATATAACCCTGATAGAGTTCACGGTTACATCCTCAAAAGGCAAAGAATCGAGGATATTGTTCACCATCTGGAGTCAATGTCAATTGCAGAGAGGAAAAAAATTCCAGGGTTACAGCCCCAAAGAGCGGATATAATTATGGCTGGCGCCAGGATTGCCTTGGCGGCTGTCATGGGATTGGATGCCGCCACGGTAATTGTGAGTGAGACGGATATTATGTACGGATTACTGTTTGAAAGACTTGGAATTCATAGTACCATCTAAATTTTTTTTAATTTTTGTTAAAGTTTCAAAAATAAAGGCATATATATTAAAAACAGAGAGACCCTGTGCAATGGAGGGGGTGCCATGGACCGTCATGCGGAGCCGGAATACCGCCGGTATACTGCGGTCCTCCGGGAAGACAAGAGAAATTACGCTATCAGCCCGGCAAAACGCCCCAGAGGAAAGGTAATCATAGAAGTACATGGAAACCGGGGAGCTTTTAAATGCATGGTGAAGAACCTGCGTTTACTTCCCAGTGAAGAAGACTTTACAGGATATGCCCTATGGCTTGTTACCGAGGATAAAGGTAAGGCTGTCCCTGTATATGCGGGGACTACTGTTATTAACGAAGAGGGGGTGGGAGAGAGCTCTTGGAACTTTATTGCCGATAATGTCAGAGACACAGGACTGGATATCGACTCATTTAACACTGTGGAAATACGCGTTGCAAAAGGTCGTAAAGACATGCCCGGTGACAGGGTTCTTGTGGGCAGCCTGGAACTGGAAGAAGTAAACCTTTCCAGTGAACCCAAAATGGAAAAGGTTTCGCCTTTTGGGCACGGTTTGCCGTACTACCAATGGTGGAAATTTTATCCCGGTTTTTTTCACGACTGGATGTACTATCCCCAGGTTCCGGTGACTTCATACCGGCCTCAAGGGATGCCAGTGCACCCGTCGTACCAGGTTTACGGCGGTTTGCGGAACAAAGGTCAACCGGTTACCCAGGCTTGTTCAGATGAATTTTGGTATGTTAAGACAGGTCCTGTTTTTCGAGGTCACCAACTAATCGGCCTGCAATATGATGACAAGGGTGCGGTAAGATTTTTAGTGCATGGGATTCCAGGTAGGTTTTGCCTACGGGACCAACCTTACGGTGGGGCTACCGGATATATATACTGGCACCCTTTACCTGGACAACAGTATAAAGCAGGAGATTACGGTTACTGGCTTATCCACATAGATCCACACACAGGGGGGGTGGTTTTTCCGCAGAAGGAAACAAAACCACCAGATTGTGACCAGTGCCAGAGAGATGACAAATAGGGGATATTCCATAAATATGCTATCTTCTTAGTTCAGTCAAAATATTTGACGGGCAGGTATATTCCTGCGAGCGGCCACAATCTCCACCGGCAACCATTTTCGCTACGCGGATCGTGGGCCGGT
>DDKP01000134.1:11539-11858 GCA_002339745.1 Firmicutes bacterium UBA2595 | reverse complement strand
CTGCCCGTCCTTCAGTATTTCTGACGAGTTTTTAAGCAAGATTATCAATTTATGGGACAGCCACTATGTCTATAGTTGTTTTATAAAGTTGTCTGCTGCCTCAAAAACTTTTTGGAGAACGGGTTCGGACGGAAACTCGCCGTAAATTCTGAGAAGCGGTTCTGTCCCGGACAGTCTGAATAAAATCCAACCATGGTTTTCCAACAAGAATTTGAAACCGTCTAACCTTTTGAGGCCGGTGACGGAATAGCCGGCGAATTCCGCCGGGGGAGACGAATTGATTTTATCCAGCAACCTGGAGGTCTGCTCATCCGACAGG
>DDKP01000134.1:8746-11130 GCA_002339745.1 Firmicutes bacterium UBA2595 | reverse complement strand
ACTCTTCCCGGTAACCGTAAGCAGTTCAAGGATTAACAAAGCGCTCAGCAACCCGTCTCGTTCAGGAATGTGATTTTTATAACCAAGCCCCCCGCTTTCTTCTCCCCCAATCAGAATGTCTTCCCTGAGGAAGAGTTCGCATATGTATTTGAACCCAATAGGGGTTTCATACAGCTTAAAGCCGTATTTTTTACATAGTATGTCCAGCATTCCTGTTGTGGAAAATGTTTTGACAACGGACCCGCGCCACCCCCTGTTTTCGGCCAGGTGCTTCAGCAGGAGTGAAAAAACCTGGTGAGTATTTACATAATTACCGTTGTTGTCAATGATACCGATGCGGTCGCCGTCTCCATCCAGGGCAATTCCTATGTCGGCCTGTTCGGTTATGACCTTGTCCTTTAGTTCTACCAGGTTCTGTTCGATGGGTTCAGGATTGACCCCGCCGAACAGCGGGTTGTGTTCCCCGCGAATCTGTATGATTTTTATATTCTGCTGTGAAACCAGGAGGGAGTCGAGATAGCCGCTGCCTGAACCAAAGATGGGGTCAAAAACGACCTTCAGATGTGAATTGCTGATTATATTTATATCTACCAGTGTTCTCAACTTCTTCAGGTAAATATGGTCAGGGTCGAACAATATTATGGACGATGTTTGTTGTGAAGCCAGGGTTTTCACCTGGGTTAGCCCGATGTTTTTCTCGATTTTTTCCGTCATTTCGGGAGCGGCCGATCCGCCGTAACTCCCTTTTATCTTTAACCCGTTATACATGTAAGGATTATGACTGGCGGTTATCATTACACCGGCATCCAATTCCATGCTCTTGACAGAAAAGGAAACGACCGGGGTGGTTACGGGCTTTTTGGACAGAAAGACGGTCAAGCCGTTTGCGGCCAGCACTTCAGCTGCTTCCCGGGCAAACATATCTGACAGGAAGCGCCGGTCATACCCGATAGCAATGCTTTTAGCGCAGGACTGAACAAGATAGTCCGCCAGGGCCTGACTCACCAAACGCAGGTTTTCAAAAGTAAACTCCTCTCCGATAATACCGCGCCAGCCGTCGGTACCAAACTTGATCATACTTTTCTTCCTCCCGGATGTGCCGTTGGAATCAAAACTCCGCGGGTAGCTTAATGATTTTCTTACCAGTTTTGGCAGGTTTCTCTGAAATTTCCCGCAGTGGAGAACTAACAATGGTCAGGCTGTTCAGAACCATTGAAGACTCTGCGGTACGGTCACCCTCTTTTACCTTATTAGTTAATTCCAGGCGGGGAATAAACACAGAGACTTCATGAGGAACGGGAATGGTTATTCTCCGGCTGAACTTCACTGTTAATCCGTAAATATCGATTTCTATTACATCCCGGGCCGGCTGGGGCGGAAGATGCCGGGTGATGAAGTCCCTGAACTTTGAAAAAAATTTCATTTTAAACCCCCCTCATAGTCATTATATTGGGGGGGTGTTCTTAAGGTTATAACCTTGTCTATATAATACTATACCTTCATTATGCCTGCAAGTTAATGTAACCCAAAACTGCCGGCCTTAATATACTGTTAAAAAAGTAACATGCAGTATTTGTTTGAAAGGAAGGTAGATGATGGAAGTTTCAAATCAACCTGATTACCGGTTTTACCATGTGTTTCTTTACCCGCCGGGCAGTTCACGGAATGGGTCCGAACCTTGCGGAACCAGTCAAATTGAGGTATTTGGCAGTAAAGGCAGGCTAAGGTGCCGTATCTTCGTCCCTGAAAAAGACTTGACCTCCGGTTACAAAGAGTCGCAATTTTTTGTCCTTCTTTGCAGAGAACCTGACGGGGAAATAATTAATGCCGGTGTCCTGATAACTGATCAATCCGGCGAAGGGCAATTTGCGTGGGAATTTTCCACTGGGGTTCCCGGGGGCGGAATTGTTATGAGCGGTCCCGTGACCTATAAATTCCTGGTCACTACCGCACAGGACGGTGAGCGGTTGAACAGTAGCGAAGGATCAGTTTTAGTGGAAGGTATTGTCACCCTGAATTCGGAAGTAAGAGACAAGAGGGTAGTGGGTTTTAAAAAGGAGGCGAAAGTAGGAAGCCCAAACTGCAAAAACGACACAAGAAACCCCCTGTTTGAAAAGGTTGATCCGTTTCATCCCCCTATACCCAATACCAGCTGGTGGCGAATCAGTATTCAGCCGGACTTGGACAATGGAGCCTGGCAGATGGGTTACTGCCCCAGGCAAAAACCACATCAGGCCGTATTTTAAGGAGGGATGACCAATGGCAATTCGGCACATCGAGAAAAGTTTTGTTTTTCCCAGGATTCCACTGCATTTTAAACTACCGGACAATTACCCGGATTTGGGCAGAATATCAAATGTTTCTGTAATTCCCGAAATACGACA
>DDKP01000134.1:0-8319 GCA_002339745.1 Firmicutes bacterium UBA2595 | reverse complement strand
AAATACGAAAATACGGAAACCTTTGATGATTTTTTCAGTATTCTGAAAATCCAGTCTAACGGACTGCTGGCAGATGAGGAAACGGGAGATAAGTCTGAGGAATTTAAGGACTTTCCGGAACTTTATACAGTACACTTTACTAAGCCGTTTCATACGTACCTGGATATGCACCTCATTTATAGGCCGAGGTTTTTCAAGCCGGGTATGGTGGTGGAGAGTATGCATCTTGAGATAAGCGACGACCGGACGATGAAAGGACAGCTGGTGCTGGGATTAGTGAATACCGCCAGGCGGGGGTTCCGGTAAGCGCAACTAATGAGCGTATGAAACTCATACGCTTTTTTGTTGTTCTCAGTAAGTTCTAAGGGATAGGGGTCGAAATAATTTTTTGCCTGTCCTACTAATCCTGACATGGATTTTCCAGGAGATGTAATATAATAGAACAAAAGTTCCAAGGAAAAGATAACGGGCGGTGCTGAAATGAGTGAGAAAACGGATATCTACCCTTACCAACGGTTAAGAGGCCGGAAACCCAAACCCAAACTAGTTTTACCTCCTTTTCCCAAAATGGCCGTAACTGATTTCTTAAAGCGGGCAGGAGCGTGGGATACGGTATTTTTGGCGGTTATGTCGTTTTTTGCAGGGAGGGCCGTGCTGGCAGGAGGTCTTGTGCCGTTCCCGGCTGCCCTGTTAGCGTCAGTAATGACAATAACCCCCGATAAAACCCTGTGGGCGCTGGCAGCAGGTATCGGGGGTCTGGTAACCGTCAGTTCCGGCTATTCGTTGGGTGCTTCAGTAACAACTCTGATGCTGCTGGCTGCCAGCCTAAGCGGGACCCAGGGGCATTTCCGGCAGAAGTGGTACGGTGTCCCTGTTCTTGTAACCGGGCTGACCATCGTGGTTAAAGTGGGAATTTTTGCCTATTTTGCCCCCGATATGTACAATTATATTGTAGTGCTTTTTGAGGGCATCCTGGCCGGCTGTGCCGCTTTTCTCTTGATTAAGTTTCTTCCTGTACTGAAAAAAAAGGGAGAAACGCTGTCACTCAAAAAAGAGGAAGCAATAGGCGGGGCAGTTCTTGTTGTAGCTTTTCTGACCGGTCTGTCGGAGTTGAGCTTTGAAGGGATTCAGCTAAAAAACATTTTCGGAAGATTCCTGGTACTTTTGGCCGCCTACACGGGGGGGAGCGGATTTGGGGCTGCCATGGGCACTTTGGTTGGAATGGCCCCCGGTATAACTGCGGCAATCGCTCCCAGAATGGTGGCAGTATATTCTTTTTCAGGATTACTGTCGGGGATGTTCCGGGGTTTTGGCAGGATTGGAGTGTGTATCGGATTTATCCTGGGAAATATACTGCTGTCCATTTATTTAACCGACTACTCAAACTTAGTTACAAACTTTGTGGAAACGGCCCTGGCAGTTGCACTATTCATGTCTATTCCTGCCAAGCGCCTGTTTGCGGCCAGGTCGATTGTCAAAAACGGCTTATTCAGTTTTAACGCCAGGTCTGTCAACGAAAAAAGAAGCAGGGAAATAACTGCAGGGAAAATTAGAGATTACTCCCGGATTTTTTCGGAGCTTTCCCGAACCTTCAGGGAAATATCCTGTGACGCGAGGACCTACGAAGAAAACAACCTGCAGAACCTGTTTAACGGGATTGCCGCCAAGGTGTGCAAAGGCTGCTCGCTTTATCGTATCTGCTGGGAAAAAGAATTCTACAAGACCTACAGAAGTATCATGGATATGCTGGCTTATATAGAGACTGAAGGGAGAATCTCGGAAGAATATATCCCGCACGATATACAAAAACGGTGCGGGCGGCTTAAAGAGTTTGGGGTGACGGTTAACTGCCTTTATGAGACGTATAAACAGGCCCAGGTTTGGCAGCGCAAGCTGCTGGAAGGAAGAGACATTGTGGCCGGGCAGCTGGAAGGAATAGCCTCAATAATGCATAACCTATCCGGGGAGATTAAGATTGATGTCCGGATGAGGGAAGATATTGAAATTATCCTCCGTTCCGAACTGATTAAGGCAGGCTACAATATTCTTGACCTGAGTGTTATTGATGGAGGAAACGACCAGCTGGAAGTGAAGATTTCCTGCCCTTCCTGCGGGGGAAAGCTGGAATGTATTAACGGTATTAGCCCGGTGGTCTCCCGTATTTTATACCAACCCCTGACAGTACTTAATTCTAACTACTGTACCAAAAAAACGGGACAGCCGGTGTGTGAATTTAAATTGGTCCCCTCCCGCGTGTTCAATGTTGAAACAGGGTTTGCTTCAGCCGCCAAAGACTGCAGCCTTATTTCAGGAGACAGCTATTCCACTTTCGACCTGAAAGACGGAAAATTCGCCGTCGTTCTTAGTGATGGAATGGGAGTAGGCCCAAAGGCTTCGGCTGAAAGCAAGGCGACAATAAACCTGCTGGAGAAGCTGTTGGAGAGCGGTTTTGACACGAGCCTGGCCGCCAAAACTGTCAACTCTATCCTGGTTCTCGGCTCACCGGACGAATCATTTGCGACGGTTGATTTAGCTATATTGGACCTGATTCGCGGAGTAGTCGAACTTGTTAAAATCGGTTCGGCCCCCAGTTTTATTAAACGTGGCAACCAGGTAAGCATGATCCGGGCCAACAGCCTGCCCATGGGTATTCTCCACAATATTGAGGTGGATACAATCCAGCAGTCGATGGGACACGATGATGTTCTGGTAGTGGTCTCGGACGGGGTCCTGAATACGACTGACGGGGAAAATCACAGCGAGTCATGGATTTTGGATATCTTGCAGGATACAATTACTACCGACCCGCAAAATATTGCAGATATGCTGTTAAACAGGGCCATAAAGAAATCCGCCGGAGTTGTTGATGATGATATGACGGTGATTGCCGTAAGGCTTGTTTCAACAAATAAAAGTGAGCAGTGAGTAGTAAGTAGTAAGTAATGGGTAGTAGGCTTGGGAGGCAAAAGTATAAAAAAGCCATTTTTTGGGAAGAAATACCCCTATAGGGGGTATTTTTATGCTTTGTACGAAGGCATCCAAATTACAACCTGTTTTCTCCCGCGGATACAAGATTACCGGCCGGTGGGAACTGAATTCCTACCAGGTGGTAAAGCCCCTCGGGCAGGGTGGAACCGGGTTGGTCTATCTCGTCAAAGACCAAAACGGCGTTTTTCGTGCTATGAAAATTTCGCCTGATGTTACCGCCATAACCCATGAACACCGAGTAATGGTTTTCCTTAACCACTGTGACAGAATAAAAGAACTTGGAGTTGTACCGCAGGTATACGAACTGGACGATTTTCAGGTCGGCCGCACAGTCTACCACTACATTGTAATTCAATACTGCACAGGGATAAATTTGGGCAGGTGCCTGCAAAGAATGAATTCCCGGGATGTAATCCTTATTGGACAACAGGTTGCCGAGTTTTTAAGCCGACTGCACGACCAGGGACTTATTTTCGGAGACCTGAAACCGGCCAATATAATCTACGACTCCCGGAATCGTAAAGTTAGCATTGTTGATTACGGAAGCGTAAGCTTAAAAGGCCACAGTTTAAAACAATATACGCCGGGTTATGACCGGGCCAGCTGGCAGGTTGGTTCCCGGGTTGGTGATGAAGGGTATGATGTGTTTGCTCTGGGCGTTCTGCTTACTGCATTGGCTGCCGGTAAACGAGACCTGTGTCTTCAGGGCGGATTGCCCGGTCTGATAAAACTGGTCAAAGAGAAGGTTAGGCCAATGCATCTGCAGAAGTCTATAATAAAAGCCCTGAAGCAAGAAAGTACGGAAGGCCGGGAAATTGCCCGGCAGCTGCTGGAGGCAGCTCAAAAAGACCAAGCCGCGGAAAGAGGAAAGAAGACCGGTATAATCGTTAACGTGGTGGGAGCGGTGTCCATCTTGTCTTTTATTTTGGGGCTGGCATACTACTATCAATAAAAAATTGTTTCGGGCAGGAAAAAATAAGTCAATGTCGAATGGGAAAGCGATGGTCAAACGGGAGAGGAAGGATGCTGTTGCCATGCTGGAGCAGGTCAGGGCAACCATTCAAAAGTATCACATGTATTATTCCGGGGACAAGGTACTGGTGGGTGTTTCCGGAGGACCTGACTCGGTAGCCCTGATTCATATTCTTCATCGTTTGGCAGGCGAACTTGGGGTGGAATTGGCTGTTGCTCATCTTAACCACGGATTACGGGGAAAGGAATCGGAAGAAGACGCCGAATATGTCCGCCGTCTTGCCAAGGGATTGGGACTGGCGGTTGTGACAGAAAGCAGGGATGTCGCCGGATATGCCCGGCAGAACAGGCTTTCGACTCAAACGGCAGCGAGGGAAATACGCTACCGTTTTTTTGAAAATGCAGCCCGTCAGTTGCAATGCAATAAGCTGGCCACGGGACACAACGCCAATGACCAGGCTGAAACGGTTTTGTTCAACTTCCTAAGGGGCGCCGGCCCGGCCGGTTTAGGAGGCATCCCGCCCGTGAGAGATAAATGGGTCACCCGTCCTCTGATAGAAATTCACCGGGCTCAGATTGAAGTATATTGTCGTGAGAACGGTCTGCAGCCGAGAATTGATAAAAGCAACCTGAAAAACGTCTATACAAGAAACCGTTTGAGACTGGAACTCATTCCTTACTTGGAAAGGGAGTTCAATCCCAATCTGGTGGATACCATGGTGCGGACAGGGGAAATTTTCCGGGATGAGGAAGAATGCCTTGAAGAGATTGCCGAGCAATATGTGAGCAAAATTCGGCTACCGGGAGAAGCAAATGAAGTAAGGTTCGATCTGAACCAGTTTTTAGGTTTGCCCAGGGCAATCCAGAGAAGAATTATTCGCCGGGCGTGGCTGGATTTGGCGGGTACAGCCAATCCTCTCGGGTTTATTCACCTGGCAGATTCATTGGATATTATCAGCTGCGGCCAGACAGGGGCTTCCCTGCATCTACCCTCAGGTATTACTTTAAATAAGCTTTACGGGCAGTTCAGCTTATCCCGGACGGCTATGGGTGCGGAAACCAAGTCTACAGATTATGAATATAAACTTACTATCCCCGGTGAAACCGTGATTCAGGAATTGGGATATACCATCCTGTCCAAAGTACTGGAAGGAAGCCAGGCACATCCGGAAAAACCCCAACCGGATGAAATTGTGATAGATCTGGATCTGGTTGAACAGCCCCTTAAGGTTCGCAGCCGTAAACCAGGAGACCGGTTCAGGCCGTCTGGTCTGGCGGGTTCAAAAAAGCTCAAGGACTATTTTATTGACACCAAGATTCCCAGGACAGACCGGCAGCGTATTCCTGTTCTGGTTACGGGCGATGATGAGATTATCTGGGTAGTAGGTTTAAGGGCTGACCGCAGATGGCAGGCAACCGGCCGGACTAAGAGAGCTCTAAAGCTGAAATTATTGCGAAATATCCAAAAACCAAATTGAAAACCCATTTATTTTATGATAAAATTACATGGCATGAAAAAAATTCTCATTTCTTGTCTTGATAGGGGTGGAGTGCTTGAGCCGCATTTTCAAGAACCTGAGTATATACCTGTTAATAGTCGTCCTGGCTGTTGCTATAATCAAATACACTTCCCCGCCGCAGAAGCAGGTTACTGAGCTTAACAGCAACGAACTTTTTGCCGCCATCGAAGAAAAAAGGATAAGAAAGATCAGTATCCAGCCTGATGAACAGATTATCCACATCACAGGGGAGTTTAAAGACGAAAAACCATTTACATCGACAGGATTTACCCAGCAGATACCCGAGCTAACCGAGAAATTAAGGGAAAATAAAATAGACTTCGAATCCCGCCCTGCACCGAAGCCTCCTTGGTGGACCAACTTGTTCTTCAATTTCCTGCCGATTTTGTTATTAATCGGGATTGTATTTTTTATGCTTAATCAAACCCAGGGTGGCGGCAGCAGGGTAATGTCTTTCGGGAAAAGCAGGGCCCGCCTGCATGCAGACGATAAGAAACGGGTGACCTTTGAGGACGTGGCAGGCGCCGACGAGGTCAAACAAGAGCTTGAAGAAGTGGTGGAATTTCTCAAACACCCCAAGAAATTCAACGAACTTGGCGCAAAGATTCCCAAGGGGGTGCTGTTATACGGCCCTCCCGGGACAGGAAAGACACTGCTTGCGAGGGCTGTTGCCGGGGAAGCCGGTGTTCCTTTCTTCAGTATCAGTGGTTCCGATTTCGTGGAAATGTTTGTCGGAGTAGGTGCGTCCAGAGTTCGTGACTTGTTTGAACAGGCCAAAAAAAACGCGCCTTGTATTGTGTTTATTGATGAGATTGATGCGGTAGGCCGCCAGCGTGGAGCCGGTCTGGGCGGCGGGCATGATGAGCGGGAGCAGACCCTCAACCAGTTGTTGGTTGAAATGGACGGTTTCAGCCCTAATGAGGGCATTATAATAATTGCTGCTACAAACAGGCCTGATATCCTGGATCCGGCTTTACTCAGACCGGGCCGTTTTGACCGGCAGGTGGTTGTGGATGTGCCTGACATCACCGGCCGTAAGGAGATACTGCAGGTGCACATTAAGGGCAAGCCGCTAGCCAACGATATTGATTTGGGTGTGCTGGCCCGCCGGACCCCCGGTTTTACAGGGGCGGATTTGGCGAACATGGTCAATGAGGCCGCACTGCTGGCAGCCCGGCATAATAGAAAGCAGATTGGCATGGTTGAAATGGAAGATGCCATCGAACGGGTTGTAGCAGGTCCTGAAAAGAAGTCCAAGGTTATCAGTGACAAGGAAAAGAGGCTGGTTTCTTACCACGAGGCCGGTCATGCCCTGGTGAGCACACTGCTGCCGGACACTGACCCGGTCCATAAGGTTTCCATTATTCCGAGGGGCAGGGCCGGAGGGTATACCTTGATTCTGCCGACCGAAGACCGCTACTACCGGACTAAGTCCATGCTTCTTGACGAAATAGTAGTGTTGCTGGGAGGGCGTGTGGCTGAAAGCTTAGTCCTGCACGATATCAGCACGGGAGCCCAGAATGACCTGGAACGCGCTACCAGTATTGCGCGCAGGATGATTATGGAATACGGAATGAGTGATGAGATAGGCCCCTTAACCCTGGGACGGAAGACCGAGCAGGTGTTCCTTGGCAGGGACATAGCCCGTGACCGGAACTACAGTGAGGAAGTCGCCTTTGCCATTGATAAGGAAGTTCGAAAGATAATCGACGATTGTTATGAAAAAGCCAGAAAACTGCTGCAGGAAAACATGGACAAGTTGCATCTCATAGCGAACACCCTTATGGATAAAGAGACCCTTGACTCTGACGAATTCACGGCTTTGATTGAAGGACGCACTGTCGAAGAAGTTAAAAAGGAAAGGCTGGCCAGGGAAGAAGCTAAAAATAAAGAAAAATCGATAATAAACGCGCCAAAGACGACAGAGTTGACTCGACATCTGCCTGCCGACAGAGACAGAAAAGAGCCTGATCCGCTCGCGGGGCCAAAGGGTCCAGAAATTACTTTTAACAGAGAGCAGTCCGAACAAAAAGAGACCGGCGGAGAAGAACATGATAAAAATGACAATGATAAATAAGAATGGTTATCAATACCGGGAGGCGAGCCTGATTTGGAAAGAACTTATGTGATGATTAAACCGGACGGCGTCCAGAGAAACCTGGTGGGCGAAATAATCACCCGCTTTGAAAAAAAAGGTTTTAAGATAGTGGGTTTAAAGATGCTGCAACTGGACCGGTCCATGGCGGAAAAACACTATGCGGAACATATCGGGAAACCGTTTTTTGAACCCCTTGTTTCCTATATTACATCTGGACCTGTGGTGGCTATGGTTTTGGAAGGCAAGGACGTTGTGGCCAAGGTGCGTGCCATGAACGGCGCAACTAACCCGGCTAATGCGGTACCGGGAACCGTAAGGGGAGACTTGGCCATTGAAGTGGGCAGGAATGTTATTCACGGGTCCGATTCGGTTGATAGCGCGGCCAGGGAAATTGCCATATATTTTTCCGATGAAGAGCTATGTTCATATAAAAAAGTGCTGGATAACTGGATTTATGAATAACAGAGCAGGCCATATGACCTGCTCTGTTTTTTGGCACATCAATGAGGTTCAATTACGGTAAGTTTGGCATGCAGTTCCGCTATCGAGCAGCAGTTGGCGTAGCCTTTCGTGCATTCTGTCCAGGCAATCCTGGAACTTGTTTTTTCAAAGGCTACTGTCAGTTCGCCCGGACTCCCGGAAGCAGTCGGGCAGAAGGGGCACAGGTATTTTTCAATGTAGAACTCAGTATCGCCAGATTTGCCATTTAATGAGTAGTTTTTTCGCAAAATGTTCCCTCCT
>DDKP01000010.1:918-2720 GCA_002339745.1 Firmicutes bacterium UBA2595 | reverse complement strand
GCGGCGACAATTCCTTCGTCCATAGAAATATCGGCTGTATCCCTGTATTTTACTTCAACCGAGATTTTTATGCCGTTGGGCAGAACTACAACTACATCAATTTCTTTCCCTTTTTTACCTCCGCGCCAATACCCGGCTCTGGGCTGCTGGTTGTAATAAAATGCGGCAATATGTTTATACACAGCCGTTTCAATAATTGTGCCCATTTCATTGGGGTCAGCAAGAATGCTTTCATCTTTTAGTAACACTTAAAATGTAAAGTGGAATGCCAAAAATGAATAATAATCCATAAGTAACCTTGCTTAGAATTACTAAAGACGGGCAGGTGTGTTCCGGAGAGCGGCGTTATATCGTCACCAGCCTCAATTTGGAAGTTAGATGTTGGAAAAGGGCGGCCGCGTTCGAATAAAGGAGTGAGGCAAATCACATACTTTTTTGGCCGATTGTGGGATAATGTGTCCAGAGGTGATTCGAGTGGCATTTACTGATCCTCCTCAAAAAAATATTTAAGGAAGCGGGTTGGAAACCAGTATTAATAAACCTTGCTGTTACGGTTGGCGCTACGGTATTCTCCCTTGTGATAATTAATTTCCTGGCTCAGGCGGCGAGATAACAAATCCGCGGGTCACCTGCCCGCGGACTTTTCATTTCTTACAGTCTCCCAATCACTTCATACAGTTCTTCTTCGTTATCGACGAGGATGTTGTCGAGTTCTCCAATACACTCTTTAAAGAGGCTTATTTTTTCCCCCAGGACCGTGAAGATCTTCTCCTCGATAGTATCCTGCATGACAAAATTATATATATAAACCACGTTTGACTTCTGACCGATCCGGTCTATCCGCCCGATCCGCTGTTCCACCTTCATGGGGTTCCAGGGCAGGTCAAAGTTGATAATAACGTCACAATACTGGAAGTTCAAACCCTGGGAACCGGAATCAGTACAGATCATGACCGGGATATCCCTGGATTCGAACAACCCTTTGACCCATTCTTTCTGGTTCCTCCGCAGAGTTCCGTTGAACAGCAGAAACTTAATGTTTTGCTGGTGCAGGTACCTGGCTATATAAAACTGGGTTTGAATGTATTCCGTAAAGATCAGGATCTTACCGTTATGGCGGCGGAGGATGATGTCCAGGTATTTCAGCTTAGGTGACACTTCACACTCTTCCAGCAGCGGCAGGAGTTCGTATTCCCCTTTCCTGTGCAGGGTGTCATACAAGGCAGAAAGGCTGCTGCAGAATTCCTTACAAAGTGTCAGGGGCAGGAACGTCCCGGGGTATGACCTTATTCGCCGGTAGACTTCCTTCTCCAGGTCGGACAGTTCAACTTTCATAAGGTTTATTTTTCGGTTGATGTTTTTTACGCCCAGATCCCTGGTCATGTTCCTGATCATAACATCCTGCAGTTTATCCCGCAGGTCGCTGATTAACGCCTTGGGGTTTAACTGGTAATGTCTGAGGAAACTTTCATAGTCAGGGAACAACTCGGGTTTGAGCAGGCACACCAGGTTGTAAACCTCTTCAACCTTGTTGTGGAGAGGCGTGGCGGTCAGCAGGACCAGTCCGTCTGTCTTGAGCTGGGAAACAAAAGACCAGTTCTCCGTTTTCCGGTTTTTCAGTTTATGGGCTTCATCAATGACCACCAGGTCATAGATATTGCCAAGAATGAGCATGCGGTTTTCTTCTCGCTTGGCTTTATCTATAGAACCTATCACCAATTGCCCTGACCATGCCCAAGGGCCCTTGCGGCTGACCCAGAAATTAACGCCGAACTTATCATAAAGCTCTGACCACCACTGCT
>DDKP01000010.1:0-484 GCA_002339745.1 Firmicutes bacterium UBA2595 | reverse complement strand
CCAACTTCATCAGCGATGAGCGCGCGGCAGCCCATATCATATATTACTTTCCTGGCGGTCTCTACCTGGTAGTCGTGAGGGGTAAAAGACAGTTCCGGCAGGCAGGTTAACAATGGACCACCTCCTAATCGTTCCGAATATAGTATGGCTTTTTACATGAGGGACAATAGGAGGTAAGTTGTGGATTAGCGGCCAGTTGCCAGTGACCAGTGGCCACTAAACCGAAGGCGCCAGAGAATGAAAAAATTTTAATTTAACCACGTAAAAGAAGCTAATATCTGGGCAATAAAAGGAAAAAAAGCTTGGTTCGCGAATAAGAAAAACATTAATCAAGGCTATACTATTTATGTACCAAATTGATGTTAGCGGGGTGAACGCTAATGGAACCCGGGCGGGTAAGATATAATGAATATTCGGTTTACCTCAAACAGAAATACAGGGAAAAGGTTTACAAACTTCCTGTTAACCTGCCGGGCACCTGCCC
>DDKP01000115.1:13309-15820 GCA_002339745.1 Firmicutes bacterium UBA2595 | reverse complement strand
TTAAGGAGGAAAATTATATGAACAAGGGAACGTTCTATATTACCACTCCAATTTATTATCCCAGTGATAACCTGCACATCGGGCATGCTTATACAACGGTTGCGGCTGATACTATAGCCAGGTATAAACGGATGACGGGATATGAAACCTGGTTCCTGACCGGTACCGACGAGCACGGCCAGAAGATACAACGAACCGCAAAGTCCAAGGGAATGGAACCCAAGGAATTTGTTGACGGGATAGTGACAGGTATAAAGCGCCTGTGGAAGACGATGGAAGTTTCATATAATGATTTTATCAGGACTACGGAAGAACGGCACAAAAAAGTTGTCCAGGACATTTTTGTTAAGCTTTATGAACAGGGAGACATTTACAAGTCCGAATATGAGGGCTTATACTGTACCCCGTGCGAAACTTTTTGGACCGAACGCCAGGCGGAGGGGAATCTCTGTCCTGACTGCGGCAGGCCGGTTGAACTGGTCAAGGAAGAAAGTTATTTCTTCAAAATGTCAAAATATGCCGACAGACTCCTGGCCCATATTGAGGAAAACCCTGAGTTTATCCGGCCGGTATCACGCCGTAATGAAATGATTAACTTCATTAAGCAGGGACTGGAAGACCTCTGTGTCTCAAGGACCACGTTTGACTGGGGCATAAAGGTTCCCTTCGATCCCAGGCATGTCATCTACGTTTGGATTGATGCCCTTACAAATTATTATTCAGCCCTTGCGGGAGGCCAGCCGGATGATTCCCTGGTTAAGAAATTCTGGCCTGCAGATGTTCATCTGATGGCAAAAGACATTGTCCGTTTCCACTCAATAATATGGCCGATAATTCTTATGGCTGCCGGGCTGGAACTTCCCAGGTGCATTGTGGCTCATGGCTGGCTGCTGCTGGAAGGCGGAAAAATGTCCAAGTCCAAGGGTAATGTAATTGATCCGCTGGTTCTGGTGGACAAGTACGGCGTTGATTCCGTACGTTATTACCTGCTCCGGGAACTTCCTTTTGGGGCTGACGGGTATTATTCGGAGGATGCTCTGGTGCAGAGAATTAATACCGACTTGGCTAATGACCTGGGGAATCTTGTCAGCAGATCGGTGGCAGTGGTAGAAAAGTATTTCAATGGTGAAGTAAAGCCCCCTGCAGAATACGAGGAAGTAGACCAGGACCTGATCAAAACAGCCGGAGAAGCGCTCAGGGAGTATGAACAGATGATGGAAAAATACGAATTAAGCAATGCTCTTGGGTCAGTCTGGCGCTTGGTGAACAGGGCCAACAAGTACATTGATGAGACTGCTCCGTGGATTCTTGCCAAGGACGATAGCATGTCTGCCCGCCTGGGCACGGTTCTTTACAGCCTGATGGAGGCTATACGGTTTATTACCGTGATGGTGTCGCCGTTTATGCCGCAGCTGCCGCCCCGGATTTGGCAACAGATTGGGCTGGCCGGTTTTGAAAACGCCAGGACATGGGATTCATTAAAGGAATGGGGGGGGTACCCGGCAGGATCCCGGGTCAAGCGGGGCCCGGCCCTGTTCCCGCGAATTGAAACCGGAAATGCCGCTGGAGAAGAACAGAATGCGGGGCGGGAGATTAAAGAGGCCGTTGAGAAAAATAACGCGGCCGGCGCCCCTGCGGGGGATGCTGACTTAATATCAATTGAAGAGTTTGCCAGGGTTGATTTGCGGGTAGCGGAAATAATCAGAGCTGAAAAAGTGGAAAACACCGATAAGCTCCTGAAATTAGAGGTTGCTTTGGGAGCCGGGCGCAGGACATTAGTGGCAGGTATTGCCAACCATTACTCTCCCGAGGACCTGGTCGGCAGAAAAATCATTGTTGTCGCTAATCTAAAACCGGTGAAATTGAGAGGTATTTTGTCTGAAGGAATGATTTTGGCCGCTTCCGAAGGTGAAAGCCTGGGAATAATTACCGTCGATCCCGTGAAAAATGTTCCCAGTGGAGCCAGAGTTAAATGAAAGCGCTATTTGTTGATTCACACGCACATCTGGATGACCGGAAGTATGACCACGACAGGCATGAGATGCTGATGCGGGCTAAGGAAAGAGGCGTTAGATTGATAGTTAACGTGGGATATGATATCCCCTCCTCCCGGAGGTCTATGTCCCTGGCAAACAAATATGACTTCATTTATGCTGCTGTCGGAATTCACCCGCACGATGCCTCGGAGGCCGGGGAAGACAGCTTTGACGAACTGCGTCAACTGTCTAAAAACCCAAAAGTCGTGGCTATAGGTGAAATGGGGTTGGATTATTACAGGAACCTTTCCCCCCGGGAAATTCAACAGAAGGTGTTTAGGAAGCAAATCCGGCTGGCTCAAGAGCTGGGAAAGCCCATCGTTGTTCATGACAGGGATGCCCACGGGGATGTAATGAAAATACTCAAAGAGGAAAATGCAGCAGCAGCCGGCGGAGTTATGCACTGTTTTTCCGGAAGCCTGGAAATGGCCAGGGACTGCCTGAAAATGGGCTTTTACATTTCTATTGCAGGTCC
>DDKP01000115.1:4444-12908 GCA_002339745.1 Firmicutes bacterium UBA2595 | reverse complement strand
GCTGCTCATTGAAACCGATGCTCCGTACCTGACTCCTGAGCCGCATCGGGGAAAAAGAAATGAATCCGCGTATGTTGTCCATGTAGGTGAGCGAATTGCCCAGCTCCGGGGGATTCCGGTGGAGGAACTGGCCGATGCTACAACTGCCAATGCCAGGAGATTGTTCCGCATAGACTGAAAGCCTTTAACGGTTAGGCTGATAGCCGTTAAGGGCTTTTTTGTACACCGACATTAAATGATAGATTAATGAATCAAATCGGCAAAGATTTTAATGATGGGATTACAAGGAGTGACAAGTTTCTGACCGCCTGTTTATTAAAATATGAGGTAGAGAGGGATACTCAAAAGCTAAAGTCCAAGCGCCCTAAACTGGTTGGAAACACTTGGCAGTAATGAAACCATCACCCAATCTATATATTTAATAAAGCAATGTGTCCAACCATGACAAGGAGTGGAAATTATGTTAGTAAGCGGCAGTGCGGTATCTTTGAGGCTTTCTCCGGGAGTTGGCAGGGTTATTCAGGCCTATATTTGTTTTTGCCTGTTAATACTGGCCGTAGCTATGTTTATGATAATGTCAATAAAGCAGGTCACTGTTGAGATTAGCGGCAGGGCAAAGACGTATTACACCTTTGCTCCTACGGTAGGAGAAGTTGTAAAAGAAATCGGGATAAAGGAACACGTAGGGTTAAAGAAAGACCCTGATTCTTTGCAATTAGGTGAATCAATAGACTTCTACACGGTGGATGCGGATTTAACAACCCGGATAACTGACGGGATGAAGATAAACATTCACCGCAACCGGATTATGAAAATCGTAAAAAAAGAAACCGTTTCTCCCCCTGTACGGCGCCAGTGGAACATATTCATGGAACCCGGCAGGGAACGGATTGTTGCTCCAGGGAAGAACGGTATCATGCAGAATACCTATTTAGTTTACTTCCGGAATGGAGCCGTCGTGTTGGAACGAAAAATCGAAAGTAAGCTGGTTGTTTCACCCAGGCACAGAGTAATAGAATCCGGCTCGTACGAAGTTGTTTCCCGCCAACCCAGAGTCCGGGGCGGGAAGCCGTTGAAGGTTTTATCGACCGCATATACACATACTGGGTACCGGACTGCGGTAGGAGCTAAAACCAGGCGTGGAATCGTGGCAGTGGACCCGAAGCTTATCCCCCTGGGTAGCAGGATGTTTATTGAAGGGTATGGATATGCTATTGCCGCCGATACCGGGGGTTTAATTAAGGGGAAGAAAATAGATGTATTTCTGGAGACCAGAATGGAAGCTTTAAAATGGGGCAAGAGATACGTTAATGTTTACATATTGAACGAATGAGGGAAATCCACGTAAATTATTACAGGTTAACCGGGAAAAGTGTTCGGAAAATTCTAAACAGAAGCCGGGGCTTTAATTAAATTTGACAACTATCCCTGTAGTAGGTTAAAATAAACATACCCTTATGAATTTAAGATGGCGAAAATTGGATCAAGGAGTGAAGTGAATGCAGGCTTACACCTCCCCGGGACGGTTCTTGGAAGACAGAAGAATCATCCTCTGGTGCCTCGGGGTCGTTGTAGCGGCTGGATTAATTCTAACAGGTTTTTTCTATAACAGGAATGAAATCAGGATATATGCAGATGGTAAAGAAATAGATTTGATTATGAGAGGCGGAACGGTAGCTGACGCTATCAGGAAGGCCCGGTTGCCTGTCGGTGAAAACGATATTGTTGAACCGCCTGAACAAACCGTGATTAAAGATGACATTAAGATACTGATTACCCGGAGGATAAACGTCACCGTGGTAGCTGACGGGAAAACGGTGGAAGAGCTGGTTCCGGTCGGTACTGTAGAGCAGGCCCTCAAAAATTTAAAAATAGCCTTGAACCCGGGTGACCAGGTTATTCCGGAACTGGGGAAAAGGATTTCAGCTGGAGAAATTATTGAGGTATTCAGATTCCGGGAAGAAAGTGTCACTGAGACTGTCAAAATTCCCTTCAAAGTTGAGCGGCGCAGCGACCGTTCAATGGAAAAGGGCCGTACCAGGATCGTAAGGGAAGGCAGGGAGGGGCTGCTTCAGAGAACAGTCAAGATAACATTAAAAAACGGTAAAGTGATAAGCCGGGAAGTTATCGCAGAAAAGACTCTACGAACCCCTGTGAATAAAGTTGTAGCAATCGGTACAGTTAATGTGAAGACAGTGTCTCGGGGCGGAACTATCAGGTTTTCCAGGGTACTGACCGTGACTGCTACTGCCTACACCCACACCGGCCGTAGGACAGCGGCAGGAGTTTACCCATACAGGGGAATTGTGGCGGTGGATCCCGGGGTCATTCCACTGGGGACAAAGGTGTACATAGACGGTTACGGCTACGCTACCGCCATGGACATCGGAAGCGCCATAAGAGGCAACAAAATTGACGTGTTTATGGATACGGAAAAGGAAGCCCGCAAATGGGGGCGGCGTTCGGTCCGGTTATACATATTGGAAGAGGATTGATGTTATAATAAGATTTTAGGGGAAGGTAAGTTGCCTTCCCCTGTCTGTTAAAACCGGAGGTGTGCTTATGAAGCTCTATTCACCGGCAACAGTCCGCCAGATAATCGAAAAATACGGGTTTAGTATCCGGAAAAACCTTGGTCAAAATTTTCTCATAGACGGCAACATCATTAACAAAATAATCGATGCAGCCGAGATAAACCCCGCCGATGTGGTTCTCGAGATTGGAGCCGGAATCGGCGCTTTGACTCGTGCCCTGGCGGAAAAGGCCGCAACTGTGGTTGTGATAGAGGTAGACAAGAACCTGTCTCCGATTTTGGAAGAAACCCTTGCCGGATGCAGTAATGTTAAGATTGTCTTGGGAAATGCGCTTGACTTAAATTTCGACGAACTGATGGCGGATACAACAGCCGGTATTTGCGGACCTGCAGGAAGCCCGTATAAGATCGTGGCAAATCTGCCTTACTACATCACTACACCGCTTATTATGCATTCACTGGAAAACGGTTTTAACGTTAACCTGATGGTTTTTATGATTCAGAAAGAAGTTGCGGAGAGAATGGTTGCATTCCCCGGTAATAGGGAGTACGGCGCATTAACCGTGGGGGTAAGTTATTACTGTGAAGCTCAATTGATAGCGCGTGTTCCCAGAAAGGTGTTTATCCCCGAACCTGAGGTTGAATCCATGATAGTCAGGTTGCGGCGGAGAGAGAAGCCTCCTGTTGAGGTTGAAGATAAGGGTGTTTTTTTTCAGGTGGTCAGGGCTGCTTTCGGGCAGCGCCGTAAAACCCTCGCTAATGCTCTGTCTGGTGTTTTTCAGGGACTTGAAAAGAGCAGTATCAGCCAGGTGTTATGCGATATTAAAATAGACCCTGCCAGGAGAGGAGAAACACTGAGTCTCCAGGAATTCGCGGATGTGGCGAACGCGGTTTACAGAAAGGTTCGCGGGTGAATACCCACGGACCTTTATCTTTTTGCAGAAGTCATAACGTAACTTTTTCTGTTAACGGTTAGAACTGGTTATGCATATTATATAAACGGAAACCACGTGCCGGGGGGTAAAGGGAGTGGAGCTTAAGATAGGCGATATAGTTGCCCGCAGATCTTATAATCGGGATGTGTTTTTTAAAGTTGACGGGATTGTAAAAACTGAATCCGGTGAAACACGGGCACGACTGCGCGGGTTGGACGTGAGGCTTATGGCAGACTCACCCTTGGAGGATCTCGTCAAGGTGGAAGATGACAATATCTATAATTACAGGAAAAGATTCATAAAGCGAAATAATGAATGTCTAAAAAGGATTTTTGCTAGAAGAGCCAACGGCGGGACAGTAAATATGAACCGGGGCGACGATAAATCTCCGTCGGATTTTTTTGATTTGCCGGGAAGGGTGCTTCATGTTGACGGAAACTCGGAATATTTAAGATTATGTGCAGCCATTTATGAACAACTTGGGATCACCGCCCGGGGTATCCATATTCCAGAAAAAGACCAGCCGGCATCCCTCCCGGAATTTTTAAAAGACTATAATCCGGATATTCTGGTGTTGACAGGTCACGACGGAATTATCAAATCTTCAAAATCAATTCTGGATATCAGTAATTATCACAACTCCAGACACTTTGTTGAAGGGGTCAAAGCAGCGCGCCATTTCAAATGCAACAAAGACGACCTGGTTATTTTTGCGGGAGCATGCCAGTCACATTACGAAGCCTTGCTGGGCGCCGGAGCTAATTTCGCCAGTTCTCCCCTGAGAGTGTTTATTCATGCCTTTGATCCTGTATTTATTGTGGAGAAAATCGCTTTCGCTCCCATTAATCAGACTGTTTCCGTCAATGATGTAATCGAAAATACGATTACCGGAACAGACGGACTGGGAGGTATTGATACATGGGGAAAGTACCGGAAAGGTTTTCCCAGATCCCGATATCAGTCACAAATACAGGGGACTGTAAATATAATGAACTGAATCTGGCCGAAAGGGTGAAAAGCATGAGGGTCTTAGTAACCGGGGCAGCGGGGTTATATGGTATGCATATGATTGAAGAACTGGAATCACAGCCAGGTGTTGCGAAGATTTACGGTTTAGATGACTTTTCTCGCGGCTATCCCCTGGAAGAGGATTTTGCCTCACGCCCCTGGGGACCCAAAGTACAAATCATAAACCAGAGATTTCAGGAAATCACTGTCAAAGAACTTAACTCGCTTGATTTAGACGCAATAATTCACCTAGCCGGCTACAACTCCGGAAAGGAGTCGCTGAATACACCGGAAGAGTACTTTTTAAACAACGAGTACGGAACTTTTCAATTAATGCAAACCCTTTTACGGACCAGAAACCGCCCCTTTTTTATTTATGCTTCGACTATCGAAGTCTATGGGGAACCGGTGTACACCCCAGTCGATGAAAAACATCCCGTCAATCCAGGTAACATTTATGCAGTTACCAAACTGGCCGGCGAAAAACATGTAATGGCTGTGGGCAAGCTTTGTAATTACCCTGTAACCGCCTTAAGATTCACCAACACTTTTGGTGAAAATCAAAATATTTTCGGGTACACGCCGGTGGTATCAGCTTTTATTGACCGGGCGTTACGGAACGAACCTCTTATCATATACGGAACAGGAAAACAGACCCGGGATTTTCTTTACGTTAAAGATGCAGCGAGAGCCATTTCTTTATGTTTAACCCGCCGGAAAGCGGTTGATGGCTTGATTATCAGCATTTCTACAGGAAAATTAACGTCAATTAGTGAACTGGCGGAAATAGTCAAACAACTTACCGGGTCATCATCTGAAATTATCCAGCTCCCATGTGAAAAAGGTGAACAGAGCGGAATTCCTGTTGATACCAAATTAGCACGGCAAGTTCTTGAATGGTTTCCCACATACGACATTAACGAAGGACTTCTCAGGACGATTTGCTGGTATAAGAGCCTGTACAGTATTTAAAATATGAAATTTTTAGCAACAAAATGAATAAGGGGTCATATATTATATTAAGGTATTGGAAAGGAGGAATGTTCTTGACCGGGAAAAAAGAAAAAGCCAAATTTATTTTTTTCAAGTATGTCCCACCCAAGAAGGGTCAAAAACCTTTCAAAGAGGAAGAATATAGTCAAAAAACCGGTGGCAGGGAGGAGCTTTCTGAACTTGTACCCGATGTGCCGGTAATTGTGGAAGAATCACCGGTAACCGCAAAACCGGTGAAAACCGAAGAACCCGAACAGGTAGAAGATACTATAATGACGGAAGAAACGGTGAATGTAGAAGACGAAGTAAAAAAAGATGAAGAACAAACGGCGGCGGAAGCGATAAAGGAGGATATTGTTAGCGAGGAACCCGAGGAAGTTGATTTGACGGGATTCCCCGAACCCCCTAAAATTCCTGATTACCCTTGTGTTCCGGAACCACCGGAATGTCCTGATTTCCCCAAAGAACCCTGTCCGGAAAACGCTGTCATCCATGTTATTCAAGCTGGGGACACTTTTTGGAAGCTGGCGAAAAAATATAACACCACTGTTGAATCAATTTCGATTGCTAATCCGGAAGTAGACCCCCTTAATTTACAGATTGGGCAGACTATTTGTATACCCCTGGGTATACCCGGAGCAAAGGGATAAATCCGAAGGGTTAAGCAAATAATTTGGCCCGGTCTTGCATATTTGCTTTTAATTTGAGGCAACAATAAGCTTGTTCTAACAAATGTGGCAAGACCGGGAGGTGACTTTTATGGCTTACTGCATTTCAGAGGAGTGTATTGCCTGCGGTGAATGTGCCAGCAAGTGCCCGGCGGGAGCAATCAGAGGTAATAAAAAAGGTTATACTATCGATTCCGACCAGTGCACCGAGTGCGGTTCGTGTGCAGAAATATGCCCTGTTGCCGCTGCTAGAAAGGCTTAAAGCCAATTGCTTCCAAAAGTACCGCAGTACAAGCTCTTCCTTTACGGAAGAGTTTTTGTATTTTTGACTCATAATGACGAAAACCAGAATTTTTTGTCACAAGAAGGGCTCTCCGAAATTGGTAACTAAGAGAGTTTTCAGGAGCAGATGATTTTATTGACGCCCAGTTGGAAATATGATACTTTTAAATTAAAAGTCACTAGTATCAGGAGCTTGTACGGGGTTCTACGAGTTTCAGGGGGAGGGTAAAATAATGTCGATTAGAATAGGTATTCCCCGTGCTCTAGCTTATTATGCCTATTTCCCTTTTTGGAAGGAATTCTTTCAAGGACTTGGTCTGGAGGTAGTGGTCTCTCAAGCAACGACCAAACAGATACTTGATAATGGGATCAAAGAATCTGTTACCGACGCGTGTGTTCCCATAAAGTTATTTCACGGACATGTTTATAGTTTGAAGGATAAAGTAGACTATATTTTTATTCCCAGGATTGTAAGTGTAAACAAAGAAAAAATGGTAACCTTCTGCCCCAAATTCCTGGGATTGCCTAATATGATCAAGTCGTCAATGACCGGTCTTCCGCCTATACTGGATACCCGTATCGACCTGAAAAAGGGAAAGGGAGAGCTGTTTAAAGTTTGCTATCGTTTAGGGCGTAAATTTAATGCCGGAATATTTTCGATTATCAAGGCTTATATAAGCGGTAGAAAAGCCCAGGCCAGATACCAGAGACTGCTTAACAGTCAGTTAACTCCTATTGAGGCTTTAAACATTATGGAAGGTGAAGATACAATTTCGCCTGAAAGCAAACAGGAATTGATCTTTGCTGTTTTAGGCTTTCCTTACACTGTGTATGATAAATTTATCAATGTAGATATCATTAGCAAGCTCCGCAAGCTTGGAATCAAAGTACTCACCGCAGAAATGGTACCACCAAAAGTCTTACTCCAACAAGCTAAAAAAGTACCTAAAAACCTCTTTTGGAATTTTGGTAATCAGGTAGTAAGGGCGGCATTATATTACCTGGACAATTTCAAAGTTGACGGTATAATCCATGTTACCGCATTCGGCTGTGGACCAGACGCCATGGTTGACAAAATGATTGAGCTGGAAGCTAAACAGAGAGGAAAGGTTCCCTTTATGTCAATTACCATCGATGAGCATACCGGCGAAGCGGGGATAGCAACCAGGCTGGAGGCATTTGTCGATATGCTGGTTCTGCGGAGGGGTCTTTCATGAAAATTACGTTTCCTTATATGGGCACGTCCCATATTGCGTTTAAAATGCTGGTACAGGACCTGGGACATGAACCGGTTGTCCCCCCCAAGCCAAGCAAAAAAACACTGACATATGGCACACAATACTCGCCGGAATTTGCCTGCCTGCCTTTTAAGATCCTTCTCGGCAGTTACCTGGAGGCCATCGAAAAGGGAGCGGAACTGATTATTACATCAGGCGGAGCCGGCCCATGCAGGGCCGGCTATTATGGTGTTTTACACCAAAAAATACTCAATGACCTGGGTTTTGATACCAAAATAATAGTTATGGAGTCCCCTTATCGAAACATATTTGATTTTCTGGGCAAAATCAAATCGGTCATCGGCGCATCAGGCGTTTCTTGGTGGACCTTTATCAAAATGTTTAAAAAAGGATGGGAAAAATTAAAAGTCCTTGATGAAGCGGAGTTTCTTTCACACCAGATTCGTCCTTTTGAAATGAACAAGGGCGAAACTACAAGGGTCTTTAACAGGTGCCTTGAAATTATAGATGAGGCGTATACCCTGCCTGAGATTTTGGATGCCCGTGAGATAACAAAGAATATTTTAAACAACATTCCTCAAGACAAAAATCGCCGTGTCCTGAAAGTGGGCATTGTCGGCGAGATATACGTAGTCCTGGAACCGTTTGCCAATCATGATATTGAAATAACCCTTGGAGAAATGGGGGTTTTGACTCACCGCTCGATATACCTGTCAGACTGGACCAGGGAGAATACCGGGTATGAATCAACCGAGAATGTAATTAAAGCTGCTACACCATATATTGACGAACTATTTGGCGGGCACG
>DDKP01000115.1:0-4037 GCA_002339745.1 Firmicutes bacterium UBA2595 | reverse complement strand
CCGTTTACCTGCATACCGGAAATTGTTGCGAAACCCATCCTGGCCAAAGTGACCGAAGATTACGGGATTCCTGTTTTGACGATTTTTCTTGACGAACAGACCGGAAAAGCCGGTCTGCAGACGAGGCTGGAGGCCTTTGTTGACCTGTTGGCCCAGAAATGCAGAAAGCTGGAGGAAATAGCAGTATGAACGGGTACCTGGGGATAGACGTCGGCTCAGTCAGTACAAACCTTGTAGTAATCGACGAGAACAACGAAGTGCTGGTCAGCCTTTATATAAGGACCAGGGGACAACCCATCAAGGCAGTCCAGGACGGTTTAAGGCAGATATTAGATCAAATAGGTGATTCTGTAACCATCGGCGCTGTTGGGACAACGGGAAGCGCCAGGCACCTGACCAGCGTTCTTGTCGGCGCGGATTCCGTAAAAAACGAGATAACCGCCCACGCTGTTGCTGCTTCAGCTATGGTGCCGGGAGTACAAACAGTAATCGAAATCGGTGGTCAGGATTCAAAAATCATCGTGTTGCGACAGGGTATTGTCACCGATTTTGCAATGAACACGGTTTGTGCTGCCGGAACCGGTTCGTTTCTTGACCAGCAGGCATCCCGATTAAATATACCTATCGAGGAATTCGGCGGGTTAGCTCTTAAGTCGCGTTCACCGGTCCGTATTGCCGGGCGCTGTTCTGTGTTTGCCGAGTCAGACATGATTCACAAACAGCAACTGGGGCATAACCTGGAAGACATAATTGCCGGACTATGTGAAGCCCTGGTGCGAAACTACCTGAACAACGTGGGAAAAGGTAAAGAAATTCTTCCGCCTGTAGTTTTTCAGGGAGGAGTTGCGGCAAATACAGGGATCAAAGCCGCATTTGAAAAAGCCCTTGGAGTTGAGGTGATTATCCCCAAGCACTTTAGTGTAATGGGAGCTATCGGGGCTGCAATGCTGGCCAGGCAGAAGGTCAAGAAAAAAACCCGTTTCAAAGGGTTCGATGTCAGTAACTTCAAGTACAAAGCCGGCAGTTTTGAGTGTAAGGGCTGTTCAAATTTATGTGAAGTGATTGAGATCTTTCATGATGACCAGGTGATAGCCCGCTGGGGTGACCGCTGCGGGAAGTGGGAGAATATATCATAACGAAAGAGAGAATACTAACCGTGGGTTTATTGATTACTCTGCCAACGGGGGAGGGGTGTACCGGAAATTCGGGCAGCCCTTCCCTGTTTTTGTTTTGAAAAATCAGCGAATAACACTTAACCCAAGAATAAACAGGAATCCCACAATACCTCCCATGGTGGAATAATTAGGGTGCCTGCGCCTGGACTCAGGCAGGAGTTCATTTTTGACTATAAAAGCCATGGCTCCTGCTGCTACAGCCAGCAGCAGGGCAATGTGATGGGGAGAGAGGTTGAGTAGAATAAGCCCGATAAATGCGCCGGTTGGTGTAAACAGGCTGACTGCAACATTCAGAAGCAAAATATTTCCAGCGGATAACCCCCCAATTTTCAGAGGAGTTGCTGTAGCCATGCCTTCGGGGATGTTGTGCAGTCCTATGGCCAGGGCGATTACCAAGCCTAGGTGCTGCTGGGCGGAATACCCTGCAGCTATAGCTATTCCTTCGGGCAGGTCATGCATAGCTATACCAGTCGCCACCAGGTAACCCATTTTTAAAAAATAGGCCCTGCTGTCTTTTCCCTTGCTTACCGGGGAATAAATTTTTGACAGCATCAAATCCAGTATCATCATAATGATTACTCCAATACTGAAGCCCATCACGGCCTGGCGAACAGAACCGTATTCCAGGCTGGAGGGCAGTAGGTCCAAAACGACCACTGCCAGCATAATACCTGCCGCCAATCCAAACAACACGGAAAGTGTTTTTTCTTTTGGATGACCGATTAACAGCACGATTAAACAGCCCAGGCAAGTCGCTAATCCTGCCGCCATACTGGAAATAACAACCTGTGTCATCAAGTCACCACCTTGAACACATCAGGTGAGTTCTATTTACAATGGTATTCTCCACGGTGAAAACTTATGCCCGGAGACTTCCTCATATGAAGGAGGGACTTTGCATATTTATTTAATTGACAAATACAGAATGTATTCTTCTCTGTGATTCTTGATAAAAAAGGTGTGAGGAAGTTTCATGATTTACGCCTTCAAGACAAAATGGGTTATCATAGGATTTCTATTTTTTACAGGAGTCTTTGCCCTGGGATTAATTTGGAAATTCACCGGTTATGGCGGTATTGCCGATGTTCTGACCGCAAAGTAGGGAAGTTGTTTTTTGTTCGATTTTTGTCCCTGCAAAGCTGAAATCTGAAGGATTTTTGAGCATTTTGTCGAAGATACAGTTATAATTAACTAAGATTTCCAGGAATATAGTTTTTACCGTCTTAATAAAAGGCTAACCTATCGAAAGGTAGGGGCGCAAAACCATGGGTCTGCAGCTGATTGCCTGGACAAGCAGTATGACTGCCAGGTTGCTTTGAGACAACTCGGCCCGACAGTCCTCCCTGGGTTTTGGCCCGGGGAGGGTTTTTTATTATTGTTCTTCCGAATCAAAAGTATCGTGTATGGAGGGGATCTTGTGGCTGAGGAGTTAATAGAAACTGAAGGCCAGTACGTTGTATTCCGTTTGGGCAGGGAAGTCTACGGTCTGGAAATCTCGACCGTCAGAGAAATAATAACAATGCAGGCAATAACGGAAGTCCCCGGGACTGAAGAATGCATTGAAGGAGTAATCAATTTGCGCGGGCGGGTTATCCCTGTCTTTAACCTGCACAAGAAATTCAACCTGGCGGGGGGCGAAGTAACCCGTGCTTCGAGGATAGTAATTGTAGAAGTTGACGGGACCAGTATCGGTATGCTGGTAGATGGGGTCTCCGAGGTAGTGAAGATTGCCGGAGATTTAATTGAACAGCCGTCCGGCCTATTATGCGGAATTGGTGAAGATTACCTGACCGGGGTAGCGAAAATGACGGACAATTTGGTCATTCTTCTTGATTTGAACAAAGTGCTTCGGATAGCAGACGGAAACGTGTTTGAAAATATTGGCTAGAGCGGAAGGGAGGAATCAAAATGGGGTTGAATCTGGATGCGTCTCCTGAGGAACTAAAAATATTTCTGGAAGAAGTTGAGGAACACTTTCAGACTTTGGAGGAAGATTTACTCCGACTGGAAAAGGAGGAACGGTTTAACGAAGACTTAATGCAGGAGATTTTCCGGGCATCACACACCCTTAAAGGTTCATCCGCCACTATCGGGCATCACAGGATGGCCGAATTGACCCATGCGATGGAAAATGTCCTGGACAAAATGCGCAAGAAGCAGTTGGAGGTGTCCAGCGAGCTTATTGATATCCTTTTTGAATGTCTTGACCACCTTAGAATCTTAAGAGATGAAATCACTAATGATGAAGAATCTGATTTGGAGTTGCACGGGATTCTCGGAAAACTATCAGCCGTCCAGGGATCAGGTGGTGTCCCTGCCGGCCATGGAGATGATCGACCACCTTCATCTAAAGTGTCATGCAAAGAAATGAAACAGAGAATTGAAATAGACCTTACCTGGGAAGAGAAAGACAAAGTCTATCAGGCCGTTCAAAAAGGACTCAAGCCATATATTGTCCGGCTGACTTTTGATGTTGAACCGGAAATGCTGGCTGTTCGGGCTTTTGTCACTCTTATGGCGTTGGGCGAACTGGGGGAAGTAGTTAAATCCCAGCCGACTGCCGATGAGATCGAGCAGGAACAGTTATCTGAAACCCTGGTTACGCTCCTTCTTTTAGAAGGTGATGAAGAAAAAATCTATAAATTGGTGAGTGAATTGCCCAGTATTGCCGGGTGCGAAATTCAGCAATACAATGATGACATAAACGCCAGTTTGACCGGTGAGGCCTCGTCCAGCCGAGTGGATAAAGACCGTGCCCAAGATGAGGTCCAAAACAAAAGTCAAGGCAAAACAGGTTCAGCGGCAAAAAATGCTGCTGCCAAAAAGAGCGGCCGCACCGTTCGGGTGGATGTAGATCTTCTC
>DDKP01000099.1 GCA_002339745.1 Firmicutes bacterium UBA2595 | reverse complement strand
GCCAGAAAGGACCCGAAGATGGCCATCGGCCCTCCGAATATGGCGCCATAGAAAAACCATTTGGATATGTTGGAGAATTGTTTTAAAGTCCGGAAGAAGTCGTCGATCTTCCCTAAAACCCCTATCCAGAGAAACAGAAAGGCTAAAACAAATACCGCGTTAAAAGCAGTGATTACGGCCGCTGCCACCAGAAATTCGGAATTGGTGTCAAAAGCCATGTTCACATAAGGTATTTCATACCAAATTGCCGTCCCGGGGACATACCATGCTCCCCACAGTACCGCCGTCCAAAGGGCCCATATAAAGCCCCAACGGATTGTTGTAGCCCTGTATTTAGTTTTTGCCTGTTCAAAATCAGCCATTTCACTCACTCCAATATGAGATATTTCTGAATTATTCGGCTTAAATTAGTACCAGGCCCATAAAATTAACATGATCCGTTACCGGCCATTCCACCGGAACTCCCGCTTCCCTTGCCAGTTCGGTTATATCTATCCCGAAACCCTCCGGGCTTGGCCTGGCCTTGAAAGGATGCCGGCAGGGCTCGCCCTGGGGGGCGCAGTCACTGCACAGTTTACAACCTCCCACACATAGGCCTAAAGCCATATAATACCCGCTTTGAAAAGCGATTAATTCCAGGGCGGATACAATTTCCGCCAGCTTTAATTCTGCCGTGAAATCCTTGCGGTATTTTTCAATATCATCAATTTGTTCCCGCAATATCACAAGGAAAGCCTTACTGTAACTCTGCAGCGCTTCCCTGAACTCAGCGACACCCGGAATATGTGGCGGGCATACCTTGCAGACATTATAATATTCACACAATGGAACCAAACATTTCAGTCTGATGCTCTGTTTGGGGACCACCTTTTTTATGTCCAGTTCGTAAATCTCCCCTCCCCACTGACGAGCCAAAGACTTGAATGTTTCGCTTATAGAGTGTTTTCCATCAAGGGACATCAACTGCTCACCACCTTTGTCGCTATTAAAGACACAGATTTATGGCAGGCTCCGGCTTTAAAGCCGGAGCCTACAAATTGAATGTTAAAAAGCAATCTTGTCCTTCAGTCTCTTTACGCTGTTAATTTCAATTCCGAGCAACTCGGCAATACGCGCTTTGGCTTCAATACCCTTGGCGCAACCCGGGACAGCAGTAATGATACCTAAATCCAGCTCCTCGCGGATTTCCCTCATTACGTGCTCGTTTGACAGGTCGGCCGGGGAAACCTTTAGCTTCTCGGCAACGTAGGCTTTAGCTTCCTTGATCCGCATCTTGCGGGTCATCTGCATGCGGGCCACCAGATCTCCGGCGGTCCTGATTCCACCCATTCCTGCTGCCATTCCATGAGCTACCGGCATCCCGAAGGGGTCACCCACACCCACCTACAATCCGTCAACCTTGGCGACTTCCACCATTGCCTTGGACGCCCTGGTCACAGAGTCAATACAAGGTGTTTCAAATACCGGAATACCTCCAACGCCCATTCCCACATTGACATGGATGGGGATATTCGCTGCTTCGACACAAGCCTTGATGAAGGTTACCGCCCGGGCTAGGTTCCAGGCCATGGATTTTCCGGTATTGGTGTTCACCACCGGTCCAAAAATATCAGCTCCGGCTTTTTCTACCAGCTTAACCTGCTGGTGAGGATAGAGGCCGGCCAGCCGGACTCCGTCATACTCCAGGGCGCCGTGAATACCTAATACGAACTCCCCGGCCATCCCTACTTCCACCGATAGGTCGGTGTGCTTCTTGAGATGTTCCACGGCATGCAGGGTTGCTTTCATATCAGTGTCCCCGGCGGCTCCCGTGGTATCGAAGTTAATGCCGTCAGCCCCGGCTAAAAACATTTTTTCCGAGATATAAATCATATCCCTGATTGCATGTTCTACGGCCTCTTCCTGGGCTTCCCGGGCTTCCTGGATTTTGCCGAGGGGCATAAGGTCTGACGGGTTTCCGAAGGGACCATCAGGACGGTAATACAAACCCAGGTTGGGCATTGCCCCGTAAAATAGCGGTATTATGGCGCTTAACTGGGCTGTTTCCATTTCCTGCTGTTCCATTGAAATAATTGGCTTAACAGGTTTGAAGCTGTAGTCAATGTGGCCCAGTTCAAAGGTATCAGCCGCAAAAGCGCGTTCATGAACCCCGATGCCCTGTATCCTGCTCAGCGGTATGCCTACACCGCTGTTGCATTGGTCCCCCATTAACCGTAAAGTGCCGATATCATGGGTCAATACAACTTCGTTGCCGGGCTCGACACTGACGATTTTATTGGTATCGGTAAAAATTTCGAGCAGGTAATTTAAGTCCTCCTGAGTCAAAGGATCAATTTTCCCCCGTCTTGCGGCATCCTGTGTACCCAGCTCAAAGTCCTTCATCATCTCGTCGGCGGTCATTTCCACCCGCTGTCCGTCTCCCATACGGGTCAGGTATTTTTTCAACTTTACCACCCCCTGTTAGCCAAATAATTCTTTCAACTTCATTACCGCTTCTGTAGCATTTTCCGCATATAGATCCGATCCAATTTTATCTGCCCAGCGCTGGGTTACTACCGCTCCGCCTACCATGGTCTTGACTTTGTCACGGAGCCCTGCCTGTTTCAAGGCTTCTTCCAGGGCTTTTTGGCCGACTTGCGTAGTGGTCATCAATGCCGATGACCCTACAATATCTGCATTAACCTCTTTTGCTTTTTCTACAAAGGCTTTAATGGGTACGTCCCGGCCAAGGTCGTGGACCTCGAAACCGTATACTCTCAGCATGGTAGCAACGATACCTTTTCCGATATCATGCACGTCTCCTTCAATAGTTCCGATAACAGCAACGCCAAGCTTTTCAGTGCGGCTGTCCACCGGCATAGCCTGCTCCAGTACGTTTATGGCGGCTACCATGGCATCAGAGGCAACTATTAATTCCGGCAAAAACATCTCACCGGTGTCAAATAGTTCGCCGCACCGGGACATCCCTTCGGAAAAGCCGTTATTAATCATATCAACGGGGTCAATACCCTCTTCAATGGCTTTTTTTGCTATCTCCACCGCTGCATCTTTATTGGCGTCAACTATAGACTGGGCGGCTTTTTCAAATAATTCTTCCCTGCTCATTTAAACACCACCCTTTTCCACATTATTCCTCTTCAGCCCGCTGTATTATTTCCTTGAACGTTTTCAGCACATTATCCGGCAGGGGAGTTGGCTTGTGATTTTCCAAAATCTCAATAGCCTTTTCGTTTGCCCGTTCAGCCATGGATTTTGCGCCGCGGTTTGTCCAGGCGCCTCTCATCCGACGGTCAATTAATTTCGGCTTGGATTGCTCTTTGGCCATGAAATCTCTCGTGTGCCGAACTCCCAGGAAATCTTTCCCGGCGCCGACCTGCTTGATAATATCCACGGCCAAGGTCTCATCGTTAACTGTAATGCCCTGCACTACGCGTTTAACCATGGCGGCAATCTCGTCGTCAATGAGAAGTTGCGCATAGCTGAAGGTTACTCCAAGCTCGAGCATGCCCATCCCGTAAATCAGGTTGGCTCCTGCCAGCGCCGGCAGTAAAGCCGTAATGGTTTTCTCGTGACCGGCCTGGGCATCAGGAAGCTTGGAGTCACCCTAGGTGCCGGCTACATAACTCGGCAGCCTGTAAAAGTTGGAGAGTTCTGCCACACCGGCATTAATCATCCCCAGCTCGGGAGCCCCTACCGGCGCTGTGACGTACGTCAGGTCAAACGTTGTAGTTGAACTGCCGTACATAATTGGCGCACCTTTACGGGTAGCTTGGGCTAGGACAATGCCCGCCAAAACCTCCGCATTATGTGTTACCAGGGTCCCGGCCAGGGTGATAGGCGCTGAAGCTCCTGACATGGCCATCGACAGGATATTAACCGGTACACCCGCTTTAGCAAATTCAATAATAACCTCGCATGTATTGGTGTGCAGCTGGAGGGGGCTTACAGGGCAGACCAGCGCTGAAATCACCGGTCTCCGGCGGAGTTCGTCCATCCCGCCGACGATAGCGGCGCCCATTTCCAGGAAGCCCCTAGCTCCCTTGCCTCCTGTTAAGTCGATATGCTGGCAGTGTTTGGTCGTATTTGACAGGAAGGCCTCGGCCTCGTGTAAATCCACACTGGTTTCCGGCATATCCCTGCCGACCACGGCGCTTGAGTAAATGTCAACGTTGTCAAGGGCATCACAGACAAGAGCTGTATTCCCAACATCTTTTTTGGTGGTTTCCTTGAGTTCCCCGGTATACGGGTCAACAATCATTACGCCGGCTCCAAAGTTGGTGAATCCGACCCTTCTGCCTTCTACAATCATATCGTACTTGGGGTCCCTGCCGGCCAGTAAGAGCTTTTTAGGACAAGACTGTATTGCGTCTTCTACCAAGTACTGGGGAAATTTAACCGTACTGCTGGCTTTATCCACAATAGCGCCCGCCGCGTCGAGGATTTCCAGCGCTTCGTCGCAGAAAACCAGAATCCCCACCTGCTCCAGTACTTCCAGGGTCGCGTAATGGATTTCTTCCAGTTCGTCATTGGAAAACATATTCAGGCTGAAACCGCGTCGTTCATCAAGTCCTGCATGAAAGCCTCTTTTCAATTATCTCACCTCCGTCATACTTATTGTTGGACCAATTCTTTGGCCTTCTGTACTGCTTCAGTGGCATTCTCGCCGTAGGCATTGGCCCCGATCTTGTCGGCCCACTGCTGGTTGGTAGCAGCGCCGCCGACCATTGTTTTAACCTTTAATCCGGCGGCCTGGATGGCTTCCTGGAGAGCCTTCTGTCCCGGCAGCGTAGTAGTCATTAAGGTGGATGAACCAATGATGTCTGCGTTTACTTCTTTAGCTTTGTCGATAAATGCCTGGACCGGAACATCACGTCCCAAATCATGAACTTCAAAACCATAGACTCTCAGCATCGTGGCTACGATACCCTTTCCGATATCATGAATGTCGCCCTCTACCGTTCCAATCACCACCGTTCCGACTTTTTCACCCCTGTGCTCAGGCGGAATATGTGGTTCCAGGATTGCAATGGCCTTGGTCATAGCGTCTGCGGCAACAATTACGAAGGGAAGTGATATCTCCTCATTGTTAAACAGGTCGCCAACCTTGGTCATTCCGGCCGAAAGTCCCTCCGTGATTACTTCTACCGGGTTGAGCCCTTCAGCAATAGCTTTTTTGGCCGCAGCCACGGCTGTATCTTCATCCCCTTCGATGACAGCGTTCATAGCCATTCTTAGAATGTCTTCTTTACTCATTTATCTAATTTCACCTCCGAATTAAGTTATTTGAAAAACCCGGTTTCCTGTGCTGGCACCCCCCTTCGTTTGCCAGGTCACAAAACCTTTAACAGAATCATGTAATGCAAAATTAATGCCACCCCTCATCTAAAGTACTTTCACAGCACTTTGGCAGTTTCAAAAATAATGGTGTTGTACATTTGATTCCATATGGAATCACAAGTTTCTTAATGAACTGACCATATTGATGGCATC
>DDKP01000095.1:22094-25597 GCA_002339745.1 Firmicutes bacterium UBA2595 | reverse complement strand
ATCTGCGGTTTTGAAACAGAAATCGGTGCAGAAACTGAATCCAAGTACCTGTGTAATGTTCAGGTGAAAAGCGCCTGCCCACATGTTACCAGAATGGCAGAAAAAATCGGCCAGGTGGATGCCATGGCCGAGCTTTTTAAAAAAGGCCAGTCCAAGATTCTAGCCGCCGGAGAGAACCTCCCCCATGTAACGTGCCCGGTGCCCGTCGGTATCCTTAAGGCAGTGGAAGCCGCCGCCGGCCTGGCCCTGCCAAAAGACGCGACCATCACTTTCCTGAAAAAAGACTAAAGGGTACCCGTAGCCGCCATCAAGAGGGCAAAGACCCTGGGAGTAAAGGAAACCTCCAGAAAAGCGCATAAAGCCGTAAATATACAGAGCAGGCACATTACCTGCATATTAACCAGTGTCCCGGAGGCAGTAGACAGCATTTTCCTGGTTACCTCCATCCCTATAGCCCCTGCCAGACTAAAGGCCAGCAGTTCCGGCAGCCCGTGCGGGAGAATAATTCCTGCCAGGGTTATCACGACGTTTTTATTAATCTGGACGGACAGGGCATTGACTGTTATCGCTATGTTAACCGCCTGGCGGGCTAGAAAAATACCAGGGAAGAGATAAAGCAAAGATTTTTCAAGCGAAGACAGGGTTAATTCCTTCCCACGCCATTTCTCCCAGACCCTGCGCAAACCCAGTACAATAGGGGTAAAATATACAATCACAAGAAGAACGGCGTAGTTGTTGAAGAATATTTCAACAAACTCGTCTACCAGGTATGTCTCGTAATAATTCAAAAACTGTCTAATTTTGTTTCCGTTTAACGATGCCACAGGCTCAATACTTGAACCGGAATTGGCCAGGGACAGGGTAATGATAAATACAAATACAGGAAGAGCAAGACACCAGATGAAAAAAGTGGGGTTAAAATCTCGAAAAATCTCTTTTCTTGTTTGTTCCATTAGGTTTCCCCTCAAAACTACTCATTTTTTTCAGAATATTTTAAACAGTATTTTAACAAATATTTCTTCTGCTGTCTTTAAAAAAAACAAACAATTCAAACAAAAATTATCGACATCTTTCGACAAAGACAAAAAAGAGAGTATGTAATACTCCCTAAAAATACATAAGGCGTTTTTACTTTTCAACCGGGACTGTTAGCTTGACAGGCTCGTTCACCTGGCGGCGGCCAATTTTTTTATTTAACCACTGTTTCAAATCATCCAACAGCGTATAAGCCACAGGAAGCAGAACCGGTGTTAGAATCGTAGAAGTAATCAACCCTCCGATCAGCACAATACCCATGCTTTTTCTTAATTCCGCTCCGTCTGCCAGGGCAAGGGCTGTTGGCAGCATCCCGAATATCATCGTAACAGAAGTCATAAATATAGGGCGCAGCCGCTTGGTACCTGCTTCAAGTAAGGCTTCCCGGAGGCCTAGTCCCCTTTTCATCAGGGTATTGGTATAGTCAATAAGAAGTGTCCCGTTCTTGGCCGCCAGGCCTTCAAGCATAATAATTGCGATTAAAGACATCATATTCAGTGTGTTTCCAGTAAGGAATAAAGCGAGCATCGCTCCAATAATCCCGACAGGGAGGGAAAGCATCCTGATAAAAGGTGTCAGGAATGATTCGTAAAGTATAACCAGGATCATGTACACCAAAACCAAGGCCAGCGCCAAAGCCTTAAAGAGGTCTGAGTTAGATTCATTCATCATTTTTATAAATCCGTCGTATTGTATTGTGTACCCATTTGGCACATTCAGTTTGGCAATTCCCGCGTCAAATGATTTGACCAGGTCGGAAAGAGAGACATCTTTATAATTGGCAAGGACCGTAATCATCCGTTCCCTGTCTTTATGTCTGATTTCTGTCGGGCCTTTGGCCGGTATGATGTCAGCCACCTGCTTAACCAAAAACGTCTGCCCAAAACGGTTAGCTACTGTTATATTCCCTATATCATCAATATTCTTCCTGTTAATATCACTTACTTGAACCCAAATATCAACATCCTTATTGTTGATTTTAATTTTCGACGCCTTATCTCCCGCCATAGCTGCCCTCAAAGCCAGGGCTACGTCACCGGCGGTCAATCCCATGGCAGATGCTTTATCTCTATTGATTATTACCCGGTATTCCGGCTTGGTATTCTCTTTCCATGACATGTCGACATCAGCTGTCCCGGGAGTATTTTCTACAATCCCTTTAACCTTTTTGGCCAGGTCGGTGAGGGTATCCATATCATCCCCGCGGATTTCCACCATGATAGGCGCTTCAAAAACGTTTAAACCCGCCGTTTGAGCTTCCTGAATCTTAATTTTTACTCCGGGATAATCATTGGTCCAGCCGCGAACGGCATCCGCTACCTGCCAAACTGTTCTTTTACGTTCATCTTTGGGTTTGAGAACGACATCTATTTTGGCCATGTGAGATGAAGTGGTGGTAAATAGGATTCCCGAGGCGCTGCCTATAGTGGCAACGATATGAGATACCTCAGGTATTTTTTCAAGCCTGTTTTCAAGGTCTCGAACCACTTTGTCCGTAACATTTAATGTCGTCCCGGGAGGCATTTCGATGGTCACTTTAAATTTTCCCTGATCTGTCTGAGACACGAATTCAAAACCAATAGCCGGCACCAGTGAAAGAGAAGCTATAACTCCAATGAGAATTATCGCCAACAGCTTTAACCTGTGCTGTAAGGCCCAACCGAGGAGCCTGCGGTATATTTCTATAACCAGGTCCCCAATTCGCCCGGATTTATGTCCAATCCACTCCCAGTACCGGTTTTTCCCGCCTTTCACTTTCTCTTCCTCGGGTATATATTTATAAAACCTGGCCGCCATCATAGGTGTTAATGTAAATGAGACAAACAGGGAAAACAAGGTAGCTACTACAACGGTAAGCCCGAATTGCCGGAACATCTGCCCAACCATGCCCTGCATAAAGGCAATAGGACCAAATACTACTACATCCGACATGGTTATAGCCACTGCAGCCATACCAATTTCCTGTCTACCGTCTATAGCCGCCTGGATGGGGTTTTTGCCCATCTGCAGGTGGCGGTGGATATTTTCCAGGACAACTATCGAATCATCAACCAAAATACCTACACAGAGGGAAAGACCCATAAGGGAAAGCAGGTTAAAGGTGTAATCAAAAAAGTACATCATCATAAAAGTGGCAATAATAGATGTCGGAATAGCCAGCATAACTATAACCAGGGAACGCCACTCCCGCAGGAAAAACAGCAGGACCAAACCTGTCATCAACACACCTTCCACCAGTGTGCGCTGGGTATCGGCCAGAGAATTCCTGATAAATATGGAACTGTCGTCAGTAATCACAATATTGACATCCGCGGGCAGCGCCCTTTCAATGGCGGCCAGTTCCTGGCGCGCCGCTTCGGCGGTATCCACAATACTGGCGTCGGTCTGTTTTTGAACAATCAAACTTACTGCTTCTCTTTTGTTGAGGCGGTTGTACTGGTCAATTTCGGCATATGAGTCACTGACTA
>DDKP01000095.1:16980-21672 GCA_002339745.1 Firmicutes bacterium UBA2595 | reverse complement strand
CCACTAACCTCACATCATACTGCATTTTTTCGCCCTTGATAGTCCCACTGGGGACATTAAGGTTCTCAGCTTTCAGCAACTGAACAATCTGATTGGCTGATAAACCATACGACTCCATCCGGGACCTGTCTATATCTATTCTGACCTGGCGCTTCTGACCTCCCACAACACTAACACTGGCCACACCCGGCACTGTTTCCAGGCGCGCTTTGATTGTATCATTTGCGATATCATACAGTTCATTTAGGGGCTTTTGTCCTCCCACAACAATATTTAATATAGGGTCGGCATTCTGGTCGTGTTTTTTGATAATCGGTTTTTCTATGTCTTTTGGCAGTTTCAGCATTACAGCGTCGACAGCCTTCTGGGTGTCCATAGCCGCCACGTCAGGATCTGTGCCCATCCTGAATTCCAAAACAGTAAAGGCCAAACCTTCGTAAATCCATGATCTTAATTGTTTGAGTCCGCTTAATGATGAAACGGCTTCCTCTATCTCATCTACTACCTGGCTCTCCATTTCCTCGGGCCCGGCTCCTGGGTATGGAGCAACAATGGTAACAAAGGGCTGGTCGGCTTTAGGAAACAGGTCAGAACCTATAAAGGTATACCCGTATAAACCCAACACCACAAAAAACATTATGACCATTGTCATTGCCGCCGGACGCTTAATTGCCAATTCAGTTACTTTCATTAAACAGCCCCTCCCCTAACCGTAAAACAACATATCTTGTCTATATAATTTAATAAAACATACTCCAGAGGACCGTTCCGTAATCTGATCTTTCAGGTTTTATACCCTGGTAAAGGAGGTCCAGCCCTTCCCGGAAAATCTCAAGCAAGTTGTTTTCGGGGTTCCCCAGCCAGGTAAGGATACTGATGTAATAAAACCCCATGTACTGCCGGGCCAAGAGGCCGGAAGATACCTTTTTTGTAACATCCCCCAACTCCTGCCCCATTGCCATAACCCGGGCCACTATCTCGTCATACCCGCTGCGAGGTATCTCGTCAGCTGTTGGCCCATAGTAGTAGTTTCTGGGGTCAGCTGCATAAACTTCAATTAAAGTGTAGTTCTCCTGCATCCACTCAGCGGACTTCCTGCACATAAATAGTAAGCGCTCATATGTAGAATCGAAATCAAGCAACTCATCCCAGCCCTTACTCACCTCACGCTCGACAACTTCACGAATATAGGTAGCAACAATAGACTCTTTAGAAGGAAAATAATTATAGAGCGTACGCAAAGCCACATCGGCCCGTTCCGCTATCAACTGCATGGTGGTGTTTACAAAACCGTGGTCATTGAAAAGCTTTATGGCACAAGCAAGAATATTGTTTCTTGTCGCTTCTTTCTTCCGTTCCCGCATGGTGGTTTCTGACATTTTTTGTACCCTCCCGGCATAATATAAATAACCATTACTCATCTGAAAAACTGCACTCATTGTATATTTGCATACTATGCATTTTTGCTCTCTATGCAAAATTATAATCCTGGTAATCTCTTCCCGTCAATAAAAAAGATTAAGAGGACACAAAAGCGAAAGCGGAGTGTCAGCAACCACTCCGCTTTGCATGGAAGGAAGATACTGAAGTGAGAGCTTCAGCATCAACATTTTAATTATGAGTAAAATATTTTTTGAGGCTTAGATTATTAATAAGTAGTCAGGTATTTCTCAATCTCCCACTGGGAAACTTTTGTCCTGTAATTATCCCATTCCACCATTTTGCCCTCGACAAACTTGTTATATACATGTTCGCCGAGCATTTTCTGCATAACTTCGTTTTTCTCCAGCTCTTCAATAGCCTCTATCAGGCTGGATGGCAGTGATTCAATACCGGCAGCAGCTCTCTCGTCTGCGGTCATGTGATAAATATTGGACCCGGTTTCAGCCGGCGGTTTAATCTTGTTCTTAATACCGTCCAAACCGGCAGTCAGGGCTGCCGCAATGGCAAGGTACGGGTTGCATGACGGGTCGGGGTTGCGCAGTTCTACACGGGTACTGGCGCCGCGCTTGGCCGGAATCCGGACCAGGGCGCTCCTGTTGGCCGCGGACCAGGCCAAGTAAACCGGAGCCTCATAGCCGGGTACCAGACGCTTATAGGAGTTCACGGTCGGGTTAGTGATAGCTGCAAAAGACCGGGCATGCTTCAGCAAACCGCCGATATAATAGTAAGCATCTTCACTCAGTTGTTTCGGGCCGTTGGGATCAAAGAAGGCATTTTGTCCGTTTTTGAATAGGGACTGGTTCATGTGCATTCCGGAACCGTTGATCCCAAAGATAGGCTTGGGCATGAATGTGGCATGCAGGCCGTGACGCTGGGCTATGGTGCGAACAACGAGTTTAAAGGTCATTACTTTGTCGGCCACATCAAGGGCATCGGAGTATTTAAAGTCGATTTCGTGCTGGCCTTCGGCAACCTCATGATGGGATGCCTCGATTTCAAAGCCCATTTGCTCCAGGTTCAATACCATATCACGGCGGGCATTTTCACCAAGGTCCACAGGGCTCATATCAAAATAGCCCGCAGTATCGTGGGTAATCGTAGTGGGACGGCCCTGGTCATCTACCAGGAACAAGAAGAATTCACATTCAGGCCCTACATACATTGTGTATCCCATGTCGGCAGCTTCCTTGATAGCCCTCTTCAGGACGTAACGGGGATCTCCTTCAAAGGGAGAGCCGTCTGGCTTATAAACATCACAGATCAGTCTTGCCACGGCGCCATCCTTAGGCCTCCAGGGGAAGACCAGGAAAGTACTGGGGTCCGGCCTTAAGTACATGTCAGATTCCTGGATCCGGGTAAACCCTTCAATAGAAGAACCGTCAAACATCAGCTCGCCATCGAGCGCCTTATCCAGTTGCTCTACTGTGATCGCCATGTTTTTCAGCACACCGTAAATGTCAGTAAATTGAAGACGAACAAACTTAACACCCATTTCTTTTGCCTTCTCAAGCACTTGCTTTTTGTCCATAATTCACACACCTTTCGTAATTTTTTGAAGCCTCCCTCGACAAAGTCATCGTAATTGCGCTGGCATCACTTCCCTTCATAACTGTAAACAACAAAGAATACGCCCCAAGAAAAATTCTTAACTAAATTCCCAGGGGCGCCATTGCCTCTTTTCGGATACCGCGTTGTATCCTTAATGTCGTGTTAAATTGTCAATTCTGGTTGATTTCATGAGCCAAGATTATCGCTTTGGCCACGGATTTCATGGAAACACGTTTATTCATACTTTGCTTTTGAATCCGCTTAAATGCTTCGGCCTCAGACAGTCCCTGGGTGTCCATCAGGATTCCTTTGGCCTTTTCTACCAATTTTCTGGTTTCTATAGTGTCCTTCAGTTTGGCAACTTCCTGCTCCAGGCTTCTGATCCGCTTGTAATTCCTTATAACCAAATCTATGACGGGCAGGAGGCTATTTTCCGTCACCGGTTTAAGTACATAAGCAAACGAGTGTTGCTCCCCGTTTTTTTCAGCGTTCCTGAATTGGTCCCCGGCGGTCATCAGGATTACCGGCGCCAGCCCGTCTTCCTCGATTATGTATGCCAGTTCCGCCCCCTCCATGATTGCTATCTTGGCATCCAGGATTACCAAGTCAGGTTGCCTGGTACGCACCAGCTTAAGGGCAGACAACCCGTCTTCGGCTTCACCTACAACCACGTGACCAGCCTGGGTCAGTATTGCTTTGAGACTTCTCCGGGTCTGAGGGTCAGAATCGGCTAAAACCACCCTGTTTTCCCCCATATCGAGCCCTCCCTCCCGTTAAAATATAAAAAGCCCTCGAATTAAAGAGCTGTTGCTCTAAAATTCGGAGGGCTTCATTGCCTGTTTGTGATACGGCGCTGTATCACCTGATATATATTTCTATAGATATAATTATAGCAAAATACCGGTTAAATGCAACAACATTTTTATTCATTTCGATATTTTTTGTTCACCAGTTTTATCCGTCACGAAATACCATGGGCGGCGTCTCCCCTTCCTTTCGTTTTTTCGCAAAAAAATGCCTACCAAAAGGACATAAATTTCCTCTATAGGTAGGCATCTTCGCCTCGGTAAACAGCTTTGTTTAATATTTACTTAGAGGTTAAATGGCATCGTCGCCGCTTTCCCCTGTCCTGATACGCACTGCCTTTTCCACCGGATACACAAAAATTTTACCGTCACCGATTTTTCCCGTCCCGGCTACCAGGCAAATCCGGTTAATAATCTGATCAACAAAATTGTCTTCAACGACAATTTCTATTTTAATCTTTTCCAACAAGTTTACAGTATATTCCTGACCGCGGTACACCGAGGTATGACCTTTTTGGATCCCACAGCCGGTCACGCGGGCCACAGTCATCCCACGAACTCCAATTAACTCCAAAGCTTCTTTAACCTCATCAAACTTGGAAGGCCTTATAATTGCCTCTATTTTTTTCACCTTCACCCTCCCATTATGAATGTAACCAGGTAGTCTTTGGATTGTATATTTTTTTCATTTTTCCTCACTCGTATTATAAGTTATAAATTTTTCGTTGGTCAACAAAAACTTCTAAAAAATATGACAAAGGACTGCCGCGTTACTTATGGGGCAGTCCATTACAAAGGTCAATATTTTTTATTAGTTTTATTAGATAGTTGCTTCACCGGTTTCCCCTGTTCTGATGCGCACAGCATTCTCCACGGGTTGAACGAATATTTTGCC
>DDKP01000095.1:12940-16640 GCA_002339745.1 Firmicutes bacterium UBA2595 | reverse complement strand
TATTAAACTTAAACGGTCTTTTCTACGGTCTGGCCTACAGACACCGGTGCAGGCTGGCTTTGTCCATGACCAATTCTGCTGGAGGTTCCTCTTAATATGAAATCGGGGTAACCTGTCATACCATGCTCACCGATATCAAGACCTTCAATTTCCTCTGCCTCTGAAACCCTCAGGCCAATTGTGTATTTAATGGCAGCAAAGAGGATGCCGGAAGTTACTATTGTCCAAACAAATACCGCACCTACTCCGGTCAGCTGGGTTATCAGAAGTTCAGCGCCTCCACCGTAGAACATGCCCCCTTCTACCGCCAGGAAACCAACCATAATAGTCCCAAAGGCGCCACAAACTCCGTGGACTGAAATAGCGCCTACAGGGTCGTCAATTTTTAGAACTTTGTCGAAAAATTCAACGGACAGGACTACCAGCACCCCGGCGCCGGCTCCAATAATGGCCGCCCCCACGTTATTCACAGCTGCACATCCCGCAGTAATTCCTACCAAACCGGCCAAAGCCCCGTTTAAAGCCATGCTCACATCGGGTTTGCCGTACCTTATCCAGGTGAAGAACATTGCCAGAATCGCACCTGAAGCGGCTGCAATATTTGTAGTCACGGCAATACTGGCAATCGACAGATTGGTGGCTGACAGTGTACTCCCCGGGTTGAATCCGAACCAGCCGAACCACAGGATAAATACACCGAGAGCGGCCAGAGTTATGCTATGACCGGGAATAACGTTTACTTTTCCGTCTTTACCGTACTTCCCAAGACGGGGACCGAGCAACAGGGCTCCCATTAAGGCTGCCCACCCACCGACCGAGTGTACAACAGTAGAACCGGCGAAGTCAATCATACCCTTGTTGAACAGCCAGCCCTCACCATTCCAGATCCAGTGTCCGACAACAGGATATATTATTAGAGTAATGAAAACACTGTATATCATGTAAGAGGCAAACTTAGTCCTTTCAGCCATTGCTCCGGATACGATAGTTGCTGCTGTAGCAGCAAACATTGTTTGGAAAATCATAAAAGCCATCAGGGGAATGGAGAGACCCAGGTGTCCTGCGTCCCCGGCTGCACCAAACAAGTTAGTTCCAAAAAGTCCGGACTTGCTGGCGCCAAACATGATGCCAAAACCAACCAACCAGTATGCAATAGTTCCAACTGAAAAATCCATCAGGTTTTTCATGAGAATATTAGCTGCGTTCTTGGCCCGGGTGAAGCCGGTTTCCACCATAGCAAAACCCGCCTGCATGAAGAACACCAGGAAACCGGCTATCAAGGTCCATGCTGTATCAATGGCCACAGCGTTTGATTCTGCTGTTGGACTTTCATCCGCAGCCCATACTGCCCCCACACTGCACAAGACTAATAATATAGTAATAAGAGAAATTCGCAAAATTTTTCTAGTCATCTATAATCTCCTCCCTTAAGTTGATTTCTATTGGTAAGCAGAAAACGCTCCCCCGATGGGAAGACGCCGAATTCCCATCAAGAGAGCGCCACTGCTCTACCAGCTTCATATTCACCGTTTCGGTTACGGTGACTAAAAAAGGCGCTTCAAGGGCATTGAACTGTCCCTAAAAGCGCCTTCGCCGTTAATACATCATAGTATCGTTATTATGTTTTTTACTAAACCCGGAAGCTAAATCGCTGCCTCTCCGGATTCTCCTGTCCTGATGCGTACCGCATTTTCAACCGGATAGACAAATATCTTGCCGTCACCAATCTCACCGGTTCTGGCCGTGTTTATTATGATACGTATCACTTCGTCTACCCATTTGTCCCTAATGACAATTTCAATTTTAACTTTTGGTAAAAGATCAATGGTATACTCCGTACCCCTGTAAACTTCTTTTTTTCCTTTTTGTAAACCGCATCCAATTACTTCAGTAACGGTCATCCCATGTATACCGAATTTACCCAGGGCGTCTTTAATATCATCAAGTTTAGAAGGACGAATTATTGCTTCAATCTTTTTCACCGGGAACACCTCCTAGTTAAAATTTTTGGCTTCAATAGCCCCGGCTTGAGCAGCCACTTTTCCACTTTTTACAACTGTACTGCCCATGGCAAAGTCGCGATAAGCGTCTTCGCCGTGCTGGGTAATATCCAGGCCTGCTTCTTCTTCTTCGGAGGAAACACGAAGCTGGAATACCAAACCAACTAATTTCAGGATAACAAAGGTTCCTAGAGCTGCAAAAGCATATGAAGCGGCTACCGCAATAATTTGTGTAATCACAAGTGACGGATCCCCGTAAAAAAGACCATTAGCGCCGTCAGGATTAACAGTGGTAGTGGCAAAGAATCCGGTAGCGATGGCTCCCCATGTCCCACCTACACCATGTATTCCAAACACATCAAGGGAATCATCATAGCCCAGTTTGCCTTTAACAATAGCAATCATCAGGTAACAAATAACTCCGGAAACCAACCCGATTATAATAGCAGCCATAGGGGTAACAAAACCTGCGGCAGGAGTAACAGCGACAAGACCCGCAACAGCGCCGCTCACCACACCTAAAAGGGTGGGTTTGCCGTGATGCATCCATTCAACTATCATCCAGCCCAGCGCGGCGGCGGCGGCAGCGGTGTTTGTGGTTACAAAGGCAGCGGCGGCAATTCCATTAGCGCCCAGAGCGCTCCCGCCGTTAAAACCGAACCAGCCAAACCAGAGCAGAGCGGCCCCAAGAACTACCATTGGTATATTATGAGGCAGTGTTGGTTCACTGGACCGGGTCTTTCGCTTACCAAGCATCAAACAGGCCACCAAGGCTGATACCCCGGAAATGATATGTACTACAGTCCCGCCGGCAAAGTCCAGAGCGCCCAATTCACCGATCCATCCTCCACCCCATACCCAGTGAGCTACCGGGTCGTAAATGAAGGTAGCCCAGAGAACGATAAACGCAATATAGGCAGGAAACCTCATTCTTTCGGCAACAGCGCCGGAAATCAAAGCCGGAGTAATAATGGCAAAAGTCATCTGGAAGGCCATAAATACCTGGGCGGGAATTGTTTCAGAATAATCCGGGTTAGGATCCAGTCCTACATCTTTCAATCCCAACCAGTCAAGACCGCCAATAAGGCCTCCTTTGTCAGGGCCAAAGGCCAAAGTGTAACCAATAATGACCCATTGCAGAGAAATCACTACCATTGCGATAATACTCTGCATTGTAGTGCCGAGTACGTTCTTTTTTCGTACCATCCCCCCGTAGAAGAGAGCCAAACCGGGAGTCATCAGTAAGACCATAGCGGAAGCCACCAAAATGAATGCAGTGTCCCCGGTGTCAATGGCAGGAACCTCACTCGCCCAGGCCATTCCCGGTACAATAAATATCAACAATAGCGTCAGGAATAAATTCATTCTCCAAGTTTTCATCGGCGTCACCCCTTGATAAAATTGCTATGATTAAACAAAACGACTCTCGCTCGGAAACCGGCGCCTGTTTCCGAAAGAGAGCCACTTTGCTCAACCCTAATTATGAGGGTATGAAAACTAAAATAAAAAACGCTTTGCAGAAAAGAAGACTTTTCTGTAAAGCGTCATTGCCTATAGATACATCAGTGTATCCGGTATTTAATTTGTGTTTATTATAACAAGGAGTGAATAAACCTGTCAAGCATTTTTTTGACATTATGTGTTTTTGTTTTTTAAAATTATTCCTTAATTGTAGAACAGTAATATTTAGAATGACAGCC
>DDKP01000095.1:3786-12544 GCA_002339745.1 Firmicutes bacterium UBA2595 | reverse complement strand
AGCCCCAGGCTGACGATTTCCTTAATCATCCGCTGCTCTTCCCGGCCCATGGCCGGGATGCCCGCCTCGATTTGGTGGACTCCGGCCTGGTCCAGCATTTTGGCAATGGTAATCTTTTCGGATGCTGAAAACACGATCCCTGCTGCCTGCTCACCATCCTTCAACGTTGTATCCACAATCATAATATTATCCATTATTATCCCCTTTTTCCATACCTTCTTAGTTTCCTTACCTTCTTAGTCTCTTTCTCTTTGCCCGAGGGCGAAAGATAAATCAGAGGTTTGCTCGGCCACTTTAGTAACCTGACAATATTGTTTACCGTTAACTAAAAACACGGTTTGGTCAGCGAGGACCTTTAAATCATTCCGGCTATGAGTCACTACCACGAAGGGGATTTTCCAGCGCCGCTGCAGTTCCTTCAATTCCCGGCGCAGCTGTGCCCTCGTCTGATCATCTAATGCCGATAGCGGTTCATCCAGGAGCAGCAAATCAGGTTCGGTCATCAAAGCTCTGGCTATAGCCACCCGCTGTTTTTCGCCACCGGACAGTTGATCCGGGTAGCGGTTTTGAAGGTGCGTAATCTTGAGCATTTCAAGCACTTCCAGGACAGAAAGTTTGTACCTTTCCTGTTTCCCCTTGCATCCTTTAACTCCGTAAACCGCATTTTGTTTCACTGTCATATGAGGAAACAAGGCATAATCCTGAAAAACATAGCCGATGTTTCGCAAGCGGGCCGGCACAATATACTTCTGTCCTGCCGCGAAAAAGGTACGGCCGTTTAAAGAGATATGACCCCAGTCCGGAGCAATCAGCCCCGATATGCAGTGCAGCAAGGTAGTTTTCCCGGCGCCGGAGGGGCCAGACAGGACCATGATTCCATCACCGATGGTAAAATGAGCTTCAAGGCAAAAATCAGGTAAGTATTTTTTGATATCCACTTCCAGCATTGCCGCCACCCCTTCCCAGCCTGATAACACCATTAATCCTTCCTAACCAGGTGTTTAACGAATATGTAATAAGAAATGAGACCACTAAAATGAAAGACACCAGGTAACCGGCAGCGCCAAGATCGCCTGATTCGGCGGCAAAGTAAATGGCAAGGGGGATAGTCTGAGTTTGGCCGGGAATATTCCCGGCCAGCATTAGCGTAGCGCCAAATTCGCCTAAAGCCCTGGCAAAAGCCAGGAAAACACCCGCCAGAACTCCCGGCCAGGCCAGCGGCAGGGTGACAGTATAAAAAACCCTCCATTCAGACGAGCCTAACGTACGGGCAGCACGTTCATAATTTTTGTCGACAGATTCAAATCCCGCCTTGGCGCTTCGGTACATCAACGGCAGTGATACCACAAATGAGGCAATAACAGCTGCCCACCACGTAAACATCACCTGGAAGTGAAGTTTGTCTTCAAGGAAGGAACCTATAATCCCATTCCTGCTGAAAACCAGCAGAAGTCCAAAGCCAATAACTGTCGGCGGCAAGACCAGCGGCAACCCAATAACCGTTTCCAGAAGGTTTTTCCCCGGAATCCGGAATACATGCATAGCCCAAGCCGCTCCGGTGCCGGTAACTGCCGCGATTACCGTAGATATCAAAGCCACCTTTAACGAAATAACAATTGGACTCAAGTCCATACCGGTCCCCCCTTCCCTGGTAACCAAGCGGCGCTAATAACGATTGAAGCCGTATTTTTTCAAAATAGCCCGGGCTTCTTCGGTTTGCATGAAATTCAAAAACTCCTCCGCCTGAACCGTTTTTTCCGATGATTTGACCACCGCCGCAGGGTAAAGAATTTCGGAGTGGTATTGTTTAGGCACCGTCAATGCAACCACGGCCTTTTTGGCAACCGCGGCGTCCGTCTTGTAAACCAGTCCGGCGTCGACATTGCCTGTTTCCACGTATATCAGCACCTGCCGGACATCTTTGGCCATGACCAGCTTTCGATATATTTCATCCCAGATAGCCGCCTTTTTCAACGCTTCTTTGGCATATTTGCCCGCCGGCACCGTTTCCGGATCGCCGATGGCAATCTGCCCGAACTCGCGGCCGGTCAGCTGTCGCAGGTTAGTTACGGTCATTTCCAGATTCGCCGGTAAAATCAGCACCAGCTCGTTACCGGCAATAATCCGGGGGTTATTTACCAGCCCTTTGTTCAGCAGGAGATCCATCTGTCCGGTTCCGGCCGAAATGAAAAGGTCCACCGGCGCCCCCTGCTCTATCTGGCGCTGGAGGGTTCCGGATGAAGCAAAATTAAAGTTCAGGCGGGTTCCGGGATTCTTTGCTTCATATATTGCTTTGACTTCATTTAATACATCTTTGAAACTGATGGCTGCTGATATGTTGATAACCGTGCGGTCTGTCCCGCTGTTGGAACAGCCGCTGCCGAAAACGAGAGTCATTATGGTGGCAAGTAATAATATAAAGTATTTTCTCATTGCCCTGCTCCCCCCCGTCAATTGAACACTGTTCCGGTTAACATTGACCGCACAACTTCTTGGTAATAATCACCCTAATCTCGTCTCTGCTGATTCTTTCCACCTGACTGGCCAGGTTGCCGTTTAAAGTCTCAGCTTCCAGCCAGGGTGGGACATGACTGCAGATGACCTCCAGAGAATAAAAGGCAGCTTTACGCAAAAACGGAAGCAGTACCTGCTTGGAGGTAAACCCGGAATTCCTGGCCTGAATCTCAGTCAAGGAAATACGGTAACAGCCGTTGGAAGTCTCAACAGGAGCCGGTATCTCCGCCCCCGCCCGGCTCTCTTCTTTCATATGCTGTTCTTCCTCTTCCCGGTGTAGAACATAATCCAGGAAATTTTCGGGTTTTCCTTCAAATTCCCACACCCTGCAATGAGCTTTTTCCAGCTCAAAATAGGGAAGGCCTGTAACCGAAAGGGCAACGAAAATCTTGCACTCACCCAAAAAGTCAAGGATTTGGGCCATCTGCCGCCGCAATTCTCCCAAACCGCTTCTCCTATCCAGGGCAAACTCCGTTTCCCTTAAAACGTCCCATTTCCCCTGTCTCCTTTGGTACACAGCAATGGTGCCTGGTTCATCCATAGAAATTGTTTCACCGTTTTTACCGGTCAAGACCGCTATATCTAGAGCCACAGATGTCTCCCTCCCTTCGATAAGTTTCTTTTCCACTACCCACTAGTCACTACAGCAGTTCCAGGCGTTTCACCGGATTGCCTCCTTCAATGTGTTGGTCCATGATCTCTTCCACATCCCCCGGTGTTACTGAGCCATACCAGACATTATCAGGATACACGATAACGACAGGCCCCTTTTCGCAAAGCCCGAGACATCCTGTGTTAGATACGTATACTTCCCCGCTCAGGCCCCTGTCTTCAATTTCTTCCATAAAACCTTCCATTAGACTGACCGAATCCTTCGAGTGGCAGTATCCTTTCTGCTGTCCGGAGGGACGTGAGCTGGTGCAGATAAAGATATGATATTTAGGTTTATTCATTTGATAATCCACCTCATCCGACATAATTTTATGCTATCTCTTTTCTCTTTTCATGGAGCAGTTTGACCGTATAAATCAATGCGCTCTCCACGGTGTCGCACGATTCGACGCTCTCAATGCCATAATGTAGCAGTCTTTTTTTAGCGGAGTAGCCTATTCTCATAGTCAGAACGGCATCACAGTCCTTGAGCACATTGATAATCCCTTCCCGCCTTGTTTCTTCACCATCACAGTCTTCTATGCCGAGACAGTACTTCTCTGCCTGCCTCTTTTCTACCAGTTCAAAAGTTTGGCCGTCACCCCGGTAAATGGCGAATTCCGAAGTGTGCCCGAAGTGCTGGTCAACCAGCCGGCCGTACTTGGAGGCCACTGCAATTTTGTACATTACCCCCTTCTCTTCACAAACCGCTGCCCTCTCTTCCTTTTGAGCCGTCTGGCTGAATTCCACGGATCTGTCTTCTCCCAGCAGTCCGATAGCGTCAGCCCTGCACTGCCGGCAGTGACGCATCTGGCGAAGGTCCGCCTGGCAGATGTCCCTCATCTGGCTCAACTCCTTCATGCTGGTCTGCGGGTAATTCTCAAACGCGCTTCCCGGAGCAGGTATAAGGGGCATAATATTAGTTACAAACGCTCCTAATTTCTTCACAGTTTTGACAATCTCCGGGATATGGGTATCATTTATGCCTTTAATCATCACAATGTTGACTTTTACAGCAACCCCGTTACAGGCTAGGTACTCTATACCTTTCAGCTGGTTTTCCAACAGGATGCCGGCTGCCTCAACACCTTCATATTTTTTACCCCTGTAAATCACATACCGGTAAATTTTGGCCCCAATTTCCGGGTTCAGGGAATTTATTGTAACAGTGACGTGCGTGATTCCCAGAGCAACTATTTGTGGGCCGTAATCCGGCAGCATCAAGCCGTTGGTAGACAGGCAAAAGACTGTATCTGGAGCTTGTTGCTTAATCAATTCAACGCTCCTTCTCGTTTCCGGCCAATTGGCCAGCGCATCCCCCGGACCGGCGATTCCCACCACACTCAGACAGCTTATTTTTTCCTTTACCAGTTTAAATTTCTCCCCGGCCATTTCGGGTGTAAGAATCTCACTGGTCACACCTGGTCTGCTCTCATTGACGCAGTCAAATTTCCTGTTGCAGTAGTTACAGTCTATGTTGCATTTGGGCGCTACAGGGAGGTGCATCCGAGCATACTTTTGATGGGCATTGTAGGAAAAACATGGGTGCCTGTTAGTTTTCTCAAGCGTATCAGGTGACAGCCCGCCGAAACTCAGGTTTTTGCTGCAGGAACCGCCACAATTCATAAAGACTCACCTCAATTCTCTGTAGTTAGTTGCAGGCGTCCAGTGGTCAGCGGCCGGATAGGTATCACCACTGACTACTGACTGCCCTTTGGCGATAAAACTTCTCATACATGGCCCGCCGATAGTTTTTGTATTTGTTTTCCAACAATGTGTTGGTGATACGATCTAAAAACATGGCGGTACCCACGTAACCTACCGAGAGCAAACGCTGTCCACCGACCCGGTCATGAATAGGGAAACCGATCCGCACCAGGGGAATCCCTTCTTTTTCCGTAAGGAACCGGCCGTCCGAAGGACCGATGGCAATATTGGCATTCATCTGCCTGCTCTTTTCCTTGACCTGGGTGAAATCTGTTTCACGCAACAAATGAACATTTACCGGGGACTCTTTCAGTTTAGGCTCCAGCAGCCTGGCCAGCTTGTTACCCTTGCTGCCTGTCGCCACAACAACAGGGAAGACACCGTTTTCCAGGCAAGTTGTGGTTACAGCGTAAACCAACTCCGGCTCACCAAAAATAACGCTGCGACCCTGGAAGTTATGCTTATGGGAGTCAATCATGCAGTCCAGAAGCCGCCCCCTCTCCCATTCCAGGTCCTGGGGCACATGTTTTCCTGTTATTTCTTTTAAGACGGAAAGGAAGGCATCCGTATTTTCTATCCCAATAGGTATCGGTAAGTTGTATAAATGAACACCAAACTCACTTTCCAGGTAGGCCCCTGGAGACAAACCGTCATCCACGGTCAGGCCGAATTGGATGGTTGCCGCAGCCCCTGGCATTTCCGCTATCTCCGATAACCTGGTTCCGCCGTCCGGCAGTTTCTTGTACGGCCTGGCAAATGGCCGGTCCAGGGTATCGGAAAAGTCAGGAAACATGGTGTATTCGACATTCAACAACTGCAGAATTCTTTTAATTTCCCGAATATCAGCCGGGCTTATATTGGGGATGATCACGTTGACTCTCCCGTTCCCTGGTGTTCTTCGGCCCAGCTTTTCCACTATTCTCCTGGCCGCCAGCCAGTAGCCTTCGGAATGGCTGCCGCCATAGCCGGGGGTAGGTACAGTTATGATAGGAAAATCCTTCAGGCCGCGCTCCTGTATGTACCTGGAAGTATTCATATCTATGTCCTCCCCGATGGTTTCAGCCAGGCAGGTGGTGAGAACACCGACAACTCGGGGACTATATAGTTTTATCAAATTATCCAGGCCCTGTTTGAGGTTATGTTCTCCGCCGTATACGGTTCCTTTCTCATTGAGGGATGAGGAAGCCACATCAATCGGTTCATTGAAATGTTCCGCCATATGCCTTCTCATGTATGTGGCACAGCCCTGGGAACCGTGCAGGATGACCATTGACCGCTCAATCCCCTTGAAGGGAATGATGCCCCCCATGGGCATACACATATTGCAGGGGTTTTCGGTTGCATTGCGAAAATTTGCTGTTTCCTTTTTCATCAGGGCGCCTCCCTTGCTGTAATTTGAAAGTCAGAAAAAAGACTACCACAGGGCCACTGGTCACTGGTCACTGTCCACTAACATACTTCCATACAGGTGAACAAAGGGTGGAATATACTTCTTTGGCAAAATTCACGGCTCCGACAAAACCGCTCAAGGGATGCTTCCGGTCATGGTTGTGGTCAAGAAAAGCCACTCCCAGCTTATAGGCCAATGGGCGCTCTTTTACTCCTCCCACCAGGAGGTGGGCTCCCTTTTCGGTCATGAATCTTTCAAGCTCAGTGGGGTTGGCATCATCCAGGATGACGGTACCGTCATCCACCAGGTCGTTGATGGTTTCATACTCCTCTTTCCGGCCCGTCTGGGTACCAATCATCACCACTTCAATGCCGATTTCCCGGAACTGCTTTATTAGTGAAACAGCCTTGAAACCGCCGCCGACATATACGGCTGCCTTTTTGCCGGCAAATTTCCCGCGGTAACCCTCTATTACCGGCTTAACCTTCGTTTCTTCGGTCCTTATCAGCTTCTCTGCCCGGCGCATAATATCAACGTCATTGAAAAATGCAGCTACTTTTCGCAACGACTGGGCGGTATCCTGCAGACCCAGAAACGACACGTTTATATAGGGAATGTTGTAAAGCTCTTTCATTTTTTGAGCCAGGTATGTCATTGAGCCAGCGCACTGGATAATATTGAGTGTTGCGGCGGTCGCTTCTTTTAGAGCTCCGTAACTTGAGTCACCGGTAAATGTAACGTTAACATCTACACCCATCTGCCGGAGGTAATTCCGGATAATCCAGGCCTCTCCTGCCAGGTTGAAGTCCCCCAGGTAATTGACGGTTTTGGATTTTTTATTGATTTTCCGGTCTCCGGGATCTATAAGCCGGAGCAGAGCATCACAGGCTGCCCTGTATCCGGCCGCCTTGTTCCCGATAAATCCGCTGGATTGGACCGGGATCACTTCTATCACATGCCTTCTGGCAGCGGCTTTGCAGACAGCTTCCAAATCATCTCCGATAACCCCGACTATACATGTCGAGTAGACAAAAACCAACTTGGCCCGGTACTTTGCCACCAGCTGGTCGATAGCCCTGGCCAGTTTTCTCTCGCCCCCGAAAATCACATCATCCTCCTGCAGATCGGTAGAGAAGCTGTTTCGGTATAGTTCGGAACCACTGCTGAGGCTGCCCCTGATGTCCCAGGTGTAGCTGGCACAGCCGATAGGCCCGTGGACAAGGTGAATCGCATCTGTCACAGGATTCAATACAACCCTGGCCCCGCAGTAAACACATGCCCGCTGGCTTACACAGCCGGCTACGCTGTCGGTTTCACAGATAAGCTGCTTTTTCTGTTTTCCTTTTATGACAATAGATTTTTCACGTTCCCTGATCTCCACATCTGTTAATCTTACAGCAGCCACATCCATCACATCCTCATTTAGTGATAAGCGATAAGTGATAAGTGACTAGTGACTAGTGAAATCGAGAGCTGAGGTCACTACTGTTTGTTCGCTTATGCGAACCTTCCGATTTTACACTAGCCACTAACCACTAGTCACTAACCACTTCCTTACATAACCAGCTCAAAGTCCTCTTCGGTAGCATCCCGGTCTTGACGGTCCAGCAGGGCGCTGCTGATCATCTCAATCAGGCGCAAAGCTCCTTTGTAACCGACAATGGGCATATATGAGTGAACGCTCCTGTCCAGAATTGGGAATCCTACCCGCACCAAAGGTATATCTTCGGCCCGGGAAATGTATTTGCCATAGGTGTTGCCGATAATCAGGTCCACCGGTTCATTCTTGATCCACTGGTGGAATTCGAAGAGGTCTCCGCCAGCCTTGACAATACCCCTGATGCCGGATTCCAGGAGCATGGCCTTGACTTCCTTTTCAAAGGCGCTGCCCGGGGTACCGGTCAATACGTGAACAGGTACCATACCAAGGCTTAAGACAAATTCAGTCAACGCTATGACTATATCCGGATCCCCGAAGATAGCAGCCTTTTTACCGTGGAAGTGGTGGTGGGTATCGATCATAACATCAACAAGCTGTCCTCTTTCTTCTTCCAGTTCGTAAGGAATTTCGGTGACAAAAGCGGTTCTCAGGCTCATCAGGAACTCGTCAGTTGCTTTCGCTCCTATCGGAGTTTTTAGTGTCTTGGCCGGCACCTTGCACTTCCGCTCCAACGCGATGGCGGCGTCGGTGGAAGCAAAGGAGCCCAGGGCAATAGTCAGCTTGGAATTGCCGGTATCCCTCAACTGCTTGATGGTGGTACCGCCCTTGGGATACATTTGAAATTTGCCGGTCATGGGGGAATCCACTACACCGGAAGTGTCGGGAAACATAATGAAATCAATTCCCATGGCCTTGACCAGCCTCTTAATCTCCCGCATATCGCCCGGATTCACAAACCCCGGGATGATGTTCACCTGTTCCTTTTTGGCCTCGGTAGTGGCCTCGGACAAGTAATTGACCATTCCCTTGGTCATGTTGGAGAAACCGGTGATGTG
>DDKP01000095.1:0-3355 GCA_002339745.1 Firmicutes bacterium UBA2595 | reverse complement strand
ATAGTTTCTGTAAGGCAGGTAGTATGTATAGCCATGACGTCCGGGTTGTATACGGCAAACACGTTTTTGATGGCTGTTTTCAGGTTAGCGCCGCCGCCGAATACGGAAGCGCCCTCGGTAAAGGAACTGCTTGAGGCCAGTATGGGGTCACGGAAGTGCCTGGTCAGGTGCGACCGGTGATAGGCGCAGCATCCCTGGGAGCCGTGGCTGTGGGGCAGGCACTTGTGAATACCAAGGGCCGCGTACATAGCGCCAATGGGTTGGCAGGTTTTGGCGGGGTTGATCATACCGCCTGAAGTACGTTCTATTAATTCCTTAGGTGTAAAGTCTAACACATTAGTTTCCTCCTTTCTGTCAAGAACCAGTGACCAGTGACCAGCGGCCAGTTCCGGCCTATTCCCGGACCGTTCCCTCTAACATCGGCTTGCCCTTCCACGGCGGGCTGATGAAGTTCCAGGTCGGTGTAGTAAACATGGCAGTTACATCCTGGGCAAATTTGATTGCGCCGTTGAAGCCGGCATAGGGTCCGCTGTAATCGTAATTATGGAGCTGTTTGGAGGGAATGCCCATTTTATGCGGGATGTATTTATCTTTAATCCCCGAGGCAAAAATATCAGGCTTCAGGATCTTGATAAACTCCTCGGTTTCAAAGTGGTTCATGTCGTCGATGATGATATGTCCGTCCTTCATTTCCACATTCATTCCCGCATAGTAACTCAGGGGAATCTTTTTCTTCAGTTCTTCTGCCTTTTCCGGCGAAACCCTGAGCTTGAAAAGCTTCGGGTCAGGTTCTACATGCAGTTCGGGAATGTTCTTGTTGTCCGCGTCAATCTTAATGTCCGGAATGACCTGGCGGCCTTCGTAATCGTCGCGGTGAGCAAATTCATAACCCGCCAGTACAGTTTCAATACCAAGGTCTTCAAACAGCTTCTGGTAATGATGTCCCCTGGAACCGCCGACAAAGCAGAAGGCGGTCTTGCCCTGGCATATTTTCCTGTACTGTTCAAGAATCGGCTCAACCCTGGCCAGTTCCCTGGCAATAACTTCCTCGGTCTTCTCAATAAGTTCTTTGTCCCCGAAATATACGGCCATATCGCGCAGAGACTGGCACGTAGCTTCAATACCTATAAAATTAACTTTCAGCCACGGTGTGCCGTACTTAATTTCCAGCATTTCCGCGATATAGTTGATGGACCGGTGGCACTGGACCAGGTTCAGGTCGGCCACATGGGCGTTTTTCAGGTCCTCATAAGCGCCGTCACCGCTGGCCACCGAAATAATGTGATAACCGATATCTTCGAGTACCCGGTGAATCTCCCAGGCGTCCCCGCCGATGTTGTACTCACCCAGGATATTTATTGAATATTTGGCCGGGGCTTCGGTCATTTCACCCTGACCAACCATCCATTCCAGTACGCCGTTATTGGCGATGTGGTGGCCGGCAGACTGGCTGACTCCCCTGTAACCCTCACAGTTGAAGGCCATAACCGGAATTCCGTGCCTCTCCTGGGCGGCTTTGGCCACAGCGCCGATATCGTCGCCGATAAGGCCGACAGGGCAGGTGGCCGATACGGTAATGGCGTTAGGTTTAAAGATCTCCACCACTTCATCAATTACCTGGGCCAGCTTTTTCTCGCCCCCGAAAACAATATCTTTTTCCTGCATATCAGTGGTAACACAGTAAGCAAGATAGTTCTTGCCGTCCGGAGGAGTCTTGGCCTTGTTTCTCCTGGTCAGCCAGGAATAATAACCGCACCCGACAGGCCCATGAGTGATATGAACTATATCCTTTAGCGGCCCCAGAACGACTCCCTTGCATCCGGCATATGCGCATCCCCGGTTTGTGATGACGCCGGGTATGGTCCGGGTATTGGCCTCGATTTCCTGGTGAGCCAGTGAGGAATCTTTGATTAGAATGTGCTTCTTGCGGTTTCTTTTGACTTTGGCGGGATACGCTTCAAGTATGGCATCAATATCCTTCTCATTTATTGCCATATGTTTAACCTCCTTTTACTGGCCAGTACCAGTGGCCAGAATCCAATTTGTGTCGGAAGGTTTGAAAACAACCTCTTCCTGATAATTGTCAACTGTCAACTGTCAATTGTTAATTGATTTATATCGCTTCTTCTCCCCGCTCGCCGGTGCGTACCCTGACCACATCCAGGACAGGAAGGACAAAGATCTTACCGTCCCCGGCATGACCCTCTTTATTTACCGAAATAATGGTATCCACAACTTTCGGTACCTCTTCGTCACTTACCAGGATAGTCAGCATCCGCTTGGGAATCAGCCGGCCGCCCTGCAGCAGGCTCTGCAGGAGTATGTCACGGGCCTCGTCATTCACCTTATCTACCAGAGCCAAATCCTTAAGCATCTTACCCCGGCCCATTACCTTTGTGGCAGTCATCCGGCAGAAACCGGCATCGGCCAGGGCTTTTCTGGTTTGGCCAACCTTGTTCATGCGGACAATGGCAATAATTTCTTTCATGGCCGACCCCCTCCTATAACTCTTTCTTGCCGCTGCTGATGGTATATACTTCTTCTACCGGGATGACAAAAATTTTCCCGTCACCGAAAGCGCCTTTTTCTCCGGTCTTGGCAACTTTGCCGATGACACTGATTACATCCTCCTTGTCCTCGTCATTGACCACTATCACCAGCATCTCTTTTGGGATCTCGTCATAAACAACATCCCCAATCATAACGCCTTTTTGCTTACCGCGGCCCACCACATCTATCTTGGTTACCGCCGGAAACCCGGCGTCATTTAATTCGGCCAGAATTTGATTGGTCTTCTCGGGTCTTACGATAGCCTTAATCATTAACATAACCGTCAGTCCTCGCTTTCGTGTTTCTAATTAGCGTATTAATCCAATATTCCGTGTTTCATCAACAGTTCTTCCAGGCGGTCCTGAGTCATGGGTTCAGGGATAACAAACATATCGTTGCCGTCAATGTTCCTGGCCAGGGTCCTGTACTCTTCCGCCTGGGGATGTGCCGGGTCGTAGTCTATTACTGTTTTCTTGTTAATTTCCGCCCTTTGGACCATGTTGTCCCTGGGTACGAAATGGATTAATTGCGAGCCCAACTCCTTGGCAAAGTTGGTCAAGAGTTCCAGCTCATTGTCAACTTTCCGGCTGTTGCAGATGATGCCGCCTAACCTCACCCCCCCGGTTTGCGCGTATTTCTTGATGCCCTTGCAGATGTTGTTGGCTGCGTACAAAGCCATCATTTCGCCGGAAGCAACGATGTATATTTCCTGGGCCTTGCCTTCCCTGATGGGCATCGCGAACCCCCCGCAGACAACGTCGCCCAGGACGTCATAAAATACGTAATCCAAATCGGAGGTATAAGC
>DDKP01000097.1 GCA_002339745.1 Firmicutes bacterium UBA2595 | reverse complement strand
GATATTTTCTGCCCATCCCAACCCTGCAACTCAATCAGCCTGGTTTCTTCCACCTGCTGGTCGAGTTTTTTAAACTTCCACACATCGTTGTCCTTGACAAGTGTATAAGAATATTTTTTAACCTGGGTAGAACTGATACCTATGGGGTTGTACTGCCTGATTAAGTCGGAGAATTCATCCTGGGTCATCCCCACAACCCTGTTATCTTTTACAAAGGTCGGTGACTCGAAATCATCGGCCATGGAACTGAACTCATATTCATTATTGACGATTGCTTCGGCCTCAATTGAACCTTCGGAAGAACTGAGAATTTTTATTTCTTTTATTTTGCAGTTAACTTCGGGTAAAAAGGCCGATAAAAAGTAATCAGACTCGATACTCCCATCGTCCACAAACCTGTACAGTTCCTGGAGCATCGCCCCGGTGAAGAGTTCCCGGTAGCGGGTTTTTAGATTTTTCTTGTAAACTTCATCCGACTCGTATTCTCCCTGGCTGAAATCCATGGCTATCTGAAAATATTCCTGAAGAGCTTTTCTGGCAGTTGCCTCCAATTCAGCTTTGTTTACAGGAACCTGGCCCGGTTCTGTCTTTTGTTTTCCGCAGCCCGTCAAAATCACCCCTACTACCAGCAATAAGCCTAAATATAGAACAGCCCTTCTCACAAAAACTCCTCCCCCGGAATCTCAGTGCGCAGAATCCTTCTCACGCCTCTTGGTAATCCTGATGTCTGTTTCAACTACCAAACGGTGAATCTTACACATCTGGACTATTCGGGAAGTTGTCCGCTCCCCGACGTACTCTTCCAGTTCGGCCAGGTCCAGATTGGTTGTAATAACCGTTGGCAGCGCGTTGTTTAAACGGTAATTTATAATGGAGTAAAGCTTATTCCTGGCCCAGTCCGTATAATTATGGGCTCCGAGGTCATCAAGAATCAGGACACCCACTTCACGGGCAGTATCCATCAGGTCCTGCTCAGTGTAACTGTTAGCATGGTCATATGTGGCTCTGATCTGGTCCAGGAGGTCGGGAACCACCATAAAGAGTACTTCTCTGCCTTCTTCCAGAAGCGCATTAGCAATGGCGCAGGCCAGGAACGTCTTACCGCTCCCGACCGGGCCGGTAAGAATTAACCCGTCTGCATGAGGATTTTCCCTGACATCGCGGACAAATTTCTGTGCCGCGGCAAACGCTGTCGCTGCATTATCATAATATGTTTTTCCGTTGAAATGGTCCCTGAGGTTCTTGGAATAATAGCGGGAACTGAACTGGTTGAAACGGCAGTTAAGCATTTCCCTGCTGATCTTAGCATTCCTGAACCTGGCCTGTACTTTCTTCTGAGCCATGCACTTGCAGGGAGCAGCTCTCTCCGTGTCTATAATAACAATGCCCCTACCGTTACAGATGGGGCAGTTGTCTCCGTTTCTTTCCAAACATCATTCCTCCTGTTAACCGAGGTACAGCAGTTTAAACTTGTCTTTCTTCTTTTCGGCCGCGCCGGGTTTACGCCTAGCCGAACGAGCTATCTGGCGTTCGCGGAAGTTAGCCTCATATTCCAGCACATCAGTGATGGTCTTTAGCGAATTTTTCTGCCACTCCAATAAAATGCTGTCTATATATTTGAAATTATGCTTGCCCAGCAGCACAGCCCTCTTTAACGCCTCCAGGATAAGGTCCGGCCTGCCGTCAACGTCATCCAGCCACAGGCTAATCTGTTCGATTTCCATTGGGGACAGCGGCCTGCCAAATTCCTTTTCAAAAGCCCGGCACACCTTGGCAAAGGCCGGCTGCCTGTTCCTGTTCTTGACAGCCCGGTTTTTCTGGTCATGCTCCTTGAGGCTTTTTTTCATCTGCTGGTAAACCCGGACCTTTTCACAGGCCCACAGCTCAGAAACTTTTTCAAACAAGGGCTCGAAACTATATACAGGGATTATTTCATCATTTGCTTCCGAGTAAATATGCTCAATATTAATTATCCCTTTTTCAATTAAACTGGCAAGGTCTGCTTTGATTTTTGACTCTTCCCCCGACATGTACTGGGCCAAAACATCCAGCGGCGGAAAATGTTGGTTGGTGGCGGTTTGAAGGTAAATCAGCTGAATAACCAGCATCATTTCGCTGTCAGTAATACCGATTTTAGGGTAGTACTTAAGTATGAGATTAGGGACACTTGTCATTCCTTCCATTATTAGGTCAGAACCAAACGTGGCGGTAATATTTCCCTTTCTGTCCCCGTTAGAAACCATCTATTTTTACCCCTTTCGCAAGCTGAACCCAAGATGTATCCGGCACGCCTTAAAGCACCTTTGTAATAAAAACCGTCTTTTCCTCACTCAAGTCAATCTGTTTTGGATATTCCAGGCGGTTGTTGCTGCGGTCGTAAAATATCTTCACAATCGGACGCGGAGCCATTGTTTTCTGTACATTGACCACAATTCCAATTTCCCCTGTACTGAGCTTGACAATGCTGCCCAAAGGGTAGGCGCAGATATTGCCCGTAAAAGCCTTGACTATCCGCGCGTCAAAGTAAATATTGCCGGCGCCGTAGAGAAACTCCATGGCTTCATGCGGAAGGTATTTCTGCCTGTACGTCAGTCCCCTGGTCAGGTCATCATAGGCATCGGCTACGGCCACAATTCGCGAGGAAAGGTCTATATTTTCCCCGCTGACCTTGTTAATATACCCGCTCCCATCCCACCGTTCATGATGATAAAGGGCAACCCTGGCAACAGCCGCATCAAACCCCCGCTCTCTCAGGATATAGTAACCCTGTTTGGTGTGTTCCTGGTAGGCCTTGGTTTCCTCCGGGGTAAGATCTTCCCGCTTGGCCAATATGTCCGGGCTTATCGCCTTTTTGCCGATATCGTGGGCCATAGCTCCCTTTCCCAGCAGGGTGAGCCTGTCTTCAGGCATCTTCAGTACTGACCCCATAATCAGCGAAAGTACGCATACCGAGACAGAATGATCGAGAGTATCGTCGTCCGCCGTCCTTAGGTCAAGATACAGGTTGGCAATCTGCTCATCCTTGACGATACTTCCCAAAATCCTGGAAACTGTGTCATATCTCTCTTTGGCCTCTCCCAGCCGTTCACCGAAGATATTAGCAGGCAAAAAATGCCCCAATACTCGCAGGGCTTCTGAATGTACTCTGTCGATAAGTACATCGTTGGGGTCAATGTTAATAGTATCCTTGTCATTGACATTAACCCTGACGATTCCCTTTTCGCGGAGGCTTTGAATTAGGCCTTGAGTGAGCCTGGTCCCCTCGGTCAACAGGACTCTCCCGTTTGACGCGTAGATCGTCTCAGCCAGAACCATGTCAGGCTCCAATTGATCCAGCATCAGTTGTCTCAACCTGCTTCCCCCTTAGTTCCCGTACTTACCTGGACGGCAGGCGAAATTATTATCAGCTTAGTGTTATTTCTACAAAATATACCAAAATCCTTCCGTTCCCCAAAGATTCAATTTTTTGAATTTGAAATCAATTATCTCTGTATTGTCTCCCGGCTTCACCGACAGGTTTAAGGCTATCTGCATAATCCCTCAATCCTGCCAAAATTGCCCGGGCAACCCTCTCCTGCTGAAAAATCAACATTTCACGGTCCTGCTTGTTGGAAATAAACCCTGCCTCTATCAATACGGATGGCATGGAATTCCCGTTAATAATTGTGAATCTATTCTGTTCAACCTGTCTTTCCTTCTTGTACAGCAGGTTTAAGTGTTTTTGGATGCTCTCGGCCAGCGGACCGGAGAACTCATCGGAGTAAAAAACAATCCCTCCCGAGGCCCGCGGGTCTTTGTTACTATTGGCGTGGATGCTTATCAGCATGTGACTCCTCTGGTCGTGGGCAAAACCCCTCCGCTTCTCAAGGATTAGCCACTGTTCAAAATAAGACATCCGCTTCTCAGGAACCAGACCCCTGTCCCCCTGCCTGGTAAGTTTAACCGTAGCGCCGCTGTTTTCCAGCAGTTTTTTCAAAGCCAGGGCCAGGTCCATGTTAATGTGGGACTCCTTAGCCCCTGCAGCGACCGCACCGGGGTCGGCCCCCCCGTGGCCGGGGTCAATGACCACCGTTTTCCCCCTAAGACCCGGTGAAAACATTTCCTCTTTCCAGCGTTTGTCCGCAAAGTGGTCAGAAGCCCTCAACAAACCCGCCATCAGCAAAAAAAGAACGGCCAACAACCCTATTCTCTTTAATACAGTAACAACTCTAACACTCTTCGTCCAGTTCATGATAAAGAATCAATTCGTGGCTGCTGTAACAAATCCTCCTGTGAAATCTGTAATTATAAATCACAAAGCTTACAACTTGTAGGGAGAATACGACTCTTTCCCTCCCGTCGTCACAAACTGTTGAAAAAATATAGCTGCCAGTTATTCGCTGGCAGCCAGACGCTTACGACCGTAGGACAAAATAATTTCCGGTACTTCCCTGATAGATTTGACGGAAAAGTGCTCGCCGATGGCCTCCTCTTCCTCAAAATCCCATGTGTTGGGATGATAGACATGAATACAGTTAAAACCGCTTCTTAAGCCGGGATTGATATCACCCTTCATACTGTTGCCGATAACCCATGATTCGGCCGGGTCAAGCCCGTTCTTACGAGCGATGTGGGTATATTCCTTATGTGTTTTATCGGAAACAATATAAATTTCGTGAAAAAACCGGTCCAGTCGGCTTTCCTTGAGCCTCTTGGTTTGTATTTCGGAATCCCCTTTGGTAGCCAGAAATAAAATCATCTCCGTGCTGAGTTGCCGTAAAACCTCGGTCGCTCCTTCAATTATTTGGGTCGGCTGTTCAAAGACCCACCACCCCAAATCTTCCATCCACTTCCTGGTAGCTTCACAGACCGTGATGTCGTATCTTTGACAGTAGTATTCATATGTCTGAACCAAAGCTTTGGGAAAGCACTCCTTGTGAAAACCTCCGCATTTCAATACATTACTGATATCAAACTGGTTTAAGATTTCCAGCAGCTCCTCCACCGGAAACCCCAAACGGAACATCTTATCAGCAAATTTTTCTTTGGCCAGGTCATAATAAATTGTAGTTTCTACCAGGGTATCGTCAAAATCAAAAATACAACCTGTCTTTTTCGTCATCTCCGCTCCCCATTTTCATAATTAGAAAGTTTGTAATTTCTTTACGACATCTATGAAAGGTTCTCCTTCTTTCTTCGTCCCGGGTCACCATGGTACGTTATGTCACCGCTGCGCAGTTTATAACATAAAGTATATCATGAAATACTATGGGAGGGCATAGACATGAGAAAATTCTTTTTCAGGCAAAAACCGTGTCCAAGCGGGATATTCTGGATAGTTGAAGAAGGTGACACTTTCTACCTGATATCACGTAAATTAAATATCCCACTGGAAAAACTTTTGGCGGCCAACCCCGGAGTTGACCCGCAAAACCTTCAAATAGGCGGCAAAATCTGCATACCTTTATAATCAAAACTTAAAAGGCCTGTCTCATTTGGGCTTTTTGACAAAAGAGCTTTAAGCGGATAACCGGGGGCAGGTGTATTCCGAAGAACGGCATTAT
>DDKP01000059.1:5062-8984 GCA_002339745.1 Firmicutes bacterium UBA2595 | reverse complement strand
TACGAACAGTATTACAAGCGGGCCCGGGAAATGGGGATATACTTCATCCAGTATACCGGTCCTGCCCGCCCGGAAGTGGTAACGGACACTGACGGAAGTCTGAAAATAAATGTGTATGACGCCGATTCGGGATATAACATTACCCTGACCCCGGATTTAGTGGCCCTGGCCTGCGGTATTGGGCCTGCCGAGGGGGCTGAGCGTTTGGGAACTATACTGAAGGTCCCCCGCAACGAAGACGGGTTCTTTGTAGAAACCCACGCTAAGCTGGGGCCGATGGATTTTCCTTCAGCCGGTTTGTTCCTCTGCGGTGTGGCCCACTCGCCCAAGAACGTTGCGGAAACCATTTACCAGGCTCAGGGAGCAGTGGCAAGGGCCTGCAACATCCTGGCCCAGCCTCACCTGATGGTAGGCGGGGTGGTGGCTGCCATGGTTAAACCGGAGCGCTGCGCGGCATGCCTGACCTGTCTGAGGGTTTGCCCTTACGGGGTACCCAGGATCAACAAAGACATGGTAGCGGAAATCGACCCGGTCCAGTGCCACGGGTGCGGCACATGTGTGGGAGAGTGCCCCGGTAAGGCCCTGCAGCTGCTCCATTACAAAGATGACCAGATGGCGGCTAAAATCCATGGCGTGATATAAGGGAGCACAGCTACAGGTATAAATACAGGGAAAGAGGGTGGTATTGATGAGCGAATTCCAACCCAAGATAGTTGCCTTTTGCTGTTATTACTGCGCATATTCCGCAGCCGACCTGGCAGGGTCCATGCGGCTGCAGTACCCTCCTACCATCAGGATGATTGAACAGCCGTGTTCGGGTAGAATTGACGTTCAGTTAATTTTACAGGCTTTTGAGGACGGGGCAGACGGGGTATATGTGGCAGGCTGCCTGGAAGGCGATTGCCACTTCCTGAAAGGGAATTACCGGGCAAAGCTCCGTGTGGCCCAGGCCAAGAAAATCCTTGATGATGTCGGTATAGGAGGGGAACGGGTGGAAATGTTTAATCTTTCCGGTTCCATGGGGCCGAGATTCGCGGAAATTGCCCATGAAATGCACGAGAAAATAAAGCAACTCGGCCCGAGCCCGTTGAATAAAGCAGTTGCCAGTGGCCAGTTACCAGCTGCCAGTGGCAGCGACTGACAATGTATTCCGGTTTTTGCACACCGGCCACTGATCACTGGTCACTGGCCACTAAATAAAGAAAGAGGTGAGGTCCTATGATTATTGCGGAACAAAAACCCTTCGAGGAAATTGCTAGAATGGTTGAAATCTTTGATAAAGTTCTTATTCTGGGATGCAACGAGTGCGTAACCGTCTGCCTGGCCGGCGGGGAAAAAGAAGTCGGACTTATGGCCACATCCCTTCGCCTTCTCAGGAAACAGGGGGACCGTCCCATTATTACACTGGAAGAGACCATAACCCGCCAGTGTGAGTGGGAGTACCTGGACCAGATTGAAAAACTGGCGGAGGAAGCCGAATGTATCATCTCCATGGCCTGTGGCGTGGGCGTCCAGTTCGTGGCTGAACGGTTCCCGGACAAGTGGGTAATCCCTGCTCTGAATACCAAGAGCGCCGGTGGTTCGGTAAAACATGGTCTCTGGGAAGAAAGATGCGGGTTATGTGGAGAGTGTATTCTCCATAAAACCGGCGGGCTCTGTCCTGTAGCCAGATGTTCCAAACGCATTTTGAACGGTCCGTGCGGAGGTTCACAGAACGGTAAGTGTGAGGTAAAAGATGTGGACTGCATATGGGACCAAATTTATAAAAAGATGACCATTATTGGTAAATTGGAACAGTTGTTGGAGATTGAACCCGAAAAAGACTGGTCCAAAGCCAGGGACGGAGGGCCTCGCAAAGTGGTTAGAGAGGATGTGATGATTTATGAGTGAAAACAAATCCCGTCTGCAGACATTGTTTGAACAGGGCGAATTTGTAGTCACCGGGGAAATCGGTCCTCCCAAGGCGGCAACCGGAGAAGGCATCAGGGAACATGCCAAACACCTTCAGGGGTACTGTGATGCCACCAACCTGACCGATAACCAGACGGCCATTGTAAGGTTGTCCAGTATTGCGGCAGGTATTCACGTTCTCCGGGCAGGTATGGAACCTATCGTCCAGATGACCTGCCGGGACCGCAACCGGATAGCCATCCAGAGCGACCTTTTGGGAGCCTACAGCCTTGGAATCAAGAACCTGCTCTGTCTTACCGGGGACCACCAGTCTTTCGGCAATCATCCTACTGCGGCCAATGTTTTTGATGTGGATTCCATCCAACTGATCAGGATGGTCAAGCGGATGAGAGATGAAAAGGTGTTTGCCTGTGGAGAACAAATCAAACACGATGAACCCAGGTTCTTTATCGGGGCTGTGGCCAATCCTTTTGCCGACCCCTTTGAGGTCCGGGTATACCGGATGGAAAAGAAAATAAATGCCGGGGCCCAGTTCTTTCAGACTCAAATCATCTTTGACCTGGAGCGTTTTGAGCGGTGGATGGAACTGGTCAGGGAGCGCGGGCTCCACGAGAGAGCCTACATCATGGCGGGCGTAATGCCGGTCAAGTCCGCCAAAGTGGCCAGCTACATGCAGAAATTTGTTTCCGGTATGATTGTGCCGGATGACATGATTGAGAGGCTGAAGAAAGCTGAGAACCAGCAGGCTGAAGCAGTGGAAATATGTGTCGAACAAATTAAGTATATTAAAAATATTAAAGGCGTGAAGGGCGTCCATATCATGGCTGTCGGCTGGGAGGAAATTGTGCCCACCATTGTTGAAAAAGCCGGGCTTTTACCGAGACCGGCAGTACCGGGAGTTAAGGTGGCAGTTGTCTAAAAAAAGAATACATAAGTTTGCGACGGTGCTAGGGGATTCACTGGTTGATACCCCGGATACCGGGAGTTTATGAGGGGGAAGTTTTATGCGAGCTCATGGAATGCGGCAAATACTGGACTATGAGGATGATAAAGATCCAGTAATACAGGATCACCCCGAGAAATCCCTTGGTCATCGTAATAGTGCGGCTATGCAGGAGACAGGTGCAGCAGCCGAAGATGTTCGGAAGAATCAAAAAGGAGCTGCAGTAGTTGCGTATTACTGGTGCCGGGTATGCAAGATAAAAACGCCGGCTACAGAGGCGAAAAGTTGCGACTGCGGAGTTACCATGTGCAACCGGTGTTGGGGTGAATGGGATTTTATCTGCCCGCTGTGTGATTCGGATATGTCCTGAAAGCGGTCTAAAAGTAAGGACAATACTAAAGATAAGACTAGGTTAGCGTTCGGTTTACGAGTAAGCCGCGAATTTCTGCTTGACCATGAAGGACATTTGAGGCAAGCGCAGAAAAGTAATTGGATGTACGATACTAAACGAAAACATTCTGTCAAAGGAACTGAACCAATGGAACGGAAAACAAAGTTATTCCTGAATGACAAGAAACAGTTTGCGGCCCGGATAATTTCGAGAGCAACCGAACCGCTTATCTGGCTGCCGTTGATGATTTGGCTGGTACTGCACAATGTCAATCTGCCGGCCCGCCAACAGGTTATTTACTATCCGATACTGCTGCTTTTTGTTTTCGTCATTCCTTTCGGGTATTTTGTATATCTGGTATTTGTAAAAAAGGAGTTTGATCTGGATATCAGCCAGAGAAAAAAACGGATTGGTTTTACGCTGAAATCTATGGTATCATTCGCTGTGGCAGTTGCTATAACATTCTTTTTAAACCGGGAGCTTTTTATCATTACCAGCGCGGTATTTCTCTCTACTTTGGGCCTGGTTCTAATAACCCTACGGTGGAAGATAAGTTTTCACGGCGGTTTAAACACCCTGATTTTCTATACGGTGAATTACTTGTATAACTGGCGGTTCTGGTGGCTTTTCCTGCTGCTAATACCTATTGGCTGGTCCAGGTTGGTTATGAAGAAGCA
>DDKP01000059.1:1488-4660 GCA_002339745.1 Firmicutes bacterium UBA2595 | reverse complement strand
ATTATTTTGAAAGAGAATGCCTCAAGGCAGTAACGGTACTTTTTATATCACGGGATTCCATCACCAGGGACATTACAGCAACTCCCGAAGAGCCGGCGTCGATAACTTCGCCGGCATTCCTGTCATTAATCCCCCCAATCCCGATAATGGGAATGGAGATGGCAGATGCCAGCAGGGTAATAAATTCTATTCCCTTCCCGGGCTGCCCGGGTTTACTGACGGTAGGATAAATATGCCCGGCCAGGACGTAGTCGGCCCCGCCGGACTGGGCCTGCAACCCCTCTTCGACGCTGTGGATAGAAACACCCACGGTTTTTCCGGGCATCAATCTCCGGGCGGCTTCGAGCGGCAAACTGCCGTATCCCAGGTGAACCCCGTCCGCTCCACAGGCCAGGGCCACTTCAATGCTGGAATTGACCATAAACCGGGCGCCCGAGCCGGCACATAAATCTTTTACCGCGCAGGCCAGTGTGTAAAGTTCATCTGGCAGCAGGTCGTTTTCCCGGAGAATGACTCCGTCGACACCGGCCCGGACCGCTTCTTCCAGGACTGAGACCAGGGATTTTTTCCCGGTTAGTTTTCTGTTAGTGACAACATAGATTTCGGGCATCCAAACACCTCGACAATAAAATTTCTTATATGTTTCGACCTCTCTTTAGTTTAATCCTCTCAAAAGCTGTTGAACAATGTAGTTATGTATACAAAATACCTTCTCGACCACGCTTGTATTTTTGCCGGGGGTGGGGTAAAATATAGACATAAGGGCACATTCGCTGCCCGGACGGACGGAGGAGTGATTTTTGTACCCTCCCAAAGAGGCGCACAGGGCGCCTCTTAAAAATGCCGTTGGATTAAATTAGAAGCCGCACTGAAGTGCGGCTTTATTGCTTATGGTTTGATGTAGAATTTTTCTATTCTAATTTAAACCTGTAAATCCTTGCCTGCAGCTGCTCTGCCAGGGCTACCAGGTTTTCGACGCTCTCTGAAATATGAGCGGTGGCGTTGTTGATCAACCCGGTTGACGTATTGATTTGGGAGGTAGCCCCCCGGGTTTCCTGGCTTACTTTTGCCAAGTCTTTAATCAGGTGGGAAACCTCTCTCACCGAGTCTGTCATTCTGGATATAGAAACCGACCCTTCAGAAGCCAGGGCCGAATTTTCCTTGGCATGTGTTTTAATTGTGGTAAAAACATCTTTCATCTGAAGCGAACCGGCCGACAGTTCTTGAACCTTGTTATTGATTCCCTTGATGGCAGAGGTGATTTTGGCGAATGAGTCTCCGGCGCTCATCACTACTTCCACGCCTTTCTCTACCTCAGACGTTCCTTCTTCCATGGCCCGGACTGCGTGATTGGTTCCCTGCTGAATGCTTTGAATCAGGTGGCCGATTTCCTTGGTGGCCGTTGAACTGCGCTCCGCAAGACTTCTTACCTCGTCGGCCACGACGGCAAACCCCTTGCCGTACTCTCCGGCCCTGGCGGCCTCGATTGCCGCATTTAAAGCCAGAAGGTTAGTCTGTTCCGCAATCCCATCAATTACTTGAATAATCTTTCCTATTTCTTCTCCTTTGCGGCCCAGTTCCCTGACTGCTTCCGCGGAATTGTTTATCACATTTCTGATGTGATCCATTGTTTCGTTGATCATCATAAGATTTTGCGTTCCTTCAGCGGATACTTTGTCAGCCTCCAATGACAATCCGGAAACTGTATTTATCTCTTCAACCATAGTATCGGCCACCTTGACCGCGTCGTTAACTGACAGTTCCTGGTGGGCGGCAGCCTTGGTCACGTGGTTAATGACAGAGTTGACAAGAGTAAGGCCTTCTTCAAGTTTCTTGATATTTTCACTGACACTGTCGGTGGTATAAGACTCAATATTGGTATCTGCCATAATATGATGTATGGTTTTTACAACATTTTCGACGGCCTTGTTATTTTTTTCGATACTGCCGGCAATTTCCCTGGTGGATTCTTTCAGGATGCCGCTTTCTTTAATGGTTTCACCGATACTTAAGCGGAGAAATACCACCACGCCGTTGAATTTGTATATAAGTTGGCCCATTTCATCATTCTTTTTGGCCTTGGCCATCTGGGAAATATCAGCCTGGACCAGGGCTCCCGCCAGCCGTTCAAGCTCACGCACGGGTTCAATAAAGGATTTCCGGTATGTCCACAAGGTTGCTGCAGCTAACACGATCCATAATAGCAGGGAGACTGGGGTGATATGCCTGTCCACTATGTACTGAATAAAAAGGGGAAGCAGGCCGCTGACAACAATGAGCCCTACGAAGAGAGGAATGGTCTTTTTAGGCTTAGGGATAACGGCCATTCTGATTGCGCCAAAGTGTACCCCATGAACGTAGATTGGAGCGGATACATCAATCAGGACTTCTCCTGTATTGCGGGGATACCACTGTAACAGCAGACTATTGGTAGTTGCGGCTTTCCTCCCGACAGGATCGTTAAATGCCACGCCTTCCCTTAACTTGTTTTGATGGACCTGGGCGACACAGTTTTTGTCTACCACGATATGATAAGCAATGTGTTGACCCACATCTCCGTCCAGCAGCCTATGCAGCGCCGCATAGGCATTTTCCAGGGAACCGAATTGTTCAATTAGTTTTCCGGCTTCAACTGCTGACCTGGATACTCTGTCGATGGCGTAGTTTACCCATTTGGTCCTGGGGATTTTATCATTTTTGTGGGTGTCCAAGAAAAAGCTCACCACCTTTAACTGAAGTTAGATTAACTACGAAAAATAATATAAATAATTATTGGCTAAAAAATCCATTTTTCCTGTTTTTTCGACAAAAAAGTTTTTATTGGAGATATAAACTTTTTAAATCAGTCGCCACCATATTGCTCTTGATGGGGCATGGCCTGATTTAGGCCACATGGCAATAATGCTTCTATCACTATTGAGGTCTTATTGACATAAGATATAGATATGGTATGGATTTGGCGGTTTCAGTGAAAAGGAGAGCTAAGATGCCTGAATGCAATGGTATTATACATAAAGTGAATGAAGGGGACACAATTGTATCAATTGCCAGGAGATACGGCGTAAAGCTGGCGGATATGATAATGGCCAATACTCACCTTCATGACCCGACAAGGCTGAAAACGGGGGAGGAAGTGTGTGTGCCGCTGGGAAAGAATGCTACCGAGGTAATC
>DDKP01000059.1:818-1143 GCA_002339745.1 Firmicutes bacterium UBA2595 | reverse complement strand
TATACCGGGCGAATACTGACGGAACCGGCCTGCAAGTGTATGCCGATGGGCTGCGGAACCCTTTTGGGTTAGGGTTTTCACCTGACGGGGTTTTGTTTGCCACCGACAACGGCATGGATGCCCGGGGGAGCAGGCCGGTCGCCAACGCCTGGGATACTTTCGAAAAGATACTTCCGGGTGAATGGTACGGATGGCCTGATTTCACTGCCCGCATGCCTGTTACCGATGAGAGGTTTAACCCGCCGCAGGGGCCGCAGCCGCATTTTTTGATTAAAAACCATCCCCCTCTCGCAGATGGGCCGGTGACGAAATTTGCTCCCCACTC
>DDKP01000059.1:0-413 GCA_002339745.1 Firmicutes bacterium UBA2595 | reverse complement strand
CTGTTCGGGCAGTTATCTCACGGAAGGGAGCCTCTCCCTGAACCGGCTGGATTCAAGATAATCAGGATAAACATTCAAATCGGAAAAGCCGTTGATTTTATGGTGATTCTCCGTCCTGGTCCGGAAAACAGGGGGCCTGTCCATCCTATCCAGGCCAAATTCTGCCCGCACGGCCTGAAACTATATGTGGTAGATTTCGGAGAGCGGGGGGAGACCGGAAAACCGCCGGCCCGCAAGACAGGGGCTATCTGGGAGATAAGTAAATTAAAGGGGGCTGGCCCATGAGGGGCTTGTTGACAAAAGAGCTTTAAGCGATAACAGGGGGCAGGTGTGTTCCGAAGAACGGCGTTATATCGTCCACCGGCCCGCGAACGCATATGCGTGAGCGGCTTGCCGGGGGAGATTGGGATCGG
>DDKP01000167.1:1716-12087 GCA_002339745.1 Firmicutes bacterium UBA2595 | reverse complement strand
GGAGAAATTTATCTGGGCCTTCGTTATCGGCGGCGTTATAGGTGTTATAGGGCAATAATGTTCGATGTACTGAGACTGACCCCTGCCCATACTATGAGCACTTTGGTCGTAATTGGAACAGTATTGGGCGGACTGGGGTTATATGAACCATTAATCAAATTTGCGGGCGCCGGCGCTTCAGTTCCAATCAGCAGTTTTGGCAATTCCCTTGTCAAGGGTGCGCTGATGGAAGCAGAAAAAACCGGTATCGTTGGAGTTTTGACAGGTATCTTTGAGGTAACTAGCGCGGGCGTGTCCGCCGCCATTATTTTCGGTTTTATGGGAGCCCTATTATTCAGGCCTAAAGGTTGATGCGGTCCGCCGTCAGGCGGAAGCGGCTGCCAGTGGGACAACGTCTTCCAATTGTCTTACTTCAACCGTTTAACCTTTGTAATTGTTTTTGCAGGCCTCTATTGCTTTGTGCCCGCGGAAAGTCAAAACAAAGACCGGCATTAATCCCTGCATTTGTTCTTTCTGCCCATACTACTCTTCCGTTAACGACAAAGTTTGTATTTTCAATTGGGATTTTTAATTCAACAAGATTCCCTGCCTTTGCTACTAGCGCTCTTGCGCTTCCTTCACAGGAGATGCAGGCGCCTCCGGCGCTTAAATTAACAATTTCGATACCAAAAGCAAACTTCGACATAAGATCATTTTTGACGCCATCGACCCCTAAAAACTTGCATCCAGCCTTCTTATTGTAATTAAACCGTGGGAATTTTCGCTTTTCCATAAAGTTGTCACTCAAAAAGATTCCCCCTCTGGATAATGTTTTCAAACCACTCCAGATTTATATGACAGGCGATTAGGTTTTATAAGTAATTCTACATTTAGCATTATTTACCTTCTAGATATTAAAATATTTTACCAGGATTTTAACCTTCAGGTGTGCTGTTTTCTTTTTTCCATCATGACATTGTACCTTATGGTTGTTTCCCGGAGTCTTTTTTTTAGTGCCTCTTTTTCTTTTTCGTCAGTACTTTCCTTTATCAGCTCTTGCAGATTTTGTATTTCTTTTATTATTGAAGAGTAAGATTTTTACTTATGGGGCTTGTTGACAAAAGAACTTTCAGCGGATAACAGGGGGCAGGTGTATTCCGAAGAACAGCGTTATATCGTCCACCGGCCCGCGAACGCATAGCGTGAGCGGCTTGCCGGTGGAGATTGTGGCTGTTCGCAGGAATATACCTGCCCCCTGTATATTTAAAGTTAAGAAGTTTGTCAACAAGCCCCATAAACACCAAAAATTCTTTAAAGTCCCTTGTTTTACCTGCCCTTAAATTCCGGTTTTCGTTTTTCCAGGAAAGCCCTTGCCCCTTCAACGGCGTCTTCGGTTTTTTGCAGGCTCTCCAGGACTGATTGGGCGTACTGGTAACCCTCCATCCCTTGGTTAACCGCTTTTTTGACAGCCTTGATGGATAACGGCGGCATCTGTTTTATCTCTTCAGCCAGTTCCAAAGCTGCTTCTAATAATTTTTCGGCAGGAACAACCCTGGTGACAAATCCCCACTGGACGGCTTCTTCAGCAGAAACAAATTTCCTGGTCATCAGGACCTCCTTGGCCCGGAATCGCCCGACTTCCGACGGAAGCCGGATAATGCCGTACGGTCAGAGGATTCCCAGGTAAGTAGCCGGCCAGGCAAATTTAGCCTTATCTGAGGCTATATTCAAGTCAAAAGCCAGAGCCCACTGGGCCCCGTCTCCTGCTGCTGCCCCGTTGATTGCTCCGATTACGGGTTTCTCAAAATCATAAAATGCCTTTGCCATTTCTAACAGTTTGCTGTTGATGGTTTTCTGCAGTTCTTGGTTATTGGCCCCTTCAGCAAATTCATTCACGTCCGCGCCAGCGCAGAAAGCGCGGCCCTCCCCCGTGACGATAAGTACCTTGACTTCATCGTCAGCTTCAAGCACGGCAAGGGCATCCAGAATCTCCGAGCGCATTTTCATATTTACTGCATTGAGCTTGTCAGGACGGTTTAATGTCATAGTTGCGATACCATCTTTTCTTTCTAACCTGATCATCTCATATCCCATGACCTTTTCACCCTTTCCTGTAATATTAATCATGATTATGTCCTTCGCCATACTACAATAAAAAACCTTTAATGTGCAAAAATGAACTTTTACGATTGTTACCTAAATACCCTTACCCTTACCCTCTCACTACTTTCACCAGAATGGCCGCAATTTCTGCCCGGGTAATATTGCCGGTCGGCTTAAATGAACCGTCGGGATAACCGGCTATCAACCCCTGCTGTGCGCATAAACGGATGCTGTCAGGAAACCTGGATTTACTGAGGTCAGAAAAACTGTATTTCGAAAGGTCCACATCCGAGAAATCCGCATGCTGTTTAATAATGGCATGAATTACTGCCACGACTTCTTCCCGGGTTATTTTCCTGTCGGCCGAAAAAGTCCGGCCAAATATCTTTACAGCATCCTCTCTGGGGATGTGGCTTAACAGCTGTTTAGCGGAATTGTAAGCCCAGTGCGAAGATTTTAAGTCTTGTAGTATCACGGAATTATCATGGCTGGCCCCATCCGGGTACAGGTCACTTATCAGTTGACTCATAATGGCGGCAAACTCGGCCCGGGTGATATTTCGGCCGGGCTTAAAAGTTCCATCGGGATAACCTTTAATATAGCCCATTTCGGTTAATTCGTAAACAACATCGTATGCCCAGTGGCCGGATTTTAAATCTGAAAAGGTGATAATATTTACTTCAGCCTGAACTGCCGCCGAAAAAAAGAATACCAAGACAACCACTAACCCGTAGACTACCGTTTTTTTCATAAATACCCCGTCCTATGTAATGTAAAATTTTCTATTTTTAACATTTAGCTGTGTGCAAAACATATCCTTTATTTTTTTTCTTGTAAAATGTGGTAAGTAATGAAATAATGATTACAGAAAAGTATCTCGGGTACATTCGGGATATTTTTCTGAAGGATTTAAGGCAGTTATACAGAAGTGAGAGTATTAAACCTTAAGGAAAGGAGTATTTTCATGAGTAAGTATGTAGGGAATTCTTTACCACAAGACGCTCTTGACCTTTTGAACAAGGAATTGACTACAGTTGTACTTTCCACTGTTACTCCAGACGGGTTTGCCCACGGCATGCCTGTGCATCTTCTGGCTGCTCCCGACAGCGCGACTATACGCATGGCCCTGATGAATTCCCACCAGACCACTGAGAACATCAAGAATAACGGAAAAGCTTTTATCACGGTGCTGGAAGGAACGGACATCTGCCTGGGGATTAAAGGGACGGCCAGAGTGGTCAGGGAACCAATGGAAGGCAGTCCTGTCATGTGCATGGTTGAGTTTAAGGTGGAAGAAATAAAAAGCGATACCACACCAACGGTCATAGTGACCGAAGGAATACGGATAAGACACAGGTCAGACAAGACATCAGGTTTCTTTAGGGTGATGTTTGACGAACTTTACCGTGGCTAAAAAATTGTCACAGGGAGGGTCTGTCCCATAAATAAGCGACTTTGCTTAAAAACTCGTCAAGAAATTACTGAAGGACGGGCAGGAATATACCTGCCCGTCAAATATTTTGAACGAACTGAGAAGATAGCATATTTATGGGACAGACCCTCTTAACTAAAGCTTAGCTTTTTTAACAAAATTTAATATATAATTTGCCGGTACAGCTAGCCCTGTTGTTTCCTGTTTTTGGCTGTTTTCCTCGGGAGGCAGGGCAGCAAAAATAACTGCCACTACCTGTCCTTCCCTGTTAAATACCGGGCTGCCGCTGTGTCCTTTATGGACAGGACCTTTAAACATTATAACCGGCTCTTCCCAATTCTTAAGCCTGGCCATGCCGGTTACAGTTACCTTATTCGCAACCCCCGAAAAAACAAGGGGATTACCAATAATGAGCAGTTCATCTCCGGGTTTGGGGTTAAAATCGCTGGCCAGTTTCAATAGAGGAAGATTTTTCCCCTCAATTTTGATTACTGCCAGGTCCAGTTCAGGAAGACCGGTCCATTTCTTCCCGGTGAATTCTGGTCCGTCAGAGAACAGGACATCTATAAACTTTGCTTCTTCGACAACATGGTAGTTGGTGATCACTAGTCCACGGGGGTCTATGTTGAAACCTGTTCCCTTCTGCCCGCCTGTTTTGATTGTAACCACCGCTTCCTGCAGTTTCTGTATCTCCGGGTTTTGCGCCAGTTCTGTTGATTCGCGGAGAAAGTCGAGGGCAGGCATATTAAAGAGCTTGAACCAGTTGCCCATTACCAGCACGGTAAAAACAACGGCAGTAATCAGGCTTATAAGTTTAAAAACCGGAGGTCTCTCACTGCTTAGGCCAGCAGAGTCTCCATGTTCCAGACCGTAATTGTTGTTCTGGTTTTCGGGGTCGTCATCCGGTTGTGTCCTTCTCCTGGGCATAAGCGGAATATCACAGAAATCCGGCTTCTTATCCATTCAGACCTTCCTTTCCGCAATCGATAGGATTTATGGTGAATCTATATTAACTCCATTAGTACTCTAACGGTTCCTGATGCGACAATCAGATTAATTATGGAGAGAAAAATGAACATCAGGACACTGCCGAAAAGAACAAATTTTTTCATTTCCTCGTTGCTTTCTATTAATGATTTGGCTATCACGTATACTACAGCAAGAGTCACTCCTAATATCACAGGAACCGCCAGAATAAACCCGTTGGTTATAAACAAGGAAAAAACAACTGCCAGTAAATTAATAATCAAAAAATTGATAATTAATATCTTTGTATATTTATTCAATATTGACCTCCCCTTCCCCATCTATTTTGAATTTAACGGTCCCCTGACCAGTGAGGTAAGGATGCCGGTGGCTGCAATTCCTGCTGCAACCAGAAAAGTCAGGTGCATGGCGCCCGTAAATGCCTGGACTTTTAATTCCACGCCTGATAACCCCTGGGTTTCCATCAGCCTGATCAAATAATTGCGGTGGCTGCTGAAAATAGCCCCCGATATTGCTACCCCAAGGACCATCCCCAGATTTCGCATTATGGCCAGTATACCGGATGCGATTCCCCGCCTGTTAGCCGGTGCGGAACCCATGACTGCACTGTTGTTGGGTGTATGGAACATTCCGGAGCCGATGCCTACAATGATTAGGATCAAAATGATGGAAGAGTATCTGGAATCAATCCGCAGGTAGCTTAAAAGGCCCAGCCCGAGGGTTGTTATCACCATGCCGAGAGAACTTATATAACGTGTGTCGACCCGGTCTGACAAGGCGCCGCTTAAAGGTGCAATCAGCATGGTTGTCAAAGGCATCGGGATAAGCAGTAAACCGGCCTTTGAGGGTGGCAGGCTGCGCAGTTGCTGCAGGTAAAAAGGCATGATTAATACAACGGAAAACATGGCCGTGTAATTAAGCAGGGCCGATAAATTGCTCATTGAAAAAAGGCGGTTCCTAAAGAGGCTCAGGTCTACCATTGGGTGTTTTACACGTTTTTCGAGGTACACAAAGAATATCAGTAAAACAATACCGGTAACCAGCATGCTTATGATGTATGGGTTCTTCCAGCCAAATTTTTCGGCGTAACTCAGGGGTATCAAAATAGAGATCAAGGCCGTGAAAGCGGTAACAGCCCCTTTTATGTCAAAGGGCTGAACTTCCCGTCCTTTGAAGTCCGGGATAATTCTGTAGGCGATAATGGAGGCCAGTATCCCTATGGGTATGTTGATCAGAAAAATACTGGGCCAGCCAAATTTATCAGTCAGCACTCCGCCCAGAACAGGCCCTGCGGCAAGAGCAATGGAGACTGATACCGCAATTATCCCCAGCGACTTTCCCCTTTCCTGCGGAAGTGAGACATTAGTGACAATTGCCGGCCCCATCGCCATCAGCATTCCTGCCCCCACAGCCTGTATTGCCCGAAAAACGATCAGCAGTTTGATAGACGGGGCCAGTCCGCAGAGGAGAGAACCTGCTGTAAAGATTACAAATCCCAGGATATAAATTTTTTTGTGACCGTACAAATCGCCCAACCTGCCGAAAACCAGCAGGAGGCTGCTGATCATGACCAGGTAAGCGAGGATTACCCATTCCACTACGGCCAAGGAGGCCTGAAAGTATTGACTGATGCTAGGGAGCGCGATATTGACGACACTCGAATCAAGGGGAGCCATAAAGGTTCCGATGGCAACCGACAGCAGTACCTGCCTGCGGCGGGTCCGAGAAAGCTGCTCATAGGTATGCTCCGTTTGGTTTTGGCCGGAAAGCGAGTTCATTTTATCTACCCGATCCATAACAGAATTTTAAAACAAACTTTGATATAGAAATTATATACGCATATACAGCTTCTGTCAAAAGAGATTACGGGTTATTGCCGGGTTTTAAAGGAGGATGGCTATTATTAGCAAAGTTCTATGATATAATAGTCTTACCGTATAATTTTGGGGGAATTTTTGTGCGTATAGAGTATGATCTTCTGGGACCACGGGAAGTTCCGGCGGAAGCCTATTTCGGTATCCATACCGTACGGGCCCTGGAAAACTTTCCTATCACGGGAAAGGCGCTGCACCCAGAACTGGTTAAGGCCCTGGTGATGGTCAAAAAAGCTGCTGCTCTGGCCAATATGAAAATCGGTGGCCTGGATAAACGGAAAGGCGAGGCAATTGTGAGAGCCTGTGACGAGATTCTGGCCGGCAGGTTTATAGACCAGTTTGTGGTGGACGCTATCCAGGGTGGAGCTGGTACCTCTTCCAACATGAATGCCAACGAGGTTATTGCCAATATCGCTATTGAACTGCTTGGTGGAAATAAGGGCGATTATGCGGTGGTTCACCCCATCAATGATGTCAACATGAGCCAGTCCACCAATGATGTATATCCTACGGCACTACGAATCGCCGCGATAAACATGCTTATCCCCCTCAGTGAAACCATCGCCTGCCTGCAGGAAGCCCTCCAGGAAAAAGAGTCCGAATTCGCAGGGGTCTTGAAAATCGGCCGGACGCAGCTCCAGGACGCTGTTCCTGTGACTCTGGGCCAGGAATTTGGGGCATACTCTCAGGCTGTGGCCAGGGACAGGTGGAGGCTCTACAAGGTGGAAGAACGCTTAAGACAGGTAAATATAGGCGGAACAGCCGTCGGGACTGGGCTCAACGCTGCTCGCAGGTACATTTTCCTGGTAACGGAGAAGCTTCGTCAAATAACCGGTCTTGGACTGGCAAGGGCCGAGTACATGATGGATGTGACCCAAAATGCAGACGTTTTCGTGGAAGTTTCCGGCCTGTTAAAATCATGTGCCGTAAATCTTATCAAAATAGCCAGTGACTTGAGGCTGTTGTCATCGGGACCCAAAGCCGGGATTGGAGAAATCACCCTGCCGCCCATGCAGGCCGGTTCATCTATTATGCCGGGAAAGGTTAACCCCATTATACCAGAGGTGGTAAACCAGGTGGCTTACCAGGTCATGGGCAATGACCTGGCCATTACCCTGGCAGCCCAGGCCGGCCAGCTGGAGCTTAATGCTATGCTGCCGTTGATAGCGCATAACTTGCTGGAGTCAATAGAAATAACAAAAAACGTGGTTTCGGTTTTCATTGATCGTTGTATAAAAGGTATAAAGGTGAACCACGACAGGTGCAGGATCCTTCTGGAGGAAAGTTATGCCTTGCTTCCCGCCCTGACGGGCCACATCGGCTATCAAAATGCCGAAAAAGTGGCTCAAAAAGCTTTAGAAGAAAGAAAATCTGTACTGGAAGTGGTCAAGGAGTCGGGGCTTATAGATGACCAACTTCTAAATAGAATAAAAGACCCCTACGAGATGACCAAACCCGGGGTTCCTGGAAAGGGAGACAGCAAATGAATTTAAACCAAACTCCTGTTAGCAGCCGCCTGCACATAGCAATTTTCGGCCGGCGGAATGCCGGTAAATCGAGTCTTATCAATGCTTTGACCAGTCAAAAGATCGCCCTGGTTTCCGATGTACCCGGGACAACGACTGACCCGGTATACAAAACAATGGAACTTCTCCCAGTGGGGCCGGTGGTGTTTATCGATACGGCCGGTATTGATGATACGGGGGAACTGGGTCAATTAAGGGTGGAAAAAACTCTCCAGGTTCTTAACAAAACTGACCTGGCGCTAATAGTAATAGAACCCGGCGGTGGCGTGACTGATTTTGACGTGAACCTGGCTGCCATGGTCAAGAGAAAAAGCATTCCCATGGTGGCTGTACTGAACAAGGCGGATCTGATGGAAAATGATCCTGATCTGGTTTCTTCGTGGGAGGAGAAATTAGGATATAATCTTGTTCTCGTCAGCGCCAAAACCGGTTACGGCATCTGGGAACTAAAACAGCGGATAATCATGAGCGCACCCCGGGATTATGACAAGGCTAAGCTGGTCGGGGACCTGATTAAGCCCGGAGACCTGGTAGTTCTGGTGGTCCCCATTGATAAGGCTGCGCCGAAGGGAAGACTGATACTGCCGCAACAGCAGACCATCAGGGACATAATTGAAAACGATGCCATAGCTGTTGTGACAAAGGAACAAGAACTTAAAGAGACCCTTAATTCCATGGCTAGAAGACCATCTCTGGTGATTACCGACTCCCAGGCCTTCCTGAAGGTTTGCGCCGATACCCCGAGGGAAATTCCCGTCACTTCCTTCTCAATTCTTTTCGCCAGGTACAAGGGAGAACTTGTTCCTTTAATCGAGGGTATTAACAGCTTGCATAATCTGCGGAGAAACAGCAAAATACTGGTAGTTGAGGGATGTACTCATCACCGGCAGGCTGACGACATTGCCAAAGTAAAAATACCGAGGTGGCTCAGACAGGTCGCCGGCAGCGAACTGGATTTCGAATGGTCTTCCGGAACCTTTTTCCCGGAAGACCTCTCGCGATTTGACCTGGTGGTCCACTGCGGGGGCTGTATGCTAAATGCCAGGGAGATGAAATACCGTATCGCATGCTGCCGGGAAAAGGGAGTCCCTATTGTTAACTACGGTATGCTGATTGCTTACGTCCACGGTATATTAGAACGGGTACTGGAGCCTTTTCCGTTTGCCAAAGAGCTTTTAAAGGTTTCCCCTGCGTAATTGGTCAAGAAACTCAAGGAAAACTTCACGGTGAAACAGCGGTGTGTTTCTCACCTTCAAAATTTATCGTAATATCAACTACTTCGGGATAATTTCCGACCCGTATAGGTGGGCCCCATGTCCCGAACCCCGATGAGACAATCACTTGAAGGGAACCTTTACGCAGGATTCCCCAATCTATCTCATATATCCGTTGGGTGATCAGGTGGTTTGGAAACAATTGACCGCGGTGGGTATGTCCCGATAACTGCAGGTCAACGCCGTTAAGTCTTGCTTCCTCCAGCCGCGAGGGCTGGTGGTCCAGCAGTATAATAGGTAATGAACGGTCTATACCGGTCATGATATCGGCCAGTTCCCGACTTCCCCGACCGCTGAAACGGCGCCCGGACCTGTCATCCCTGCCTATTATGTAAAAGCTTTCGGCAACCTTTGAATAACGGTCCAACAGCACCTCGATTCCCGCTTCATTTAGATAATGTAGGGCTTTGTCGATGTGACCACCAATATACTCATGATTACCAGGTACGGCATAGATGCCGTACCTGGGAGTGAGCTGACGGAAAGTATTGATCATCCCCTGTTCCACGAATGGTCCGATGTGTTCGTCGATTATATCCCCCGGCATAAGTACCACATCCGGATTCAACCGGTTAACAGCTTCCACCAGCCTCGTAAGTCTCCCATTATGAATGATTTCTCCAAGGTGGATATCCGAGACCATTACTACCCGCAATTGCCGTAAGTCCCCCGCCTGTTTGGGAATCGATATGTCGTAATGTGTGATCCGCGGGTGCCGGGCATTCCAAGTACCGTAAATCAGGATCAGCGTCACAGCTGCTAAGACCATATGCCCCAACAGCCTGGAGTTCCGGGGGTTGAGCTTAACAGATTCCGGAATGAATCCCAAACCCCTGTCAAGCAAGAGGACCAGGTCTATTCCGGCCAAAATGATAAAAAAGTAGAACATTGCCGCCAGCCAGTATGCCCCGACGAGCGTTAACCAGTATGTAATCCCTGTGGGTAAAAACTTTTGACCTAACCGGCCCACCAGGTAAGATAATGCGATGAACCAGAATACGGCCCAGTAGACATTGCCGCTCAGCCAGGGTATGCGGCTGCCCAAGGCCTGCCAGCCCCGCAGGCCAATATAATAATTGATCATACCGTAGGAAAATATAAAAATTCCGATAAAAACAAAAACGAATTTATTCACGTTTAACCCCTTCTATCAATACGCAATATCCGTTTCAATTAATATTTAGTATATAGTTACT
>DDKP01000167.1:0-1292 GCA_002339745.1 Firmicutes bacterium UBA2595 | reverse complement strand
TCTGCTCCCTTTTTGTTTTTATGTTTTCGGGTGTCAATGTTTAATTTCCAGCCCTGTGAATTCAATATAGTGAGATAAAAGAGGAAATTGCATTCAATGGGGCTTGTTGACAAACCCCTTGAAGTGCGGTTTACTGTAAAAGGTGGCGGGTGGCAACTATGTTGTATATCTGGCCGCCAGATCCTTTCGGATAGTAATCAAAGCCATTCTTACGCAGTTCTTTGACCAACTGGTCAGTCTCATGAGCATCTATTGCATCAACCAGAATAGTCAGTTCATCGTCAGGTCCCAACCTGGGGATGGTATCCTTTAATCTTTGAACTCGCCATTCCCCGGCGCCCGGTCTCAAGTCTAATGTGATATTCATTATAACCTCCCGTGTTTTTTCAATGTTTCAAATGTTATTATACCGGGATTTCCGGAAGATTATCCGCACTTTCTTTTTCTTCTGAAAATCAGGTAAGCTGCCAGGATTGATGATAAACCACCCAGGGCAATCAAATTGAACTCGTGGAGATATCGCTGCAACTGGTCCCATTTGTCGGTGAAAATGTACCCCAGGTACACCAAAGCGAAGTTCCAGGGGAGTGATCCCAAAAATGAGTAAATGCTGAACTTGATAAAATCCATCCGGGCTATACCGGCAGGTAAAGAAATGAAAGTTCTCACCGCCGGGAGCATGCGCGACAGGAAAACCGTTATTTCCCCCCTCCTGGCAAACCACGACTCCGCTTGATTTAAATGCTTTCTGGAGAGAAAGATGTATTTTCCGTATTTATTAATAAATGATCTTCCCCCGTACCTGCCCACTATGTAAGCCAGCCAGCTCCCGGATAAATTTGCCAGAGCCGCTGTCATAGTGGCTTCAAACATCCCCAGCCTTCCTTTTGCTACCAGGTGGCCGGCATACGGCATGACAATCTCGCTGGGTATGGGTATACAGGCGCTTTCCAGCGTCATTGTAATATAAATGGCTAACAGTTTGTAATTTTCTATATCACTCTTTAAAACATGCTCTAACCAGGATAACATTTTTCCTCCGCTTTATGAATAAAATCACCCGTTATTTTTCGTCAATCCGGCATTGTATTCCCGCTTTGGCCGGGAAGATTAATGAGAGGATAATACTGATTACTATGGTAGAAAATATTATCCCCACAGACAACAACAGCGGAATTTCCACATGGAAAAATAAGACGGTCAGTTTTATGCCGGTAAAAGTAAGAATTAGGGCCACACCGTATTTAACGAATCTAAAAGCTTCGTGGATTCGCTCCAAAACAAAGTACATG
>DDKP01000171.1:4228-19434 GCA_002339745.1 Firmicutes bacterium UBA2595 | reverse complement strand
TGAAATGTGGTAAAGCCTTGGTGGCCCCGGGCGGTCAACATTTGGTCCTGATGTCAAAGACTGTCATCGGGTTGACCCTGGCCCCGCCGGTACACAGTGTCAGACCTGCGGTTGATGTTACCTTTGAATCGGCGGTAAATTTTTACAAGGCGGACATTGTAGGAGTGATTCTTACAGGAATGGGTTATGACGGGTCCAGGGGCATGGCCCTCGTGAAAAAGTTGGGCGGCAGGACAATAGTTCAGGATGAAGAAACCAGTGTAGTGTATGGAATGCCCAGAGTCGTAGTGGAGATGGGAAAAGCAGACCGTATACTACCTGTTCATAAAATTGCCGACGAAATAGTGGCTATGTTGATTAACTGACATCCGCTTTCAGAGAGGAATGAGGCAATTGAAAGTCGAATTTATTAACCCCTTTATTGTTGCCACGTCTGAGGTCTTAAACCAGGAGGTAGGAAGGACTTTAAATATTGTTAAAGGGCCTCTCTCATACCTGGAATCGTCTTATACATCCATGGACGTTACCGTTTTAATTGCCGTGACGGGAACTGTCCAGGGAGTTGTCATGTTCGGGATGACTGAGCGTACTGCCAAGAACATAGTCTCGGAGATGCTTGGTAAGCCGGTTCCGGTAATGGACAAAATGGTAGAATCAGCCATGGCAGAATTGGGTAATGTCATCACCGGAATAGCCAGCCGTGAGCTGGAGAAAGCAGGCTTTCCCTGCACCCTTGCGCCGCCAACCCTGATCGTGGGTAAGGGTGTTCTGATTTCTACAATAAATATCAAGAGGATATTAATACCCTTAAATATTGAGATTGGTGATATCGAAATCAGTGTAGCTTTGAGAGAAACGGTTACCAGGTTTTAGTACTCCTGGATGTGGAAGTTCAACGATAGATAACCGGGAGGAAAAATTTTATGAGACAGAAATTACTTTTAGTTGGAATAGGTAACCCTATAAGACAGGATGATAATATAGGACAATACTGTGTCAGTATACTGCAGGAAAAATTGAACGGGGAGAAAAAAAAGCTGGTGGATTTTATAACAGTCCACCAGCTTGATGTTATTCATTGTGAGGTATTTTCCAGATACCAGTTTATTCTTTTTATTGATGCAGATGCCAAAAACGGCCCGGAGACTTTCAGGCTGGAAGAAGTATTTCCCGAACCGGAGTCTCACCCGTTCACTTCCCACATTGGTTCGGTTAACGACATCCTGTCACTTACCGGCTGGATTTTCGGGTTTGTGCCCCGGGCTTACCTGTTAGCAGTAAGGGGAATGTCCTATGAGGTGGGGGAGGGACTGACCCCCGAAGCAGTTAAAAATGCCGGCGAAGCCATTCAAGCCGTTGACAAGCTAATCGACGAGCTTTTTCCACCTGACTGAACGCTCCCTCGAACCGGCGGCTCCCAGCATACTCTGGACACGGTTGTCCGCACAAATGGCGTCAATCAGGTCAAGAAAGTTCTGCCTGTTCATTCCGATTAGCGGCGCACCTGCTTTCGTCCTGGCGATACCTATGATAGAAGCGGCCAGGGTGTTCCCGAAAGTCGATTCCAGGTCCTTTTTGATCTCCTGAACCGCATTTGAGACATCCATTACTCTCCCCTCCTAATCGTACAGGCAATTTCGCCGTTGGCTTTAATAATCTGGATTTCCAGCGGCATTTTACCGATTTGATGTGTCGCGCAGGACAGACACGGGTCGTAACACCTGATGGCCATTTCCACCTGGTTGAGTAGAGTTTCATCTACTCTATTGTTTTTCAACACCAATTTGGCCACTTCATTAACAGCTCGATCCATGGAAGCATAATTATGGGCAGTGGAAACTATAATATTAACCTTCTCCAGCTTACCCAGGTCATCTGCTTCGTAGTGGTGAATCAAGGTACCTCTGGGAGCTTCAACCACGCCTACCCCCTGACCTGCTCCCCTGCTGACGGGCGCCCTGACTTCCTTACTGACAATATCATCATCTGACAGGAGTTCCTTCGCCCTTTCAATCGCGTAAATAAGTTCGATTACCCGTGCATAGTGGTAGTATAGACTGTCCTGGACCGGCTGCCCCCCGCCTAATTGCTTAAACTCTAACAACTCGGCATTGGCGAGAGGGGTGGAGATCCGGTCAGCTACGTTCAGCCTGGCGAGAGGAGCGACCCTGTATACCCCGTCTGGCCAGCCGGACTTTTTATAAAAGGGGAATTTCAGGTAACTCCAACTTTCCGTATGTTCTGCGATATGGTTGAGGTAGTCTCTGGGTTTGAATTCCTCAATTAAATTTCCGTTTTCGTCTTTTATCCGCAGTTGCCCGTCATAGAGTTCCAGGGCTCCGTCCTTGACCAGACCCATATACTTGGTCTTGAATGAAGCAAATCGGGGAATCAGTTCCCGGTACTTGTAATTGACTTCCTTTACGGCGGCAAGGGCCAGTTTGACAAGCCCGAGACCTTCATCCATCTCTTTGAGCATTATATGGCGGTCCTCGTGAGCAAGGTGTTTGCTCATACCGCCGGGGATGGCGGAGACAGGATGAATTGAACGGCCGCCGACTTTTTCAATAGAGGCCTGTCCAATCTGGCGAAGACGGATGGCTTTTTTGCCCAGGTCCGGATTTGCATTGATGATACCTATTACGTTTCTTTGTTCCGGTGTGGCATCAAGGCCAAAAAGCAGATCCGGTGCAGCAAGGTAAAAGAAGTGCAGGGCATGGGAGTGGATTATCTGGGACATATGCATCAATTCTCTAAGTTTTTTGGCTGCCGGGGGAATGTCGACCCCGAAGAGGTCATCACAGGCCTTAGCTGATGCCAGGTGGTGGCTGACCGGGCAAATGCCGCAGATCCGGGTGGTGATGACAGGCATTTCCCACACCATCCGCCCTTCGCAGAACTTTTCGAAACCGCGGAATTCCTGGATGTGAAAATGGGATTCGGCCACATTGCCATTCTCGTCGAAATGAATGGTAACTTTTCCGTGACCTTCTACCTTGGTCACCGGGTCAATAGTGATAGTCCTACTCATCCTCGCCATCCCCTTTCTGCAGATTAGCTGGTACTATAGAGACGGGTAAAGAGTAACGGTATCCTGTACCGACAATATCTTCCATAAACATTAGCCCACCGGCGGGCAAAACCGATGCCAAGGCATTGACAATTTTTGCTCCCTGTTCCATGGCTCCCGGGGTAGGGCCCATACAGCCGCGGCACGGCATATTCCCCTTCAGGCACCGGGCATGACAACCTTCTCTGGTTGCCGGGCCCATGCAGAGGACTCCCTGTTCAAGGAAGCACTTCTCCGGGTCAATTTGTTCAAGTTCCATTACTGAAACTACCGAGTCGGTGATGAACTCTCTTTTAGGAAGAAGCATTTCCTTGTGCTGGCGGCCGCACTCGTCACAGAGGCTTTTCCTGGGCAGGACCGGTTCTTCTCCCTTGACCAGGGCGAACAGCACATCACGAATCATAGATGGAAGAGGTGGGCACCCTGGAATGTAATAATCAACCTTGACGATGTCATGGACAGGCTTGACACTCCCCAGGAAACGCGGAATGCTGGGAGAGCCGGGGACCTTTCCGTCTATAACACTGGGGGCTTCCACGTAAGCCCTTTCGAGCACTTTATCTTTTAATAATATATTTCTCAACCCCGATATTCCTCCAAAACTGGCGCATGTCCCGAGGGCAACAAGTATTTCGGACCTTTCCCTGATTGTTTTCAATACCTGGATATTATGAGTGTTGGAAACACATCCTTCAACAATTCCAACGGTCACTTCCGGTATTTCCTTTATGTCCTGGATTGGCGAGGCCTTCAGGTCTATTACTGCCAGCAGGTCAAGAAGTTCTTCATTAAGGTCCAGCAGAGAGATGTGGCATCCCGAGCAACCCTGGAGCCATACTGTTGCTGCAGTCACTTTTGACATCAGTTCCCACCTCCATTCGATATTTCATGGAAAAGCTCCATTACGGAGTGAATACAGTTGTTATTGCCTTTCCTAAGGCCTTCGACGATGCGCAGGTTCTCCGAGTTGATGCCCCTGCTTCTGAGAATTTCCCGGAAAAGGTTGGCCCGGCGGTCAAGGTCGGTATTACCCACTATATTACGGCAGTCTCCATCAGGACATTTACAGATGACCACTCCATGAAAACCCTGTTTATATGCCTGGAGGATCAGCTGGGTATCAATGTTACCGCCGCACCTTATGCCGAGAGGCATTATATTGACATTGTATTCGATTCCGGTAATCCCGGCCAGGTCCATGGCGGTATAGCCACACCCCTCGCAGATAAAAGCAAGGACTTTGGGGTCACTGTTGTCACCTGATTTGGCTAACAATTCAATGGCTTTGGTCAAATATCTCTGGGGATAAGCGAGAAGGTCCCGGGCCCCGGTGGGGCAAGAGGTTACACAGTTACCACATCCCTTGCAGCGCTGTTCGTCAATGACTGAAACCCTCTTTATTGGGTCTATGCGGGAGGCCCTGAACATACAGGTCTTCACACAAGTGCCGCAGCCGCTGCACAGTTCTTCATCGATTTCGGAAACCTCTATCTTGTGACGGATTTCTCTCTTTTCCAGGAGAGAAGTAGCAGCAAATGCTACCGAGTCACCGAGGGCGACTATTTGGGCAAGCTCCTGGCTTTCGTCGTCCGGCAGCAGGAAAATGCCTTCTTCATTGGTAAAGACCTTTAAGGTATCCTGATTAACGGGTTTGAACAGGCCGTCTTCATTGATGTCGATATGCACCAGGGGCCTGATTTCTCTTGTGAAATCAAGGTCTGCGGTATTGGCCAGGATGATAGCGCCCACCGTGAGGTTCTCTGTTTGGTTATCTGTCGTTACACTGATATTAAAATGTCCTGCATAGCCGGAGACATCGTCGATCTGCGCATTAAACAAGAACCGGGTATTGGGATGCATTTCGACAAATGTTATTACCGAAGTAATTTTGTCCCGGTTTTTATTATCTGAAAAATTACGGTATTGGCCGGCTTTGTCAATTATATAGACTTTAAAATCCCTGTCCAGGAGGCGCTGGGCAGCGAGCATGCTGCCAGGTGTTGCCCCGATGACGGCCACCGCTGGATGGGGCGCAATCTCCCGGGTTTTGACAGGATGCGCGGATTTAACTTTTTCAATGGCCACCTCCACCAGAGTTCTGGCTTTTTCCGTGGCTTTCTCGGGGTTGCCGGGATGGGCTAGGGCAACTTGTTCCTTGATGTTGGCGAACCCTATTTTGTTGGAGTTGATACCCATGGCTTCAATCTGTTCAATGATGAACCATGCGCTTTTCTGGTTCCGGTAATTCAGGGGGGAATCCCCTGCTAAAACAACCGCATCGAACGAATTCTTGCCGACTTCCGAAAGAATTGCCTTAAGGCCGGCGGTTTTAAAGAAGTCATCTACGATGAATGTATAATAGTCACGGCTGAAATATTCTGCCAGATAGTTAATATTAATTACCCTGTCCGTTACCCCGTCCGACCTGGAAAAAAACAGACCGATCTTCATTCCTCCTCATCGCTCCCTCCAATGTAAAATTAAAAAAGTTTTTAAAACACCTGCCTTTTACTATTTTATTTACAAGCATTCGACATAGAAAAGGAAAAACCTGCCTGCTTTTTACATTTTTCAACATTAGTAAAAAATTTTTTTATCACTTCAAGTTTCGTTCAAATAGAAGTTTTTTCCTATCTTTTGAAGGAAAATGTCACAGCATGTCGAAATTTAGGTAGCAAATCATTCGATTGTAACAAATTTTGGAGAAAGAGTCTTAAACTATTGGGCGTTGTTATACTATTTCGGATTAATAAACCTATGCGCCCTGACTCGAATATTGAGCGCTTTAATTGAAAGGGGATTGAGGTATGGTAAAAATTACTAAAAGCTTGTATTTTAAACTAACTGTGAGCTTGTTTATCTGCCTGGGCCTGCTGATGGGAATTTACACGTGGTACCAGTTCAAACAGGTCAGGGCGAGGATCGAGAAAGACCTGGAGGCCAAAGGTATGGGACTGGCCAAGGCAGCAGCATTAGGTTTACAGGCGATGATAGAGAATGATATCCGGAACGGTCATATTACAAAGGAACAACTTTTTGACCGCAACTATAAATTAATAGCTGACAATGCTGACCCAAAACTGAAAAAATACAGTTCGGCATTTGATACTTATACGGACCAATACTGGCAGAAGTATGTTGATTCTTTCTTGGTGGATGATGACGTAGTTTTTTCTATTCCCGTAGCTTATTCCAGTGACCCTGCCAAAAACGGGTACCTGCCGACCCATAATACCAAGTATAAGGAGCGGACCAAGCGTATTTTCAATGATAAAACTGGAGCTGCCGCCGCAACTACGAAAGAACCGCTGAAACAGGTATACCACCGTGACACGGGTGAAGTCATGTGGGACATGTCCTACCCTATATATATTGACGGTGAACACTGGGGCGCCTACCGTGTAGCCATTTCCATCCAGACGGCAGAGGCCAAAATTGCGGCTCAACAAAAAAAGACTCTAATAGCAGAGGCGGGTATACTGGTTCTTATAACCATAATACTGCTGGTTGTGACCAGGGTTATAGTCGGTTCGCCCCTCAAGAAAATTCTACAGGCGGCTGAAAACCTGGCTTCAGGGGAAGCGGACCTTACCAACCGGCTTAGAGTGCTGTCAGACGATGAGTTAGGAATGCTGGCACGTATGTTTAACACTTTTATTGAAAAGATTCACCAAATGGTTGGGATGATTGCCCAATCTGTTGATAGGGTTACTGATACCAGCGACAGATTATCCGGTAACGCTGATGAAGTTGCCAACTCAAGCCAGGCGGTTGCAGTGTCGATTGAGGAGATGGTCAAGAGCACCAATGATAAGCTCAGCGCGGTAGACGAAACCAGAGAAATTATGGGCCAGTTTACTGCCGCCATCAACCAGATTGCCCGCGGGGCGCAGGAACAGGCTCATAACGTCAACCAGACCTCGTATGCTATAGGAGAAATGGCCAATGCCATTCAGGATGTAGCTACCAATGCCCAATCAGTATTAGATGCCGCTAATGAGGCGGCCATGGTGGCTGGGAAAGGTGAATCGGCCGTTGAGTCAACTATCTCGGGAATGGAGAGGATTAAGAACACTGTTTACGACTCGGCGGTCAGGATAAAGGAACTGGGAGATCATTCCCAAAAAATAGGTGAGATTATCCAGGTAATTGATGATATCGCGGAACAGACAAATCTCCTGGCTCTGAACGCTGCAATTGAAGCCGCCAGGGCCGGCGAACACGGCAAGGGGTTTGCTGTTGTGGCTGACGAAGTTAGAAAACTGGCGGAAAGAAGCGGCAAGGCTACCAAGGAAATAGCTGACCTGATCAACAATATCCAAAAAGGCACTGATAAAGCAGTGGCAGCCATGGAGCAGGGCACAAGGGAAGTTGAGGAGGGTGTGCGGCTGGCTCATGATGCTGGCGCCGCTTTGGGAGAAATTATGAAGACTGTTGAACAGACTCTCCAGCAAATCCAGAAGATATCCAGTGCAGCCAAGAAAATGAATGAAAGCAGTGCAGAGGTAATCACGGCTATTGACAACGTGGCTGCCGTAACGGAAGAGAACACAGCCTCCACAGAAGAGATGGCGGCTGGAAGCGATACCGCTATGACTTCAATAGAGTCGATTGCTAAGTTGACCAGGGACAGTGCCAATCACGCGGAGAACATTTCGTCTTCGGTGGAAGAAATGGCGGCCTCAACTAAAGAGATTGCTCAGGCGGCAGAGCACCTCTCACAAATGGCTCATGAACTGCGTACTATGGTTAAAGGGTTTAAGATTTAACAAAAATACCTGCCCGTCAAATATTTTGACCGGCTGAAAAGGTATCATATTTATGGGACCGCCCCCTGCCCAATCTCACTTTGGTATCTTTAGTTCCTGGCCAACCTGGAGGCGGTCCGGGTTATCAAGATCATTGATTTTAGCAAGTTCATCGGTAGTGACGCTAAAAAGGCGGGAGATTTTCCGGAGGGAGTCTCCCGGTTTTGTTATATAAGTCAAAAAATCACGAGAAGTACCTGGTGCAAGGGAATCTATCATGACGGTTGTGCCGATGTGGACCAGGCTGAACAGTTCCTCTACATCATGGTTATACATTCTGATACAGCCGTTGGAAACGGCCTTGCCGATGGTTTCAGGTTTGAATGTGCCGTGGATGCCGTAAGGGCCGTTGGGTATGTCCAACCCCATCCATCTTGTCCCCAGACCGCCTCCGGGGTTTACGATTTTGTTTATAATAGAGTAAATACCGTTAGGGGTGGGAGTCTCCGGTTTGCCAACGGCAATCGGGTAAATCCTGTTCGGACGCTGCCCTGAGATGAGGTGCAGCTGACGGTTATAGGTATAAATTTGAATTCGTTTCTGGGAGTATACTTTCCCGTTGTTCATAAAGACCTCCTTGATATATCGGTTAGTTTGCTCCGCCAAACTTCCGTTTACCACTCATTACTTTCCGCTGCTACATTCCCGTATCTTCAAATCATTATATGCTGCAGGGTGGGTAATCGTATAACAGATGGCAAAATAGGGAAAAATATTTTTTGATTTACTGGAACCGGAGGAATAAATGGGAAACAAGGTGCAGGGAACGCTGCTGATCATCGGGGGGGCCGAAGACAAGCAGGGCGAATGTGAAATACTGAGCAGATTTATAGAGTTATCCGGAGCTGAAAAGTCTTCGATTATTGTATTAACAACCGCTACCCAGGAGCCGGAGAGGGTTGGCAGGGAATACTTCAACATTTTCAAAAGACTGGGGGCGGGAAACGTCGAAGTCCTGGACGTAGACTCGCGCAGGCGGGCTAATCATTTATACCTGGTAAGGCTGATAGACAAAGCAACCGGAATATTCCTGTCTGGTGGAGACCAGCTGCGGATCACCACCATATTGGGGGGGACGGCGGCCAACGAAGCGCTGCGTAAAGCCTATCTGCGGGGCGCTATTATTGCCGGGACCAGCGCCGGGGCTTCGGTTATGAGTAATACGATGATAGTGGAAGGCGACAGCGAGGAGGCGCCCAAGCTGAACACTATAAAGATGGCCCCGGGGTTGGGCCTCCTGGAAGAGGCAGTGATTGACCAGCATTTTGCCCAGCGGGGAAGGATTGGCCGGCTTCTGTCGGTAGTAGCACACAATCCTTATATAATGGGAATCGGGATAGATGAGGACACGGCCGTACTGGTACATCCGGATGCGAGGCTGGAAATAATAGGCTCTCAAACAGTAACGTTCCTGGACGGGAGGCGGGTGCTGTACACCAATGTTTCGGAACTTTCACCCGGTCAGGCTCTGGCTATCGAAAACGTAATTCTTCATGTTCTTCCAAAAGGATTCGGATTTGATCTGATTAGGAGAACACCATTGAGAGAGGAACCTGTGAAAGGAGAAAACAATGAAAATTATTGAGATTAGAACGATAGAAGGGCCAAACGTGTACTGTTACCGGCCGGTAATTAAATTTAAGGTTGACCTGGAGAATTTCACGGATGTATCCACTAAAGAGATTCCCGGGTTTGTCGAAAAATTAGTTCATTATATGCCATCACTGAGAGACCACCACTGTTCGCGAAGACGACCAGGCGGTTTTATAGAAAGGCTTAATGAAGGTACTTACCTTGGGCATGTAATTGAACACGTTGCCCTGGAACTTCAATGCCTTGCAGGTTGTGATGTGGTATATGGAAAGACTCTCAGGACAGAAACCCCCGGCCTGTATAATGTTATTACTGAGTACGAATCAAAGGAGGGCGCACTCCAAGCCTGTTTGAGCGCGGTGAAATTTGTCCGTTCTCTTCTGGAAAACAAATATCCAAACCTGGAAAAAGAAATCGCCAGGATAAAAGAACAGATTGTAAAAACAGGCTTAGGCCCAAGCACTGCCGCTATCGCCAGGGAAGCTTTAAAACGAGGAATCCCGGTAATGCGGCTGGGAGAAGAAAGTGTTCTCCAGTTGGGCTATGGGAAGTACCAGCAAAGAATTGCAGCGACTATTACCAGCCGGACTAAATGTGTCGCTGTAGACATTGCGTGCAATAAAGTACTGGTTAAGCATCTGCTGGCCGAGGCAGGGATACCGGTGCCATGGGGCGGAGTGGCCGTTACCGAAGAAGAAGCGCTGGACCTTGCCTGCCAGATAGGCGGTCCTGTAGTAATCAAACCTTTTGATGGTAACCAGGGGAAAGGAATAACCTTGAACCTGCAGTCAAAACATGAGATAAAACGAGGGTTCCGGCTGGCTCGCTCCTTTAGTCCCCGGGTGGTGGTAGAGGAGTTTATTGAAGGGAAACATTACCGCCTGCTGGTTGTTGGAGACAGGGTGGTTGCCGCCGCCGAGAAAATTCCGGCATTTGTGATTGGAGACGGGGCCCGTTCCATCAAACAGTTGGTGGATATAGTAAACAAGGACCCCTTAAGAGGGGAAGGACATGAAAAACCTTTGACCAAAATCAAATTTGATTCGGAGGTTATAATGGTTCTGGGTAAAAGGGGCCTGTCGCCCGAATCGGTCCCGGCTCAGGATGAGGTTGTTTACCTGCGGGAAAATGCCAATCTCAGTACCGGTGGAATTGCCGTCGATGTGACCGACCGGGTTCACCCTCAGGTCATTGAAACGGCTATAAGAGCCGTCCGGCTGGTTGGGCTCGATGTGGCGGGAGTCGACATGGTGGCCAAGGCCATTGACCGGCCTTTATTACAGGAAAATGGCGCATTAATAGAAATAAACGCAGCACCGGGAATCCGTATGCACCATTACCCCGCCAGGGGGCAAGCCAGGAATGTGGCTGCTGCTATTGTAGAAACACTGTTTCCGCCGGGGTCCAAATCCAGAATCCCCATTATATCTGTAACAGGTACTAATGGAAAGACCACAGTGACGCGAATGTTAAGCCATATCCTCCGGAAGAAGGGTCTGGTGGTAGGAGCGACTACATCGGACGGGATTTATATTAATGAAAGAAAAATAGTCAGCGGAGACACCACCGGCCCCCGAAGTGCGGGGGTTGTCCTGCGAGACCCGTCAGTGGAGGTAGCGGTGCTGGAAACTGCGCGGGGGGGAATACTGCGGTCAGGCCTGGGATATGATTACAGCGATGTCGGCATTATTACAAACATCAGTAACGACCATCTCGGTATTGATGGCATTGAAACCCTGGAAGACATGGCTTATGTTAAGGCTGTAGTGGCGGAGGCGGTCCACAGGAACGGGTTTACCGTTCTGAATGCTGACGACAGGCATGTTGTACAGATTGCCAGGTTGATTAAATCGGGAGTTATTTATTTCAGCATAGCTTCTGATAATATAATCGTCCGCAGGCATCTGGGGGTAGGGGGTACCGCTGTCTTTATCAAGAATGGGTTCCTAGTGGTTGCATGCGGTGAGAAAACCAAAAAAGTTCTGCCCATAAAACGCATCCCATGTACTTTTGGAGGACTGGCCCAACATAATGTGCAGAACACCTTGGCGGCTGCAGCCGGGTGTATAGCCTTGGGAATCGAACTTGAAGATATAAGAAAGGGAATGCTGGACTTTAACTCGGATGAAAACTTTAACCCGGGCAGGTTTAACATCTTTGAGATGGGCTGTTTCAGAGTGGTTGTCGATTACGGCCACAACGAAGCAGGTTATCTTAATACTCTTCAGACGATTAAAAAACTAAGACCCCAGCGAATCATCGGTGTGGTGGGAATGCCTGGAGATAGGAAAAATGAGGATATAGCCAGGGTAGGGAAAGTAGTGTCAAAGTACTGTCACTACGTTATCGTCAAAGAAGACTCTAACCTGCGGGGGCGAAAGGCAGGAGAAGTAGCGGAAGTAATCAGAGAAGCAGTTTTGGAAGCGGGAACAGGGGCGGAACAGGTTGAAGTGATACTTCCGGAACTCACGGCTGTTGAACGAGGCTTAAGTATTGCCGAAACCCATGACGTGGTTGTTATATTCTATGAGAAACTGGAGCCGATCCTGAATTTACTGAAGGAAGTACGCCGGAATTCAGCCCGCGGGCTCCCGGCGGAAAACAGGCAACTGGCTTGTCCAAGCACTTGTTAAATGGAGGAAGGAATTTCCCTGGATGATATCAAAATACAAATTAGTTGATATTATATAAGGGGAATTAATATGGATAAATTACAGGTAAAGGCCAGGGCCAAAATAAACCTGACTCTTGACGTGCTGGGGAAAAGATCTGACGGTTACCACGAGATAGAAACGATTATGCAGACCATAGAACTGCATGATGTGGTAACCGTAGAAGAAGCGAAGTCAGGGATTGACGTGACCACCGACCATCCGTTATTGCCCGGTGGGGAGTCAAATATTGCTTTTAGGGCTGCCAGGTTGATGATAGACTCATTTGGACCCGAAAAAGGGATTAGGATTAGAATAAAAAAAAATATCCCTTTAGCTGCGGGGCTGGCTGGCGGTTCTTCGAATGCGGCGGCGGTAATGATTGCCATTAACAGGTTATGGAAGCTCGGTTTGAGCCGGGGGGAACTTCTTGACAAAGGCGCGCTTATAGGGTCGGACGTACCTTTTTGTATCATGGGAGGTACTGCTCTGGCCAGGGGCAGGGGGGAGTTTATCGACAGCCTGCCGGATGCTCCTGAATTCTGGGTTGTTGTGGCCAAGCCGAATATGGAAGTATCGACTGCTGAAGTCTACCGGAATTTTCAGTCCGAAAAAGTTACCAGGCGGCCTGACACCAGGGGAATGGTCAATGCTTTATTGTCCGGTGACTTAAAAAAGATAACCGGAAACCTGGTCAATGTACTTGAGTCCGTTACTATTGAGAGATACCCTGCGGTCCTGCAAGTGAAACAGGCCATGCAAAAGTCGGGACTGCAGAACCCCCTGATGTCCGGCAGCGGTCCTTCCGTTTTTGCGGTTGCTGAAGATAGGGATACTGCCGAAAAAGCCGCGGGGCGGTTAAAAACACTTATACCTGATATGTTTGTAAAGGTCTCGAGGATGTGGCCTGCTGAACGGGAGGAATTCAGGCAAAAAACATAGAATATTCATTTTTCAGATATTTATATTTTTTTAACCGCCTGCTGAAAGGAAGAGAGAGATGGAAAGAAGATTAATACCTGTGACACTGGATAACTACAAACCATTGCGGGAGATTGTTTTTGAAACTCTGCGGGAAGCTATCATAAACGCGACTCTGAAACCAGGAGAGCGCCTTATGGAGATTCAATTGGCTGAGGAGATGGGGGTCAGCCGTACACCTGTACGAGAAGCCATACGCAAACTGGAATTGGAAGGGTTTGTGGTTATGGTTCCAAGGAAAGGTGCTTATGTGGCGGATATTTCCACCAAGGACATAGCCGACGTCTTTGAAATAAGGGCAGCTCTCGAGGGTCTGGCCGCGGGGTTGGCGGCCGAGCGGATAACAGAGGAAGAGCTGGATCAGCTGGAGAGAATTCTGGTTAAAATAGGCGAGTGTGTCAATAATAATGACCTGGAGAAACTGATTGAGGTGGACGGTGAGTTTCACGATACTCTGTTTAAAGCCACCCGCAATGAGCGGCTGGTCCAGATTGTCAGCAACCTGAGGGAACAAATTCAACGGTTCCGGACAGCTTCCCTCTCGATTCCCGGCCGGATGAAATACGCATTGGAGGAACACAAAAAAATAGTTGAAGCGGTATCTGAAAGAAATGTTGAACTCGCCCAGGCTCTGGCCAGGGAGCATATTGAAAACGCCGAAAACAGTATGTTTGAACTGTTGAATGAACGTAATATAACGGAAAAGGAAGGGTAATACCTGTACGAAGGGGAAAATAGTTGTATGCTTGATGCAGTTGTTCTGGCAGGAAGTCCTAATTCCGGGCCGTTGCGGGAATGCAGTAAAGAAGTCAATGAAGCGCTGATCACGGTAGGGGACCGACCTATGATCAGATATGTTGTCGAGGCTCTGCTTCAGTCGGAATGTATAAGAAAAGTGGTCATTGCGGGCCCATCCATAATAAAGGAAATGTTTCCCGATGAGGCTGTAGAAGTTGTGGAAGCTAACGGGACTGTGCTGGAGAACCTGATCAGGGCGTTCAGCGCTGTTAACAGAACCCGGCGGGTTTTAGTAGCCGCATGTGATATTCCCCTGCTGACTCCCGGAGCTGTTGACGATTTTGTAAGACAATGCCGGGAAGATGATATTGACTTCTTCTATCCGATTGTGCCGATGGTGGAGATAAAGGAGCGTTTTCCGGCTATAACCAGGACCAGTGTAAAACTGCAGGAAGGTACCTTTACCGGAGGGAATTTATTTATTATCAACCCGGAGGCTGTCGCCAGATGCGCTCCACTGGCTGAGAACTTCATCTATCACAGGAAAAGTCCTATTCACCTGTGCAGGTTGTTAGGATTAAAGTTTGTCCTGAAGTTCCTGGTCAACCGGCTTTCTATCCCGGAATTAGAGAAAAAGGTCTCCGAATTGTTGGGAATTAAGGGTAGAGCAGTGGTTACGGCATATCCCGAGATCGGTATAGATGTTGATAAACCTAGTGACTATTCAATAGTATCTGCGTACCTGGATAGACCCGCTTAAATCCGGGTATTTTATTTTACCAGACTAATAAATTGTCGCAGTGGTTAAACCGCAGCAGACCTTGAAAAGGTGATCTCATGAGCTTGCCGGTAACATACGGCGATGTAGTGAAGGCACGAAATAAAATCAGCGGAGTTGTAAGGCGAACTCCCCTGGAGTATTCTGCAACTTTTTCCAAAATCTTGGGGCAGGAAATATACTTTAAATATGAGAACCTGCAGAAAACCGGTTCCTTTAAGATAAGGGGAGCATACAACAAGATTGTTGGCCTGAGTCGCAGAGTGTTGCGGAATGGGGTGATCGCAGCCTCTGCAGGTAATCATGCCCAGGGGGTTGCTTACGCTGCCACCCAAGCGGGCATCGAATCCACCATAGTTATGCCTGAAGGGGTGCCTATCGCCAAACTGGTGGCTACAAAAGGGTATGGGGCCAAAGTTGTACTGAGCGGAGAGTCATATGATGAAGCGTATAAAGCGGCCGAACGGATCCAGGAAGAAAGCGGGGCAGTTTTTATTCATGCTTTTGACGACCCGGCTGTTATTGCCGGCCAGGGCACGGTCGGGCTTGAGATTATCGAAGCCCTTCCGGATACCGGCACTGTGGTT
>DDKP01000171.1:0-3833 GCA_002339745.1 Firmicutes bacterium UBA2595 | reverse complement strand
ATCAATCCCAGAGTAAGAATAGTAGGGGTACAGGCAGCCGGCGCTCCTTCGATGAAGAATTCCATAACACAGGGGACAATTACTGAACTGTCAACGGTGTCAACCATTGCCGACGGGATTGCGGTGAAACATCCCGGGGGGTTGACTTTCCAACTGGTAAGGGATTTGGTAGATGATATCGTTCTGGTGGATGACGAGGAAATAGCAGAAGGGATCCTGATGACGATTGAAAGAGCAAAGGTCCTATGTGAGGGAGCGGGAGCTGTCGGCGTTGCCGCTCTGCTCCATAAGCGTATCAAGTGCAGCGGGAGAACTGTTGTGGTCTTAAGCGGCGGAAATCTGGACATCCATACCCTAAGTATTATTATTGAGCGGGGGCTGATGAAGGCCGGACGGTACATAAGGTTTAAGACATTTCTGGTTGACAAGCCGGGAGAACTACAGAAACTGTTGGGAATTATCGCCAAAACCCGGTCCAATGTTGTATCGGTCAGTCATGAACGGATTCTGCCGAGAGTCCCCATAACCCAGGCTGAGATTCAAATCGACTTGGAAACGAGAGATAAAGACCATGTGAATAAAATACTGAAGGTTTTAACTGATGAAGGTTATCAAATCAACAAGGAGGAGTATGAATGGTAAAGGAGATAATCGTAACTGAAAAAGCTCCCGCTGCAATAGGGCCTTATTCCCAGGCAGTCAGGTGCGGAAATTTGGTTTTTGTATCCGGTCAAATCCCCATTGACCCGGCTACGGGACAAGTCGTTCAAGGCGACATAAAGAGTCAGACTTCGCAGGTGATCAGGAACCTGGAAGCTGTACTGGCCGCGGCGGGAAGTTCCCTGGACAAAGTGGTAAAGACCACCCTTTTCATAAAAGATATGAATAATTTTTCACTTATCAACGAGATATATTCGGAATTCTTTAAAAACAATCCCCCTGCCCGTTCAACCGTTGAAGTAGCCCGCCTGCCCAAAGATGTTGAGGTCGAGATTGAAGTAATATCAATTGTTTAGGAGTCGTTCTCAGTATATTTAAAATTTTCTCAAAACTTTTCCTTTTTGAGGAAGGAATTCTATGGCAAATGAAGAATATCGAAATTTAACGAAAGATATTTGGGCGAAAAAGGGGGATGCACAAATGAATGTCACTGATGTAAAGGTGAGGAAGATCAATATGGATGGGAAAATGAAGGCCATTGTTTCGGTCACCCTTGATGACGCTTTCGTCATTCATGACGTGAAGGTTGTCGAGGGACATAATGGTCTGTTTGTGGCCATGCCCAGCCGTAAAACTCCCGACGGCGAGTTTAGGGATATTGCTCATCCGATCACTTCCGACGCGCGGGAGGTTATCCAATCCGCCGTGCTTGAGGCATATCAAAATGCATTGGCTTAAATACCATCAGGATTTCGCAGGAGTTTAAAACTCCTGTCTTTTTTTTAGTTAATTGGCAAGTTATCTTTTAAATATACCGCAGGAAAAGTAATTTTTATGTGGAATACAATAATATTCAGGGTAACACATTGTTTCAGGAATATCAGGAAAAATAACCGGAAAATCACCGGGAAACATTCAGGGAGGAGACTGGCTTGAGACAGATTGCTTCAATTGTACTGGCAGCAGGCAAGGGGACACGGATGAAATCTAGTTTGCCCAAAGTTATCCATCATGTCTGTGGAAAGCCGATATTGGCCCATGTGATTCAAACCGCCTGTCAGGCTGGTGTTGGAAGAAATATTGTTGTAATAGGGCATGAAGCTGAAATGGTCCGGGAAACTATTGGTAATACCAGAGTTGAATGGGTATATCAGACTGAACAATTGGGAACCGGTCACGCGGTAATGCAGGCCGAGTCCATTCTGGCAGGCTTTGATGGAGAAATATTGGTTTTATGCGGGGACACCCCGTTGATTAAGCCGGAAACCCTTACCAGGTTGATGGATAATCATTTATCATCAGGAAATGCGGTAACAGTACTTACGGCATTTATGGATAACCCGGCCGGTTATGGGAGGATAGTAAGGGATGATGCCGGGCAGGTGCTTGAAATCGTTGAGCAGAAAGATGCCAGCGCCGGCCAGTTGATTATAAAGGAAGTCAATACGGGAATTTATTGCTTTAATGCGCGCAAACTTTTTAACGGGCTTAAAAAGATTACACCGGCCAATAACCAGGGTGAATACTACCTTACTGATGTTCTGTCCGTATTAAGAAACGACGGGGAAGTCGTAGGAGCAGTCAGGGTTCAGGACCCATTGGAAACCATGGGCATTAATAACAGAGTTCAGCTGGCGGAAGCTGAGAAAATACTGCGCCAGAAAAAATTACAGCAGCTGATGATTGATGGGGTAACTATAATCGACCCCCAGAACACGTATATTGATCAGGATGTTAATATTGGGCGGGATTCCGTTATTTATCCGGGCACCATTATTGAGGGTAACTGCTGTTTGGGCGAAAAATGTCAAATCGGGCCTTTTTCGCGTCTGAAGGACGTAACGGCGGGAGACAATGTGGTCATCCAGAACTCTGTAGCTCTGGAATCTTCAATAGGAAATAATGTTTCGGTGGGGCCTTTTGCTTTTATCAGGCCGGAAACGTCATTGAGTGATGGCGTAAAAGTGGGAGATTTCGTGGAAATCAAGAAATCGGTCATCGGAAAGGGCAGTAAAGTGCCACATTTGAGCTATATTGGGGATGCCCAGATCGGAGAAAAGGTCAACATCGGAGCAGGCACAATAACGTGTAATTACGATGGCTCCAAGAAGTGGAAGACAACGATAGGGGACGAAGCCTTTATAGGCAGCAATACCAATCTGGTGGCTCCGGTATGCATCGGCAGCAACACTGTTATAGGGGCCGGCTCAACTATCACCAAAGATGTTCCGGATGGAGCTTTGGCTGTTGAAAGGGCAAAACAGTCGATTTATCCTGGCCGGGTTGCTAAAAAAAACAATAAAAAGTGATATAATAAAGGAACGGATTAATTTAATCACTGGGAGGTTTTTTCCGCCAATGCCAATATTTAATCGGAAACTCAAGATCTTTTCGGGAAACGCCAATCTAAGCCTGGCAGAGGAGATTGCCGAGTATCTGGGTGTATCGGTCGGTGAGTCCAAAGTGTCAAGGTTTAGTGACGGCGAGATCCAGGTAAAGATTAATGAAAGTGTCCGGGGAGCGGACGTGTTTGTCATCCAGCCCACCTGCTACCCTGTAAATGAAAACATTATGGAACTTCTGATTACCATAGACGCCCTCAAAAGGGCTTCAGCCCGCAGGATTACGGCGGTAATTCCATACTACGGTTATGCCAGGCAGGACAGAAAAGCCCGGGCGCGCGACCCCATTACGGCCAAGCTGCTGGCTAATGTTATTACCGCCAGCGGCGCCATGCGTGTGATTACTATGGATCTTCACGCCGGTCAGATTCAGGGCTTTTTTGATATTCCTGTCGACCACCTTCCGGGAGTTCCGATTCTGGCTGAGTACTTCATCAATAAAAATCTTAAGGATGTTATAGTGGTATCTCCTGACCTTGGAGGGGTTACCCGTTCCCGGGATATGGCGGAACGCATAGGAGCCTCTATCGCTATTATCGACAAGCGCAGGCCGGAGCCGAATGTGGCAGAAATAATGAATATTATAGGGGAAGTGGAGGGAAAGACAGTCGTAATGATAGACGATATCATCGATACGGCAGGAACCATAACCCAGGGAGCGGAAGCGCTTCTTGAACGTGGGGCCAAAGAAGTCTATGGTTGCTGTACACACGGTGTGCTATCCGGACCGGCTATCGAAAGGCTGCAGAAGTCGCCTATCAAGGAAGTGGC
>DDKP01000061.1 GCA_002339745.1 Firmicutes bacterium UBA2595 | reverse complement strand
TTAAGAAAAAAATTCCCGTCAGACCGAAAATCGGTGTGATTCTCGGGAGTGGTTTGGGCATACTGGCTGCTGAAGTCGAAGAACCGATAAGAATTTATTATTCGGGGATTCCAAATTTTCCGGTTTCTACCGTAGAAGGACATGAAGGGCAGCTGGTTTTCGGGCGGTTGGCGGGTCAACAGGTTGTCCTGATGCAGGGACGGTTTCACTTTTATGAGGGTTACTCGATGGAGCAGGTGGCGCTGCCGGTCAGAGTAATGTTCAAACTGGGAGTGAAATTGCTGATAGTTACCAATGCCGCCGGAGGGATCAATGAGGAATTCAGGCCCGGTGACCTTATGATAATAACCGATCACATTAATCTCATGGGGACCAACCCCCTCATCGGGCGGAATTATGATGATATAGGCCCAAGATTTCCTGATTTATCCGAAGCCTATGACCGGGAACTGGTGGAATTGGCCGAGCACGTGGCAGTAAGGGAAGGGATCGCCTGCAGGAAAGGGGTGTACGCTGCCCTTACCGGTCCGTCCTATGAAACTCCTGCGGAGATAAAATACCTGAGGATTTTAGGCGCTGATGCCGTCGGAATGTCCACCGTGCCCGAGGTGATTGTAGCCAACCATGCCGGCCTGAAGGTCCTGGGGATATCCTGTGTGACCAACATGGCAGCGGGAGTGTTGCCGGCCAAACTGAGCCACAGGGAAGTAATCGAAACGGCGGAACGGGTGAGAGACCAGTTTACCAGGCTGGTCAAGGGAATTATACATGAGGTGAAACTGTAGTGAGAGGATATGACTTAATCCTGAAAAAGAGGATGGGCCAGGAACTGTCCGGAGAAGAGATTTCGTTCTTAATTAATGGTTTTATGTCCGGTTCGGTCCCTGACTACCAGATGGCGGCCTTTGCCATGGCCGTCTTTTTTAAGGGAATGACGCCACGGGAGACGGCAGACCTGACACTGGCCTTGGTGCAGTCAGGCCAACAGGTTGATCTTTCGGCCGTAGCCGGTACAAAAGTCGATAAACACAGCACCGGGGGCGTCGGGGATAAGACTACACTGGTGGTGGGCCCGCTGGTGGCTGCCGCCGGTGTACCGGTGGCCAAGATGTCAGGCCGCGGTCTGGGACACACCGGCGGGACAATTGATAAACTGGAATCTATCCCTGGTTTTAGGACAGCTTTGGACAGAGAAAAATTCATCGACAGCGTTAACAGGGTCAAGATTGCGGTCGGAGGGCAGACCGCCGACCTTGCGCCAGCTGATAAAAAACTGTATGCCCTAAGGGATGTAACCGCTACCGTGGACAGCATACCCCTGATTGCCAGCAGTGTGATGAGCAAAAAAATAGCTGCCGGGGCCGACGCAATAGTGCTGGATGTCAAGACCGGCAGCGGCGCTTTTATGAAAACACTGGATGAGGCCCTTGCCCTGGCTGGAGCGATGGTTGAGATTGGTACCCGTGTCGGCCGGAAAACGGTGGCTTTAATTACAGACATGGGCCAACCGTTGGGCAGGGCTGTCGGAAATGCCCTTGAGGTGGCCGAAGCCGTGGAGTGTCTTAAGGGGCGTGGATCGACGGATCTGGAGGAACTGTGTCTGACTTTGGGAGGATACATGGTTTACCTGGCCGGGAAGGCGGAAAACCCGGAAGAAGCCCGGGAGATGCTTAGACAGATCATGTTGGAGGGACGGGGTCTGAATAAACTGAGGGAGTGGGTGCAAAACCAGGGCGGAGATGACCGCTTTATAGATGAACCCGGAATACTGCCCGCTGCCAGGGAAACCGTGGTTGTTGCTGCTCCGGGAGGCGGTTACGTATCGGAAATCCGGGCAGAGCAGATCGGGATTGCAGCCATGACCATGGGAGCTGGGCGGGCAACCAAGGATTCTACAATTGATCTGGCGGTTGGGATAAGGCTGGAGAAGAAAGTCGGCGAAAAAACAGAGAAGGGAGAACCTTTAGCTACACTTTTTATTAATGATTCAGACATAGTGAGTAAGGTAAAGGAAATGGTTGTGAACTCTTTTACCATTACCCCGGTTCCCCCAAAACCGCGCAAACTTATTTTGGGTCTGGTGAGTTCAGATGATATAACATTATATTAATAAAGATACTACCCCCTTTTAGAATGGAAATACCGAATAAGGGTTCATCGAATATGACATACTTTAACTATGGACCAGGAACAACTTTAAAGGGGGTTTTACTTTCCATGATATTTAAGAAGACTGTCTGCCTACTTGCAGTAGTTGCTATGCTAGCAGGATTTTGTACAATGGCGCACGCCCAACCGGTTTTACAGACGACGGCTGAGTCAGCTGTATTAATGGATCCGGTAACTGGAAAGATTCTTTACGAAAAAAATCCTGATAAGGAACTGCCTCCTGCTAGTGTGACAAAGGTAATGACCCTGCTGGTGGCGCTGGAGGCTATCGAAAAAGGAAAAGTCAAATTAACGGATGTGGTTACCACCAGTGAAGAGGCCTCCAAGATGGGAGGGTCTCAAATATACCTGGAGCCGGGCGAAGAAATGACCCTGAAGTTAATGCTTATTTCCATTGCCGTTGGTTCTGCCAATGACGCCTGCGTTGCAGTAGCGGAACACATTGCCGGTTCTCATGAAGGTTACGTAAAAATGATGAATGAAAAAGCCGCCCAACTCCGATTGAAACACACCCGGTTTGTGAATGCCTACGGTCTTCCGGCGGAAGGCCACTATACATCAGCCAGGGATTTGGCAATTATGAT
>DDKP01000067.1:3059-3851 GCA_002339745.1 Firmicutes bacterium UBA2595 | reverse complement strand
CTGGCAGTGTTGGATAACCTCCCGTCAAAAGCCAGGGTCCCGTTAAAATCCAGGGCCAGATTCTCTAATACAAGCTCCCTGTAACCTGGTATTGATAGCTCAATCACCCCATCACCCCTTAATGCTTCTGGAAAAACTTAATAATGATATGGTCTTTTGGTTAAGGCATAAGCCTATTATATTATCTTCATACCTGCCAAACCATCATACCGATATTGGTTTCCACTTCTTCCTTCACTAAACCGTTAACAGACTCATTTACAACAAATTCATGTAAGCTTTCCAGTACTGCAGGTGTAATGTCGGTGTAACCGGCCAACCAGTCCCTTAGTTTCCCGGTCGTTTCCTCCACAGATTCTTCATTGACCCATTTGGCATTAATAAACCTTAGTGAAGGAAAATATCCCATGGCATAGACCAGGTTAAAAGGAAAAATGATATCCATGGAGAGATCCGACCAGGCTTCCTGAAACAGTTTTTGCCATAACTTTTCCTGCAAGTTGTTTCTACGCTGTCCGGCAAATCTGCTTAAATAACAGTACCCCTTAGAAGCCTTTATCATCTTTTCCAGTGTTTCTTTATCATTAATACCTGGCGTCATGGAAGCAAACACCAAGTCAAACTTGCCCAGCCAGCCTTCTTTGTCCAGTTCAACTTCCTCCCATGGACGGTTGATGCAAGCAATATTGAAAACCCCTTCTTTTTCGGCTCTTTCTTTAAGTATCTCCAGCATATTGGATGCCGGATCAAGGGCCCAGACATGGGCTGCCCTTTTGGCCAAAGGAATGGTGT
>DDKP01000067.1:2195-2792 GCA_002339745.1 Firmicutes bacterium UBA2595 | reverse complement strand
CAGTTTCATTGCCGGAGCAGGCCGCCGGTAAATTTCCGGGTATAAGCCTGTTATTTTTGCAAAAGCTATAGTAAAAGTAAACTGAACCAATCTTAAGGAGGTTAAACTATGAGCTGCTCCAGCATCAAACACCGTTTCGACCAGCTAAAAAATCAAGGCGGTTTAAATTTTGATGAGGCCGTAAATCTTTATAATGACCTTCAGGGTTCCCTTGATGCCCACAGGCTGGAACTGCAGGAACTGCAGAAAACCGGCGANNCCTTTTGGCCAAAGGAATGGTGTAATTTCCGGGACCGCAACCGATATCCAACACCGTCATTCCTGCTGTTTTTACCCCACAGTAATCCAAAAATGCCAAAACCGCTTCAACCCTGGTTTGGGAATCCTTTTTTGTTGTATTTTTGGCAAAACCCGCCGCCCGGTTATTCCACATTGCCACCGTTCTTTGCAGGTCTTTGGCAGGTTGCTTTTGTTTTGAGCGGATATTCCCGGCCTGTTCCCAGGCTTCCGCCCAGAAATCAACCATTTTGTTTTTCTCAAATTCGTTTCCGTATGGCATAATTACCCCCTGTCACAGTTTCATTGCCGGAGCAGGCC
>DDKP01000067.1:0-2159 GCA_002339745.1 Firmicutes bacterium UBA2595 | reverse complement strand
AATTTTATACGAGGAGGTTAAACCATGAGCTGCTCCAGTATCAAACACCGATTCGACCAGCTAAAAAATCAAGGCGGTTTAAATTTTGATGAGGCCGTAAATCTTTATAATGATCTTCAGGGGTTCCCTTGATGCCCACAGGTTGGAACTCCAGGAACTGCAGAAAACCGGCGACCAGAACCGGATCAGCCACCTGCAGCAGCATATTGCCGATGGCGAGCAAATGCTGTCCGAGTTAAAAAGCATGACCCTACAGTAAGAAGAGGTTCTCCTCTTCTTTTTTCTTTTATTACTCTGGTACTGCGAAACAAATATATCTATGCTGTTGAACATTTTTCAACATACTGCAAGTCAAAGCCTGCCCTATCAATCTCCAGCGTCGGAGCGGCCGCCAGTAAACTTTTGGTATAAGGATGTTGAGGTGCGGAACTAATAATATGGGAAGGCCCTTCTTCCACGATCCTGCCTTTTTTCAATACAACAATCCTGTCGCTTACTTTCCTGGCCATGGCAATGTCGTGAGTAATCAACAGCATGGCCAGACCCTTCTTTTCCTGAAGGTTGAGGAGCAGTCTCAGTATCTTTGCCTGGACGCTGGGATCCAGCGCCGAAGTCGGCTCATCGGCAATGAGTAATTTGGGCGCCAGTATCAATGCCCTGGCAATAGCCACCCGCTGGGCTTCGCCGCCGCTTAAGTGGTGCGGGTAGGTCAGCAGGAACTCCTCCGCAGCGGATAACTCCACTTCTTCCAGCACGCGTTTTACCTTTTCCCTGCGCTCCGTTCGGTCCCCCATTTTGTGTATCTCCAACGGTTCGCTCACTGCTTCCAGGACCGTTTGCCGGTGACTTATGGATTCGGCCGGGTTCTGGTAAATCATCTGTACCTGCCGGTAAAAATCTTTACCGCGCCGCTCAACCGGCCGGCCGTTTAAAAATATTTGCCCCTCCGTCGGTTCACTGCTGCCCGTTATAATCCGGGCCAGCGTTGTTTTTCCCGAGCCGCTTTCGCCGACAACAGCTACGGTTTCACCCTCATACAGGGTAAGATTTATTCTTTCCAGTGCGCGCAAACGGCCAAAAGACTTGCCTACATTTTTTACTTCCAGCAGCGGAACTATCCCCCCCAAATGGCAGGCCACCATGCGCCCGCCGTTTTCTATTAACTCAGGGCATGTCTGACTGCATGCGGGCGTACTCTGGGTGCACCGCGGCGCAAAAGGGCAACCCCTGTTCGGCCGTGAAAGCCGGCCGGGAATTCCCTGCAGGTCCTTGGTAGTGGTCATATTCGGATAGGCGCGCAGCAGCCCTCTGGTGTACGGGTGTTTAGGGCCGGACAGGATTAGGCCCGTGGGACCCAGTTCCATTATTCTGCCCCCATATAAAACAGCAGTTTTTTGGGCCAGTGCGGCTGCCGTGGAAAAATCATGGGTAATCACCAGCATCGTGTGCTGCCGGCCAATTTGCTTCAACAGTTTAATAATCTCTGCCTTCGTAATTGGGTCCAGCGAAGAAGTGGGCTCATCCATGATCAGCAGTTCCGGGTCATTGGCCAGGGCCATGGCAATAAGCGCCCGCTGCTTCTGTCCGCCGCTTAACTGGTGCGGGTAGAAGGAATAAAAGTCCGGGGAAATCCCGACCCTTTTTAATAACTCCCCCGCTCTTATTTTGGCTTCCCGCCTGTTAAACAAACCGTGTTCCACCATGGGCTCCATAACCTGATCGAGTATAGTGTACAAAGGGTTCAGGGCATTTTCTACATTTTGAAACACCATGGCAATCTGATTCCACCTGATTTTGGCCATTTCCTTGGCTGTCAACGCAAGCAGGTTGCGGCCCCGGTAAAGTATCTCCCCGGTACATTCCCCATCGCCGAGACCGATAATGCTACGGCCCAAAGTGGTTTTTCCTGTGCCTGATTCCCCTATCAGGGCTAGGGGTTCACCCCTGGTCAGGGTCAGGTTGATGTCGTTCAAAATCCTGGTCTGGCCAAAACTTACCGATAAATTTCTGATTTCAAGCATGCCTTCCCCTCCTCAGCCTCGGGTCCATGACTGCTTCCAGGGCATAACCGATAAAGGTAAAAGCCATAACAGTCACCGACAGGGATACTCCTGTCGGTATCAGCCACCACTGCCATACATCAAGGTAAACATACTTCA
>DDKP01000040.1 GCA_002339745.1 Firmicutes bacterium UBA2595 | reverse complement strand
CGGTACCACCTTATTTCCAGGGTTTTAAACCCTGGCGCTTTCCGGCTGTAACGGGTTCCCCCCGGCGCGGCTTACTATATTCAGCCGCACGGTTCCGGAGCGACTTCAGCATTCGTTCCACCAGGAGACCTTTCAGCCGGTGGGCCCCCCTCTCTGCGGGATAAGAACACTTACTCCTCTCCATCAAAACCTTTGTAAATATATCTGAAATATATATTATAATAAACCGCGCGCCATTGTCAACTTTATGGCGGGAAAAGGACAATGTCGTTTTAAGGACATTTTAGGCAGCAGCCAGGCAGTGTCCCAGGCAGTAAGCAATGTGGCCGCCATCGCCGAGGAAAATACCGCTGCATCGGAAGAGATGGCCAAAACCGCCGCCCAGGTGAACGTTGCCATGCAAAACATTGCCTCCATTTCTGAAGAAAGCGCGGCCTCTACAGAAGAGGTATCGGCCTCCACTGAACAGATTACCGCCAATAATCAGGAAATTTCAGCCTCAGCTGAACAATTGTCCAAACTGGCCCAGGAGCTCAAGAAACTCGTTGTACAGTTTAAGGTATAGGGGGCCAAAAATGATTTATGATTTCCTTAAATACCTCCTGATCCGCTGGCGCCGCATGAATTTAAGGTTGATTCCGATCACCCCTCCGGCACACCCGGCCAGCAGTACAGAGAATGTAAAAGCCAGCGAAGCCATATTGAAATCGACATCAGGAAATAATGTCATCCTGACAAGTATGACAAATAAAAGGTAAAAAGCTGCCACTGCCCCACCATGCAGCCACCCTGCCGCCCCGGCCGCCATACCGCCACGGAAGCTGCCTAACAGGACGCTGAGGATGGCAACTGTCATCAGGGCCATGGGAAGATAAATAACCTTCTCCTCGGTCAGGACACTGTATCCCAGAATCCCCATTAGTCCTACCGCGGAACTGGTTAATGCAGTTCTTCCCCCGACTGTCAAAGCTTCCAAAAACGACCGTAAATTCATACCGTAAACCTCCTTAGTAAACCAGTAACTAGTGGCCAGGGCAAGGTGCCGGGTACCACTTGCCGCTAAATTTTGTGCCCCAGAATCAAAAACAGGAACAGGCCGTAAAATAGCCCCCCGGAAAGCAGGGTATACGCTCTAAGATAACCCTTCAATGATATAAACAGAAAAATTATTGCCGCCGAAGCCAGGGCCACAAGTGCGCAAATAAAGGCAGCGTTGTTCAGGACCCATGGTGTCATGGCTATACCGATAGCCGGGATTATGGAACTCTGGAAAACCATTGCCCCGGTGATGTTGCCAATGGCCAGGGTGTCCTTCCCCCTGCTGACCCAGATGATGCTGTTAAACTTTTCTGGTAGTTCGGTAGCTACGGGAGTGATAATCACTGACAGGATAAAGGGGGAAACGCTGAGGCTGTGGGCAATCTTTTCCATTGAATGGACAAACAACTCCGCCCCGCCAACTATTCCGGCCACCGCGCAGAATACCTGCAGAAATATGAACCGGTATCTGGGCAGAACCGCGGTACGGTTTAACAGCAGGGGATTCAAGACCTCTTCCGCAACACATTCACCTCCGGTGATGGTTCGGTAGGCGTAATAAATATAGGCTCCTACCATGCCCAGCGCCAGTACTAACTTATGATTATGACTTTTAAGCAGAGCTGCCACTATGGCTATCGAGTAAACCACCAGGAAGAACTTCAAATCGCGTTTCAGGACATATTCATCAATCATCATAGTAGCTCTCCTCTTGCCAAGAAAAGCAAAAATGAGAGCCGCCAGGCCGGTCACAAAAAGAGCGAGGGTTCCCAGCATAAAAGGCGCACCGAGGATTGCGCCAACCCCGATCTCAGTGGTGGCCTGGCTTGCCCCAAGTCCAATAGCAATTATAGGAACAAGTGTTTCGGGCAGGGCGGTGCCGACAGCAGCAAGGATACTGCCAACCGCCCCCTCGGAAAGCTTCATCCGCCGGCCCAGCCATTCAATGCCGTTGGTAAACAGCTCGGCGCTTATCAGAATTATGCCCAGGCCCAATAGGAGAGTCCCTACATTGACCATGCCAACACCTCTTTCGGATGTACACTAGAAAGCTATGCACAGCAGATGGATTTCATGACGCCAAAAATAAGAAGGTCTCCTAGAGGGCTGTAGACAAACTTCATAACTTTAAATATACAGGGGGCAGGTATATTCCTGCCCCCTGTTATTCGCTTAAAGTTCTTTTGACAACAAGCCCCTTTTTAAGACAACCACATGGTTATTGTTTTAAATACCTGTTTACGGCTTCCCACAGTTCATCCTTGCCCTGGCCAGTTTCGGCCGAGAAAATGACCACTGGCGTCTCGGGTAAAGGTTCTATGTTATCCCTTATCAACTTGACATGCTTCTGCCACTTTCCCCGTGGAATCTTATCGGCCTTGGTAACGACCAGGACAGTAGGTAACCCGAAGTGCTTGAGCCATTCATGCATCTCCACATCCTCTTTGCTGGGAGGATGCCTGATATCCACTAACTGGATAACAGCCTTAAGATTTTCCCTGTTTTTTAAGTAGCCTTCGATCATCTTGCCCCACTGGGCCTTCACATCCCTGGATACCTTGGCAAACCCGTACCCCGGCAGGTCAACAAAGTAAAAGCTACCATTGATGTGGTAAAAATTGAGGAGCTGCGTTTTACCGGGGGTAGCGCTGGTCCTGGCCAGTGACTTCCGGTTCAGCAGCTTGTTGATCAGGGATGATTTGCCCACATTGGACCGGCCAACAAAGGCCACCTCCGGCTGCCCGCCCTCCGGGTACTGTTTAGGACCGGCGGCGCTAATTACGTATTTGGCGGAGACAATCTGCATCTTAGGCCTCCCTCATGGCCCGTTCCAATACCTCGTCCATGTGTTCGACAAAGACAAACTCCAGTTTGCTTTTAACCTTCTGCGGAATCTCTTCCAGGTCTTTTTTATTCTCCATCGGAAGTATAACCGTTTTTATTCCGGCACGGTGGGCAGCCAGCACCTTTTCCTTCACCCCTCCGATAGGCAGCACCCGCCCCCGGAGAGTAATCTCCCCGGTCATAGCAACTTCCCGCCGGGTCTTCCGGTTTGTAAGAGCGGAGGCCAGTGCGGTGGCCATGGTAATGCCAGCCGAAGGACCGTCTTTAGGTATAGCTCCTTCCGGTACATGAATATGAATATCTTTCTTTTCATAAAAATCTTCAGGAATCCCCAGCTCGCCGGCTTTTGAGCGGACATAGCTGAACCCGGCATGAGCCGACTCCTTCATTACGTCTCCCAACTTCCCGGTCAGGGTGAGCTTGCCGGTGCCCTGCATGACCGTAACCTCTATAGCCAAGACGTCGCCGCCAGTATCGGTCCAGGCCAGTCCGGTGGCGATACCGACTTCATCTTGTTTTTCCGCTGTCCCGTAACGGAAGCGCGGCACACCCAGGAAGTGTTCCAGGTTTTGAATCGAAGCCTTGACACGATCGGTCTTTTTCTGGACAATGTCTTTGGCAACCTTGCGGCAAATGGTGGCAATCTGGCGTTCTAAGTTCCGGACACCTGCTTCCCTGGTATATTCCCTGATAATTTTACGAACCGTGTTTTCAGAGATAGACAGCATCTTGGGCTTTAACCCGTGTTCCTTCATCTGTTTGGGAATCAGGTACTTGAGAGCGATATTGACTTTTTCCTCTTCGGTGTAACCGGAAAGATAGATTACTTCCATCCTGTCCAGCAGTGGCCGGGGAATAGGATGCATGGTATTGGCGGTAGTAATAAACATTACATTGGACAGGTCAAAAGCCGCTTCAATGTAATGGTCACTGAAACTGCTGTTCTGTTCGGGGTCCAGTACCTCCAGCAGGGCTGCCGAGGGGTCACCCCTGAAATCCATACTCATCTTGTCAATTTCGTCCAGCAGGAAAACAGGGTTGTTGGAACCAGCTTGCCTGATGCCCTGGATAATCCTTCCGGGGAGGGCCCCCACGTATGTCCGCCGGTGCCCTCTTATTTCCGCTTCATCCCGCACCCCGCCCAGGGACATGCGGACAAACTTCCGCTCGAGGGCGCGGGCAATAGACTTGGCTAACGATGTCTTGCCAACTCCGGGAGGTCCTATGAAGCATAAGATGGGTCCCTTCATTTTCTTAGCCAGTTTCCTGATGGCAAGGTACTCCAGGATGCGCTCCTTAACCTTGTCAAGGCCATAGTGATCTTCATTTAATATGATTTCAGCCTTGTTTATATCAAGGCGGTCCTTTGTCTTCTTGTTCCAGGGAAGTACCAGCAACCAGTCAAGATAGGTACGGATGACTCCGGATTCCGCAGCCATGGGAGGCATCTTTTCTAGACGCTCCACTTCTTTCAGGGCCTTCTCCTCTACCTCTTTTGGCAGCTTGGCCTTGGCTATTTTCTCCCTGTACTCTTCACCCTCTGCTACCCTCTCATCTTTTTCACCAAGCTCTTTTTGAATTGCCTTGAGCTGCTCCCGCAGGTAGTACTCCTTCTGGGTCTTTTCCATCTGTTTCCTCACCCGGAGGTTGATTTTTCGTTCCAGTTCGATTATCTCCATTTCCTTGGCCAGGATCTCGCATAGTATCTCCAGCCTTTTGGAGATGTCAACTGCTTCCAGGACTCTCTGCTTGTCTTCAATCTTAAGAGCTAAATGAGACGCAATAATGTCCGCCAGCCGACCCGGTTCTTCCAGGTTAACCACTGTTACAACCGTCTCCGGCGGAATGCGCTTGCTCATCTTAACATATTGTTCAAACTGGGCAACAAGGCTTCGCATCAGAGCCTCAATTTCGGGACTTAAGGCCACGCTCTCGGAATACTCGGTAACCTGGACTTTAAAATAGGGCTCATGCTCCAGGTAGCTCTCGATTTTGGCCCTGGCTAATCCCTCTACCAGAACTCTTATGGTGCCTCCGGGAAGTTTCAGGAGCTGTTTGATTTCAGCAATGGTCCCTATTTCATATATGTCTTCTTCATTGGGCTCGTCTGTCTGTGCCTCTTTCTGTGTAGCTAAAAATATAATCCTGTCCTGGATCATTGTTTCCTCGATTGCCTTCACTGATTTCTCCCGACCAACGTCCAGGTGAATAATCATATATGGAAAAACAAGTATCCCCCTTAAAGGCAGGAGCGGTAATTGCCGGGTTGTTTCGTTTATTGCATTCTCTTTAGCCATCAGTACCACCTCCAGGTCCTGTATCGTATTTTCCTGCATTTTAATACACTCTCTATTATATACCTTTCAATAACGGTCCTGCAAGAGATGGATAAAATTGAAAGCCCCTAAGCAAGTAACGGGGCTAAAGAGGGCATCATACCCCTAATGGGTATATTTTGCCGATATGAATTTAACACCGGTCTTGTCACAGCGGCGCAGCAGTCAGGGCATCTGCCCGCAAATACGCGATCTGGGAGCAGGAATCGGTTACAATGGAATGATTTATTATCTCCGGTAATGTACTTACTCCTATAACCTCAATATCAGTCGTCTCTTTAAACATGGCCTGGTAATTTTCCCTGGGGATCAGGACTTTCTTGGCTCCTGCCTCCCTGGCAGCTTCTATTTTAGCTACCACTCCTCCTACCGGTTTCACGGTTCCCCGGATGGAGAGTTCGCCGGTCATTGCTGTTTTGTTGTCAACCGGCAGGTTTTTAATGGCAGAATAAACCGCAACTGCAATGGCGACACCGGCAGATGGGCCGTCTACCGGCACCCCTCCCGGCAAATTGACGTGAATATCGTAATTTTGAGGCTGCAAATCAAAACAGTACCTCAGTGCTGTAAGGACGTTCTCCACCGAACCCCTGGCCGTGCTCTTCCGTTTCATCACCCTGCTGCCGCTGCCGATTTCCTCCTCATCAACAACACCCGTGACGACCATGTTTCCTTTGCCCTTTTCAACTTCCACCACTGTGGCTTCAATCTCCATAAGTGTTCCCATATTGGGCCCATAGACGGCCAGCCCGTTTACAACCCCAACCTGAGGTGATTTCGGCACTTTCTTATCCGGGCGAGGAGAGTACTGTCCGCTGTTGACAACCCACTCAACGTCAGCAGCCTTGATGGTTTTACGCCGATCTGTCATGGCTATCCCGGCGGCAATCTGGATGATGTTCACAGCCTCCCGTCCATTGGTGGCATACTTTTTGACTACATCTACGGCTTCGTCTTCCAGCGGGAAATCTATCTTCCGGGCGGCATTTTTCGCAATTATTTCTATTTCCCCGGGGAGAAGCGGCCTGAAGAAAACCTCCAGGCACCTTGACCTGATAGCCGGGGAAATATCCTGGGACGTCCTGGTGGTGGCCCCGACCAGGCGAAAATCGGCCGGCAAGCCGTTCTGGAATATATCATGAATATGTACCGGTATATTGGTATCCTCTGAACTGTAGTAAGCGCTCTCCAAAAAGACCTTACGGTCTTCCAGGACTTTTAGAAGCTTGTTCATCTGGATAGAGTGCAGTTCCCCTATTTCGTCAATAAAAAGCACGCCCCCGTGGGCTTTTGTAACCGCGCCCATTTTCGGCTGAGGTATGCCGGCTATGCCCAGAGGACCCGCACCCTGGTAAATAGGGTCATGGACCGAACCGATCAGGGGGTCAGCAATACCCCTTTCATCAAACCTGGCGGTTGTGGCATCCAGTTCTACAAACTTGGCCTTATCACCAAAAGGTGAAGCAGGGTTTCTCTTGGCTTCTTCAAGAACCAACCGGGCAGCTGCAGTCTTCCCGACTCCGGGGGGACCGTAAATGATGACATGCTGGGGATTTGGACCACACAACGCCGCCCGCAGGGCTTTCAGCCCCTCTTCCTGGCCGATTATCTCTTCAAATTTAGTCGGCCTTGTTTTCTCAGATAATGGCTCGGTAAGACTCAACTGCCTCAACTGCTGCAGTTTTTCCATTTCTTTTCGGGACTCTCTTTCGACTGCCACTTTGTTGCCCTGTTGAGCCTTTAACAGATTAAGAAAATATAAGCCGATTACAATGGCAAAAAAAATCTGGATAAAACTTAAAAACCCTCCGATACCACCCAAATAATCCACCTTGAAACCTCCCTTGAAACCTTTTAAGTCACACGTCCACAGGATAGTATTACCTGTCAGGAAAGTTTTTATAAGTGGATATAGGCTTTCCGAGGGTAAAGCCGGTAATATTGACCGTTTTATAACACTCTGCCTTCGCTTGCAGATGCCGGGACATCTTTTGTCCATTGTTCGGCGTCATTTCTTTTGGGCGGCTCCGCATATTCAGCAATGGATATATAAATGAGATAGTTCAACAGTATTCGACAAAGGTGGGAAACGTAAAAAACAAACTGCCCAAACCATCCTATAAGACCGATTTCTCCGGCGGGAACCCTCTGCAACAACCCAAGGGTTCCCATCGAATAGGTATAGACGAGGCCTGCAATTCCTAAGCTGATCATATAATACCAGGTAAGATACCGGAAGAACCTGGTATGATAACGCTCTTGGTATTCTTTAACTATCCAGTAAATAAGAGCGATCAATGCTAAATGTCCTGTCTGGCTAAAGCCCAGGGACCAGGCAAACACTGTACGGTTATTAATAAACCCCGATAGGTTGACCGGAATTGAAAACAAGTACTGTACAAGGACCAAGCCCATCATTACCTTGATTATTCTGTCCCCGAAGGTTTTCGGGGATTCCCCGCATGGCACATATCTGGACAGGCCGTGGACAAACAGAAGCATTGCCGCGGAAGTCAATGTCAAATCAACTATTCCCTTGACAGAAGCCAAAACCATGTATGTCTGGCCAACACCGATGGTAGCGCTGCTCTGGATAGCAATAAAGTTACTTTTTTGAATAACTTTGAAGACCATCATGAAGAAGTCATTGACCAGCAGGATGGCAAAATACCATTTAAGTGTATTCAAAAACGGATTGGGGTATTTTTCGTATTTTTTTATTGCCGTTATGACCAGTATGAAATTTATGATAAGCATCCCGATCATGTATTGAATCGGGTCTATAAACATGCGCAGGTTTGGTATCCTGCCCAAAAACACAGGCTTCGCCTCCACGATCTGTCCCAGCAGTACTGCAATACCGAGAAAGACAATAACAAGAGCCGTTATCCTGTGTTTCTGCTGCTCCGTCAAGCGCTTCTTTTTCATTACCCGCCTCCACAGCGAATTTTCTATATATTTCACCATTGTTCGACCAATTCCTGCAAAAAAAGAATCTGCCCTGGGGCAGATCCTAACTTTTTAAGCTGTCTCTTCTTTCTTTTTCTTTCTGTCGACGGTGAGCAAAATAGGCGGCTCTTTCTTGAGAACTCCGTCCTTAGTGATGGTGCACTTGGCAACGTCGTCCCTGGAGGGAACTTCATACATCACATCCAGCATAATATCTTCGATTATAGCCCGCAGGCCCCTAGCGCCGGTGTTTCTTTTCATTGCCTCTTTGGCAATGGTTTCGAGGGCATCTTCTGTAAATTCCAGGGAAATACCATCCATCTCAAAGAATTTCTGGTACTGCTTGACAAGGGCGTTCTTGGGTTCGGTAAGAATCCTGACCAGCGCCTCTTCATCAAGAGCCTCAAGAGTGACAATTACCGGCAGACGTCCAACAAATTCGGGTATGAGTCCGTATTTTAACAGGTCTTCCGGCAGGATATGTTTGAGGAGTTCGCTGCTGTTTCTCTCCTTTTTGGAATGAATCTCAGCGCCGAATCCCAGGCCTTTTTTACCGATCCTGTTCTGGATTATCTTATCGATACCGTCAAAGGCTCCCCCGCAGATAAACAGAATATTTGTTGTATCCAGCTGGATAAACTCCTGGTGCGGGTGCTTGCGGCCGCCCTGGGGAGGCACGCTGGCCACTGTCCCTTCCAAAATCTTTAGCAGGGCCTGCTGAACGCCTTCACCGGAAACGTCCCTGGTGATAGAGGGGTTTTCAGATTTCCGGGCGATTTTGTCTATTTCATCAATGTAGACGATGCCTTTTTCAGCCTTTTCAACATCATAATCCGCTGCCTGGATAAGCTTGAGGAGGATGTTCTCAACATCTTCGCCAACGTAGCCGGCCTCGGTCAGGGAGGTGGCATCCGCTATGGCAAAAGGTACATTCAGGAGCCTGGCCAATGTCTGGGCCAGGAGGGTTTTACCACTTCCGGTAGGACCCAGCATAACGATGTTGCTCTTCTGCAACTCAACGTCATCAACCTTGCTCCCCATGTTAATCCTTTTATAATGGTTGTACACAGCCACGGAAAGAGCCTTCTTGGCCGATTCCTGTCCGATAACGTACTGGTCCAGAATCTCCTTAATCTCCTTCGGTTTAGGGAGATCACCCATTTCCAGGCCGAGGTCTTCGCTCAGTTCTTCTTCAATTATCTCATTGCAAAGTTCGATACACTCGTCACAAATATAAACCCCGGGCCCGGCAACCAGCTTCTTCACCTGATCCTGAAGCTTGCCGCAGAAGGAACATTTTAGTTGGCCCTTATCGTCACTGAATTTATACATAAAAATTTCACCTCTGTTCCATTACTTCCGAACGCTTATCACCTCATCGACAACACCGTACTCCTTAGCTTCCTGTGCTGACATGAAGAAATCCCGTTCGGTATCATGGGCTACTCTCTGCAGCGGCTGGCCGGTATGAGCTGCCAGCAGCTTATTTATTGTTTCCTTCATCCTCAGGATCTCCTTGGCGTGAATCTCTATCTCCGTCGCCTGACCCTGGACCCCGCCCATCGGCTGGTGAATCATGATACGGGCATAAGGCAGGGAAAAACGTTTGCCTCTCGCCCCGGCCGCCAGGAGAAAGGCTCCCATACTGGCCGCCTGTCCCAGGCATATCGTCGAGACATCAGGCTTAATATACTGCATAGTGTCATAAATCGCCATCCCGGCAGTCACGATTCCACCAGGAGAATTCAGGTACAGGTGAATATCCTTGTCCGGGTCTTCAGCTTCCAGAAACAGCATTTGAGCGATCACCAGGTTTGCCATATGGTCATCGATGGGACCGCCGATGAATACAATTCTATCTTTCAGCAGGCGCGAATAAATATCGTATGCCCGTTCTCCTCTATTCGTTTGTTCGACAACCATCGGAACCAAGTAACTCAAATAACCCACCTTCTTTCTAAATTATACAACAATTATCTCCTATTGGTAAACAAGGCGGTTTTAAAATCCGCCCGGTATTTATTGATAATATATTTTACTTTATAACGGCTTTTTCCTGCAGGAAGTCGACAGTTTTATCAATTACGATGCTTTTTTTAAGTGGCTCCAGGTTTCCCGCGTTCTCCAGCCACTGTTTGAAAACCGCAGGTTCGGAATTATACCGCGCCGCCATCTCGGCCACCCTGGCTTCGATATCTTCGTCCGTTGCTTCAACATTTTCTTTAGCGGCAATAGCCTCCAGGACCAGGTCAATCTTAACCGATTTTTCGGCAGCAGGCCGATAGTCTTTCCGGATTGCCTCAATGCTGGAATTCGTATATTTGAGGTAATCATCAAGATTCAGCCCCTGCATCCTCAACCTCTGGGAAAAGCTGTCAAGCATGTAGTCGATCTTCTGCTGGATCATGATCTCGGGAACATCAACTTCGGCATTCTCTACCGCTTTTTCCACCAGCTGGTCTTTTATACGTTCGCCGGCCTGCCGTTCTGCCGCCTCCTTTAGTCTATTCAGGATGCTGTTTTTTAATTCCTGCAAGGTTTCAAACTCGCTCACATCCTTGGCAAACTCGTCATCGAGGTCGGCCAGTTCTTTCCTTTTAATGCCCTTGACCTCCACTTTAAACTTGGCATCTTTTCCGGCCAGTTCAGGTGAATGGTAGTTATCAGGGAAAGTCACGCTGATTTCTCTGGTCTCCCCTACAGCAGATCCCACCAGCTGATCCTCAAATCCGGGAATAAACGTCCCCGATCCCAGTTCAAGAGAATAATCCGTACCGGTACCGCCGGGGAAGGCCACACCGTCAACAAACCCTTCGAAGTCGATAACGGTGATGTCTCCCGACTGGGCCGGGCCTTCTTCGACATTGACCAGCTGAGCGTGGCGCTGTCGCAGTCTTTCCAGCTCCGCCTGTACTTCCTCATCGGTGACTTCCGTTTTATGTTTCTCGACTTTTAAACCTGTGTAGTCCCCGAGTTTTACTTCAGGTTTGACCTCAACAGTAGCCTTAAAAATAACAGGTTTGTTTTCCTCGACCTGTACAATGTCCACCTTAGGTTTATCAATAGGCTCTATTCCGCTTTCTCTGACAGCTTCAAAGTATGCTTCCGGCACGAGTAAGTCGAGGGCTTCCTCTTTCAGGTATTCCTTGCCGACATGCCGTTCTACCAAGACCCGTGGCGCCTTACCTTTTCGAAAACCCGGTATGTTGACCTTTTTGGAGATTTTCCTATAGGCCTTGTTCAGGGCTTCTTCCAGTTTTACCGGGTCAACTTCGACTTCCAGCGCTACGAAATTCCTCTCTATCTTTTCCACATTTACTTTCATTTATTCTCCTCCTACGCCTCTGAATAATATATGAAGATAAAAAAAATGTGTTCCCTTATCGTATAAAATAACACCTAAAATAACACCCCGGTGGGTGAATTTTATCACTACCGAGGTCAAGATGAATACCCTCTCTTAACTTCGATGAACCACTGTCTTTGCACAAACCGATTATCAAAAAAGTATTAAATCCTTTATTTATGTAACCGCTTTCTCAGCCTTGAAGTGCCACTTATTTACACCAAAGGACTTCTTTCAGCTACATTGTTTATTTTAACGATTTAGCCCTGCAGTGTCAAGACCTTTCGCACAATTTTAACCAGCAGTACCGCTGCCATTATTGCCATTATGTGGGTCAGCGGGTACATATACCTTTCGATTGGAATGAAAGCCAGCTGAATTAGGGTCGAAAATACAACAAACAGCGCCGGCCAGCGCATCCGGCTGTCAAACAGGTTGAAAAAGGCGCCCAACCATCCCATCACTACAAATACCCAAAAATGCAGGCCTTTCGCCCAGGCGGTGTATACCCCCCACGGTTTTAACCAGAGAAAAGACAGCTTCCCGACAGTAAACCACTTAATCCACAACCAGGGGTCGGTTTTAAGTCCCTCTTTAATTCTCTGGAAAGCCACCTTAGTCTTCTCAGCCGGAGGCACGTTGGCAACAACGGACGGCCCTATCCTGTCATACCGGTCATAAGGGTCCGTCCCGCGCAGTATCGGGTCTCCTGACTGGGTAGCAAACATGATAAATTTATCAAAGAGCAGGTAATTGCGGACCCACCAGGGACTCATCACCAGGCAGAAGGCTGTAACCGCCGCCAGCAGGCCTATTACAACCCGGAAGTTGCGGCGCAAAATAAACTGAACGATATACGGAACGACCAAAAAAGACGCGGCCGCCGGTCTTACCAGGACTGCCACAGCCAACAGGGCACCTGATAAAGCATGGTATGCGAGGGCTTGTCTTTCGAAAGCGGTAATAAGTGATAGAATATATCCAAGCAGTGTAAAGGTATACAATACTTCGGTAAGTATCCTATTATTGGCCATGAACGATGATGGGTATATCACCGCCAGTACAGCGGCCAAAAATCCGGCTGCCGGCCCGGCGCCCTTCCTGGCAATGAGGTAAACCAAAAACACTGATCCAATACTTATTATACCCTGAATAATCCTCACCGTAGTCAACGGTCCGGTATGCAGCAGTCCGGCAAAAGAATATACTGCCGCCAGAAACAGAGGATATCCCGGGGTCACGTAAGCGCTGGGTTCCTCTGAGTAATATCCCAGAAAACCCTTTTCCAAAAAACGCCGGGTCATCTCGTGATACCCGATCTCATCGTGGGAAAGCTTTAGTTCCGGAGAATTGACTATGTAAAACAGCCTGGTTCCCAGAGCTACAACCAGTAGAATAATCAATATAGTTTTTTCGGGTGTCGACATTTTTCCGGATTTAACCGGAGTAAAACGGATATACAATCGGACCCCTCTTTCAATTAGTGACTTCCGGGAGCGGCGCCAATCCGGAGCACCTGCAAAAGCGCGGGAACAAACAGGTAATTTAACAACAGCGCGGCGGCTATCACGCCCGAATCGTTGAAGGCAAAAGCTGCCAAAGCGCCAATCAGCAGCCCGGCTGCTCCCGCTTTCAAATAAGGCATCCTGGCGTAAAGCTGGTCCACGCAGGTGCGGTTTCTTAGATACAGTACCAATAATAGCAGGAACTGCAGCAGGAGTATGTTGCTGAAGGCCGAATGCCTGAGCAGATAGAAATTTGCCAGCAATTTACGCTGGATCGTCTGCCAGATGACCAGGATATTCCCGGAGAACAGGTTAGCAATAGCTCTTCCGATATGAGACTGGACACCGGAAGCCCAAAAATAGTTGAACGCTGCAAGAACACCCACACCAGCTGCCAGCACAGCCGCCAGCAGCAACCAGGACCGGCGGGTGAAATTCCTGCCGGTAAATTTATACATGGCTACAGTGAAACCGCCTGCCGCCGTAAGAGCCCCTCCGGCGTTAGTCCCCAGAGACGGAGAGGCAAAAAAGACCGTGAGGCCGGCAAACAGAAGCCCAATGAACGGTAAAAGCTTCTTCTTTGACTGGTGGTACTGCTGGAGCAAGGCCGCACACCCCAGGATTGCCGCCCCGATAATTATTCCCATATATTCATTTCCTATTCCGTAAAACCTACCGCCGATAATCAGGTCGTATCCCAGGGCAGCCCTTTTTATCAGTTGTCCACCGGTAATAATGTCTATCACAACGGGCACTACAGTGACAACAGCTATGACGATATAAAGCTCGAGGTCGTCCTTTATCCTGGTCAGTAAATAAGTAATCCCGGCCGCCAACACCAGCGACAAGATAACGGCGAGGGTGGGATTTTGCAGTCCGGCCAGGGGCGCCAGCAGAATGGCCAGAGGATACAGCATGATGGCAACCAGTAGAAATCTGGCCAGCTCAATCCTATGGTAATACCTGAAAACAAGCTGCAGTAAAACCAGGGAGTAAACAATCCATTGATAACGTGTGAAGTAATACAGGATTCGCCATCTCTGGTGTGAAGCGGCGGCCAGCCAGTCATACATGTCCGTCACATAACCGGCCGGTGTCTGCCCGCCGACTTTAATTGCCTGTACCGGAAGTCCAATTATCCCGTCCGTCTCACTGACTTTTAAATGTGCGGCTACTGTCGCAGCCACGTCCAAATTGGCAACCAATCCTTTCTGCCTGGTGGTGGGTGATGTGAGGATACTGTCAGGCGCGATTTCACCCCCTGCAATCACCAGGGGCGTTAAACGGGCTCCTTCCCGGAAGGCTTGAGCATACGGCAGCGGGGAGACCAGCATCACCATCGTATCTTTGCTGACCAGAGGAATAAGCCGGCCGATAAATTTATCGACCCCCTTCATTGCCCTGTCACGATGGATTTCAATCATCCTTTTCATTATTTCGCCGGATATTTCATTTACTCTCAGGGTATCACCCGTCTCAACCACTATTAAATCTGCAGAGTTCCAAACACGGTCCAGTTCTGCTTCAAGTTTTGTATAATCCGTCCTCCATCCGTAAGGTGACTGTGAATCTTTAACCAGCAGATTCCTGCTGACATTACCGTCGTCCACGACTCCGAGGTCATCCATGGCAATGGTAACAGCCAGCCTGTTGGCCGGCCTGTCGGGAGAAAGGTCGCTGTTGCCGATAACCGCCGTTTTCAGCCCGGACTGGTGCAGGACAGTCCCCAGGCGGCCCGGGGTAGCGCCGGTGTATCTTTTTTGGTTCACTTTTAATGTCGCTGCTACACTGATATTTAAAACACGGCTGTCTCCCGGGTCTTTCCCGGTATTTCGCCGGTAAGCTTGATAAGCATTTGACCCGTCGGGGAGAATTTCTTCCCTGTTGTAACTTTCCCCGGCCAGGGCGGAACCGATAAACTTGTCTCCCCCTCCCAGGGAAACATATGAGTTTATGTCGGTGTAGTCTCCCGCGGTCCCGACGGTCATAAGACTTAGGCCGCCCAGCGAGATCAGCTTATTAATATTTTCATATTTTTTATTAGTGACGTCATCGACGCTGATCCGGTCAACAATTACCATAATGACTTTGCGTCTCCCCGTTTCCCCCGTCGGAGCAGGAGAGGAAACGGCAATGACGGGTGACAGGGAAAGCAGAAACACGGCCAGGACCGGTACTGCCAGCCACAGCTTGGCCCGCGCCTTAACAGGTTTACTGGTTATACCTGTCCAAAAGCTTGTTATTATCATAAAAAC
>DDKP01000041.1 GCA_002339745.1 Firmicutes bacterium UBA2595 | reverse complement strand
AACCCCAAGTGCAAGATCATGATCGGTGGAGCGCCTGTCTCCGAGGACCTTGCTGACAAGTGGGGCGCCGACGGGTTTGCCAAGGACGCCAACAATGCCTTAAAAGAGGCGCTGAACATGGTTAAGGCGCTGAAAGACATGTAATAACTGTTCAAACACTTGTCTTCAAGGAGGTAGTACCTGATGGAGTATAACGTTATCTTTCAACCGTCCGGCCGGCGGGGAAAAGTGACAGAAGGCAAAACCCTTCTCACGGCTTCCCACGAACTGGGGGTTGATATTGAGGCGCCATGCGGGGCACACAAAGTATGCGGCAAATGCAAGGTGAAAATTGAAACCGGTTTTTTCGAGAAATTTAATATTGATTCACAGATCGAACACCTCTCACCTTTGTCGGAGGAAGAGAAAAAAATTCTCAAACCCGAAGAAATAGCTAATAACTACCGCCTGGCCTGCGCCGCCGAAATCAAAGGCGACGTGCTGGTGTTCGTTCCCGAGGAAAGCCGGAAGGCAGACCAGGTAGTGCTTGACACAGGTAAGGAGAGGACCTTTGTTCTTAATCCGGCAGTTAAAAATTACTACGTGGAAATGATTCCGGCTACCCTGGAAGACCATAGAGACGATCTCCGCCGCTTACAGGATGCCCTGAAGGAACAGTTCGGCCTGGACAACTTGGCTATTGACTATTATGTATTGAGAGAACTGCCCAACATCATCAGGGATGGCGGCTGGAAAGTAACGGCGACGGTTCTCTATGACCGCGAGATTATCGATGTGCGGCCAGGATTTGTAGAGAAGTGGTACGGCATCGGTATTGATGTCGGGACTACTACTGTTGCGGCTTACCTCTGTGACCTTAAAACGGGTCAGATGCTGGTCAAGGACGGTATGATGAACCCCCAGGTCCGTTACGGAGAAGACGTTTTGTCCAGAATTACTTACGCGATGATGAACGAGGACGGGCGGGAAAAGCTACATAATGCCATTATTGAAGGCATTAATACTATGGCGGCCAGGATGACTGAAAAAGTTGGCCTCACACCGGACGATATAGTGGAAATAACCCTGGTGTTCAACACCGCCATGCACCACTGCCTGCTGAACCTGGAACCTAAATACATGGGCCGCGCACCCTTTGCCCCTGCTATCAGCGCCCCGTTTGATGTAAAGGCCCGCGACCTGGGAATTAAGATTCATAAGGCCGCAAATATTCATATTCTGCCTGTGGAGGCCGGTTTTGTCGGTCCTGACAACGTATCTGTGCTGATTGCCGAAGAGCCCTACAAGCAGGATGATGAAATCCGTCTGATCATTGACATCGGCACCAATGGCGAGATAGACCTTGGAAACAGGAAAAAGCTTCTTTCAACATCTTGTGCCACAGGTCCAGCCCTGGAAGGGGCACAGATTAAATTTGGTATGCGGGCTGCCCCCGGGGCAATTGAGAAGATCAGGATAAATCCGGAAACGCTGGAGTGTACCTACAAGGTAATCGGGGATGATCAGTGGCACGGCCGCGGCAGTAAAGGTAATGCCAAGGGGATCTGCGGCTCCGGTATCATTGATATGGTAGCTGAAGTATTTAAAGCCGGAATTATCAACAAGACAGGCCGTTTCAATACGAAATTGAATTCAGACCGGATTCGCAAAGACGAAAGCGGTAAGCCCGAATACGTGTTAGTATTTGCTGAGGACAGTGGTATCGGCAAGGATATCACCGTTACTCAGGGGGACATCCGGGCCGTTCAGTTAGCTAAGGCTGCACTGTATGTCGGGGCAAAGATGCTCATGAGGCACCTTGGTGTGGACAAAGTTGACCGAGTCACTTTGGCGGGCGCTTTCGGAAGCTTTATTGACCAGGAATCGGCTATGGTCATAGGGATGTTCCCTGACTGTGACCTGAGCAAGGTACACGCGGTGGGTAACGCCGCCGGTGACGGCGCCCAGGCAGCGCTGCTTGACAAGAACAAGAGAATCGAAGCCCGTGACGTGGCCGCCAGTGTTGAGTTCATTGAGACCGCTGTTGAGCATGATTTTCAGGAGCGGTTTGCGGAAGCAATGGCCTTCCCCCATTCTGTGGATGAATTCCCCAGCATCCAGCATATCCTTGATAAAATCCCCGGTTATAAATAAGCCATAGTTTTGGAAAAGCCTCAATTTTATTGGAGGTGTAAGAATGAAACCGAAAGAGTGTGTACTTACGGCTTTTGAAAACAAGAAGCCGGAAAGGGTCCCGGCCATCATCTACGGTGGCGGCGTTTGGACCATGAAACATACGGGGAATACTTTTCAGGGTTTAATCGGCAAGCCGAAAGAAATGGCCGAAATGGTTATCAGAGTCAATGAAGAAATCAAATCTGACATGGTGTATGTAGGTTCGGGGTACAACAACGTACATCTCCAGCCTTTTGGTGGCCGCATTAAGTATCGCCCGGTAGGGGCCCCCGACCTTGAAGAACCCCTGATGAATACCGATGAGGATTTGGAAAGACTCAAGGAGCAGTATCCCGATATCCGGGCCACGCTGGCCAGTGACCCGGTAGTCCAGACCATCTGGGAGGCCGCACAGCTGGTTCATGATGCCATCGGCAGCGAATACCTGGTTTCGGCCACGGCCTGGGGGCCCTTCTCCCTGGCTGCCCAAATATACGGTGTGGAAAAAATGATGCAGGACTGTTTCCGCAAGCCCGATCTTGTTGCTGCTACCATTGACTGGGCGGCAGAAATCAATTACTACTTCTATGAGCCGATGATTCAGGCCGGATCTATCGAAGCAACCGCTATTGCCGATGCTACTGCGTCCGGTGACCTGATTTCGCCGCGGATGTTCAAGAAATACGCCCTGCCAGGCCTGCAGAAATTCCATGAAAAGATCAAGGCCCTCAACCCGAGTGTCGGTCGCTTCGTGCATATTTGCGGTGACACTACCAAGAGCCTGGAGTTTTTCCCGGAGATGGGCGCGCACTGTATCGCTATTGACATGAAGGTGGACCTGGCGGTGGCTCATGAAAAAATCGGAGATAAGATGTGTATCGGCGGCAACTCCCATCCTGTGTTTGTGTTGAACAACGGGACCAGGGAACAGGTTATCGAGAATGCCAAACTATGTATTGAAAAAGCCGGTCTTGACGGCGGGTATCTGCTGTTGCCCGGATGTGATATTCCACCCGGACTTCCGGTGGAAAACATCTTTGCCTACCTGGAAACAGGCAGGAACTGGAAGTACTAGCGCCTTTTTAAAATTATGAACAGGGGTGAAACAATGTTTAAACTGGAAAATTCGCAGAAAGTCTGCCAGATCACCAATTTCAAGGTTGGCGGACAGTATGGCGAAAACCCCCCTTTGCTTATCTCCTCCATGTTCCATAATGGTGACAAGATCCTCGAAAGCAGGAGAGAAGGCAAATGGGACAGGGTTAAAGCAGAGGAATATGTTAAGAAACAGGAAGAACTGGAAGAAAAAACAGGTATTCCTGCCATTACAGCCATGGTTGCCAACTCGGCGGAAGAGATGGCCAGGTATGTGGACTGGTTTACCAGCATCAGCGACAGGGCCTTTGCCATCGATATGTGGGTTGAGAAACCCCGGTTGGAAGCCGCCGAGTATATAGCCAAAAAAGGCCTTCAGGACCGGTTGGTCTACAACAGCATCACTCCCTGGGACAAAGATATCCCCGGACAAGTCAAGGCATTAAAAGAAATGGGTATCAAGCACGTTATTGTCCAGGCTTACGATGTGACTGACCCCTCTCCGCAGGGCAGGCTAACCTGCTTCAACAAGATGATGGAGACTATAGGAGAAGGAACCTTCGAATCGATACTGATCGATACCTCTGTTATGAACCTGCCGGCAATCGCCTTTTCTGGTGTTGCTAACAGAATAGTAAAAGAAGCCACCGGATGGCCCTGCGGCGTGGCCAGTTCCAACGGTACGTATATGTGGAAACAGGCCCGCGAGTTATTTGGAGCTGATGGTTTTGCTGCCATGAATGCTTCCGGGCAGGGTTGCTCAGCGCTCCTGTGGTCCGACTTCATCTTCTACGGACCGATCGTTGCCGCGCCCAAGATGTTCCCCGCCGTGGTTTCCGGTTCAGTCATGGCCGCTGCCATGGGATTCTACGAGACCGGCAGGCTCCCGTCCAATGAAAACCATCCGTTGTACAAATTCTTTGGAGATTTTGTTGAAAAACTGAAGTCCGGGGAACAACAGGCCCTCCCCGAGCATGACTAAACTGGAGGTATACAGATGAATGCAAAGGAAAGAGTTCTAAACCTGCTTGAGGGGAAAGAAGCCGACAGGCCGGCAGT
>DDKP01000043.1 GCA_002339745.1 Firmicutes bacterium UBA2595 | reverse complement strand
CCTGTACAGCAGCAACACGAATTCGATATCCCTGGTGTATTTGTAATACTCCCATAAAGCAAAATGCACCAGGGCCGTCTCATCTTCCTGAATGGGCAATTGGGATTTGCCTTCGTGAATCCACGGATGCCAGCTGGAACCTACAGATCCGTCGGGGTTATACTTATGTAACAGAAACCCGCCGGACGTCAGGGCATTTTCGCAAAACTTGAAAAAAGGCTCAATCATTTCCGGGTACCCGGCCTTGGTCAGGGCATATGAGACCAAAGCGCCGTCCCTGGGCCAGCAATAACTGTAATGATCCCTGTTGTACTGCAGAATATCGGAATCGTTGGCAGCCATGATAGCTCCCCTTTTGTCGATTTGTGTCCGGATAATCAGCAGGCTGCGCTTGTAAAGGCCCATGACATCTGCGGGAAGTGTGATTCCCTCGAATGATATTTTGTTTACCCATTGTTTCCAGTAAGCTTCCACCGACAGGATAATCGTTTCCGGAAAACGCTGCAAGACATACTCGTTGAGACGGCGGGCTTCCTGAAAGTTTCTGGCGACAGCAATCCAGTAATAGACTGTATCCTGCCCTTTTGGAGGCAGTTCCAGCCGGAAGCTGATGGTGCTGTCCACAGACCCCTGGGCAATGGGATTGCCCTGCAGGTGGCCGTCTTCAGCATCCCTCCAGGTACCCTCGGCGCCCCTGAACCGCTTTGTCCCGGTAGCATACTGGTATATGCCTCCGGCGCTGGAAAAACCGTTAGCCATAAAATACTTGCCTTTTTTGTAGTGATAAACCACGCCCAGGTCCGGTTGATACACGGCTGTATCGCCGACTTCGGATTCGTCGATAGAAAAATCATGGGTAAAAAAAATTCTGACTTCTCTCGCCCGGTTTGCGAGGTTCTTCACCAGGACCTTTTTCAGGTAAATGTTATCGTGATAATGGACAATGTCATTTGAGATTAATGACAGTTCTAACTCCCTGTTAGTCATTTTAACACATGTAACCAGAGTTTCTTTCCGGTATCTAAGAGTTCTTTCCCAGCTGGACTCGTCACACCAGGTAAACTTATCTTCTACCCAAATTCCCATGCTGTTTTTGTTTCCCTGAATATGGTTCCACTGACCAACCCACGGGTAGTACAGGTCCCGCATATTGGCCCCGGAGTCAAAGTTCACAAGCATTCCGCCATTCCCTATTACCAGCTGTCTGGGCACGAAAATCCCCCTTTATATTGCCGATTTATACTGTTCTATCTTACCGGCGTAATGATCGGCCAGTTTTGCCGCGGTTTCCATCGATTCAGCCTCACTGATTACCTTGAAAACAGGGTCCTCACAATCCGGCAGAACCAGGATCCACCCGTTGTTGGTAAAAATTTTCACCCCGTCGATTAACTCTATCTCTACGTCCCTGGCATCCTCAATCAGCCGTCTCATGACCAGGCCTTTTTCCGCCCAGGGACATTCTACTTCTCTTTTGTAGATGTAGCTCCTGGGTATCAGGGCAATAACGCTGTCAATATCCAGTCTCTTAGCCTGCAGGTATTCGAGCACCTTTAGAAAGATATACGTTCCGTCAAATAAAGGCTGGAACAGGTTTTCCTTGGAGACTTCCATCAAAGCCCGCGGGTGGGCCTTTGTACGGATTACCCCAGCGCCCATCTCAGCGGCAATCCTCTCGATTACCGACGGCGCCGTAACAGGAATTCCAATTTCTTGGTTCCCGAATCTTTCCATGGAAATATAAGCCCAGAGAACAAGCAGGCGCTCATCGCTGATGATATCCCCCGTGGGAGTGAAGAGCGTTACGTTATCGGCATTGCTGTTTAACAGCACCCCTATGTCCATTTGGTTGTCCTGGACAAGCCCGGAAACGTCCTGCGGGGAGTAGTCCACCGAGTTAATCGTGGTTATCTGGCACCCAAGTTTTTCAAACAGTGGCGGGATGAACCAGTTCAGGTTCCGGTAATCGTAGGCGATCAGAACCCTGAAACGGCATCTCTTGACCATGTCCAGGTTGATAGTTTTTAAAAGGCCTTCTCTATATGAGTCAGCCAGTTGGGGCACATACTTGATTTCCCCCAGGTTTTTTACATCTGCGCGGCGGAAATCTTCCTGGATATATGTATTCTCTATCTTCCGTTCCATGTCCTTGCTGATGTTAATGCCATCCTCGTCCAGAAATTCGAGAATTACCCTGCTATTTTTTGGAGTAGAAGTCATCCTGATGTGTACACCGGCTTTAGCCTGGAGGCTCTTGACCGAATAACGCGTGATGGGAGTCGTGGTTATACCTATGTCGTACACATTTATCCCCGTAGCCAGCATTCCGGCTATAAAGGCTTTCTTAATGACCTGGGATGATCTGTGATGATCACTGCTCACTACCACATGCAGTCCCTGGGGAATTGTGGACCCGTGCGCAACAGCCAGCTTGACCACCATCTCAGGAGAAATCTCCACATTGGGAATTCCTGAAACGCCATGGATGGAAAACAGGCTCTTCCGGTAGACCTCCCCCCAAATCAGAGATGTGGTCAAAACCGAATTGTCTTCCACTACCTTATCGGGCCATATTTTTATCTGGGGTTTAACCGTAACTCTCCGGCCCAGGAAGCTGTTATCCCCTACAACTGCCCCTTCCAAAATAGCCGAATTAGCCATGATTTGGGTACGGTTACAGATTGTTGCGCCACGGAGTTCGACTTCACGGTCAATGTAGTTATAATCCCAGAGTATGCTTCGCTTGAAACTGGCCCCTCCGCGGACAGTATTATTGTTACCCAGCACTGTATACCGGCCCAGTTCGGCGCCCGCTTCAATCCTGCAGTTTTCCCCGATAAACACCGGCCTTTCGGTAATCTTGGCCCCTCGTTCCAGAATGGTGCCCTCACCTATCCAAAGGCCCTCTTCCACTTCTTTCAACTTTAGTTCAGCCGCCAGCAATCCGTCCATAATATCGTTGTGAGTCTGGCGGTACTGTTCAAGGCTGCCGATATCGGACCAATAACCCGAGGCCACATATCCGTACATGGGCTTTCCTTTATCCATCAGAAGCGGGAACAGGTCCTTGCTGAAGTCGAAAAACACGTTCCTGTCAAAGTAGTTAAAAATTTCCGGTTCAATCACGTATATCCCGGTATTTACGGTATCGCTGAATACCTCCCCCCAGCTGGGTTTTTCCAGGAACCTGATTATCCGGTTGTTGTCATCGCACATTATAACTCCGTACTCCAGCGGGTTTTGAACTTTGGCCATAACTATTGTGACAATTCCACCGTTTTGCCTGTGAAATTCGACGGCCTCGGTAAGATTGTAGTCCGTTATCCCGTCACCGCTGATCACAAGAAACGTTTCATCAAGAAATTCTTCGGCGTTTTTCACGCTGCCGGCCGTACCCAGTGGT
>DDKP01000023.1 GCA_002339745.1 Firmicutes bacterium UBA2595 | reverse complement strand
GAGGGGAAATTATGAATCTTGGAACACCAGAATTAAGTATAATTGCCGTTATTTTAATCCCTGTTTTGATTATTGGTATGTTGGGTATTCGTTGGTCAATTAGAAAAAGAGGCAAGTAAATATTTTTAAAAACTGATATACCACCTTCCAAAAAGTAAGCTCGTACTACCATCTTATAGGGACAAATATGGTCCTCGGCCAGGATCAGGTCGGGTAATACCCAGGCAATATCTTGGAGTCGTAAAAGCAAATGTGCGAAAAAATCTTGACACTATCCGTATAATTTTAATTCCCCCTTTTTAGGGTGTTTTTTTGTTTTATATCCCGGTTTATAATCAAACGCATAATAAAATCCTCCTGCACATACAATTTGTATAGGGGACAAAGAGGAGGCTGCGGAGATGCTGGTATGGTTAAGGCAGGCAGGATGTGAATATTTTAAGCGTAAGTGGTTCATTTATCTGTTTGTGACTATATTATTCTGCATGGGCATTTTCTTTGGGGCTACTGCCGCCAAGGTTATCAACGCAGATCAGGCCGGACAACTGTCGGTCTATCTCGACGCCTTTCTGGAAAAGGTATCTTCGGAACGGGTTAGCGAACAGCTATTCCCGCGCCACAATGTCCTGAGCAATCTCTACATTATGATTGCCATGTACATATTGGGATTGACCGTAATTGGAATCCCACTGGTTTTGGCAGCGGTGTTTACCAGAGGTTTTATTCTCGGTTTCACGGTCGGGTTTCTGGTACGGGAAAAAGCATTCAGAGGTTTTATTTTTGCTGCTATCTCGGTACTTCCACACAACGTCCTGATTATACCGGCAGTCATAATTGGAGGAGTCACCGCATTGTCGTTTTCTGCTCTGCTGGTCAGAAGGCGGTTCACAGCAAAAAACATTCCCATAAGAAATCACTTTGGTGTTTATACGGCGGCTATGCTGGCGTTATGCCTGATTACCGGCGCTGCCGGCCTGGTGGAGACTTATGTCACCCCGGTGTTCATCAAGAAAGCGGCAATGTATATAAGATAGCGTGATAATATTTTTATTTTGCTTCGGGAAAATTTTTTCCGGGTTATTTTTTTTGGGGGGAACTATCGCAAATTGTTCTAAAAAAGGGCTGTTTGTCATAAAAATGTTAATAAGTTACCGGTAAAAGAGGTGGTCAGAAGATGCTGGTTATCCTGCGATCCCGTACAAGAAAAAGAATTACCGTCGGTGTTAAGGTTCTGGTGACTATGTTTGTTGTTGCGCTGGTCATCAGTCACATGTACAACATCTACCAGGGCCGTGATATAGTTCGTGAAGGATGGCTGAAGGACGACCGGCCAAGCGGCAACCCCATGAGGGTAGAAAACACCAGGCCAATTGAAAAAGAGACTACCCCCGGCGCCCTGGACCAGTTTCAAGCAATACTTAGGGATTTTTACCAAAAGGACCAGTGAAAAGAGGATTTCCGTGGTTTTTTGTGGAAATTAAGAGTAGTCTGGGCTACTCTTCTTTGTTTGGAACAAACCTAAAAGTGAGGTAAACGTAATGAAAAGTCTGGTAGAAGAGTTTATTCATTACTTGGCGGTGGAGCGCGGGCTGGCGGATAATACGCTGGATTCCTACAACCGTGACCTGAACCAGTTCATGGGATTTCTTGAAAAGGAACAAGTCAAGGATGTCCAGAAGGCTACCAGAAATGTTATCATGTCTTACCTCCTGTTTCTCCAGAAACGAGGCCGCGCTACAGCTACTGTGTCCAGGCACCTGGCTGCTCTAAAATCATTTTACCACTTCTTGCTGCGGGAGAAACACATAGAAAAAGACCCTACCGCTAATCTTGAGTCTCCCAAACTTGAAAAGAAACTGCCCCGGATTCTAAGTGTTAACGAAGTTGAGATGCTGTTGAACCAGCCCATGGGCAATGATTCCGCAGCTTTGCGAGACAAGGCTATGCTGGAGCTTTTGTATGCAACGGGTATACGGGTCAGTGAGCTTATACAATTGGATTTGAGCCACATTAACCTTGACATGGGATATGTCAGATGCTTTGGAAAAGGATCAAAGGAACGAATAGTACCCGTTGGCAGTCTCGCCCGCCGGTGTGTCAGCGAATATTTACAAAAAGGCAGAGTCAAACTAATTAAGAACAAGGCCGAGCAGGCATTATTTGTGAACCAGCACGGGAGAAGGCTCACCAGGCAGGGGTTCTGGAAAATAATTAAGAAGTATGCCAAGAGAGCCGGTATTTCAAAACAGATAACCCCTCACACATTAAGACATTCGTTTGCCACACACCTGCTGGAAAACGGCGCGGACCTTCGTTCCGTGCAGGAAATGCTTGGTCATGCCGATATCACTACAACTCAAATTTATACCCACCTGACTAAAGGCCGCCTGCGGGAGGTATACGCCAAGAGCCATCCAAGGGCCTGACCAGAAAATGTGAGGCTTAGAATTCGTAACTGTTAGGAGACAGGGAATGAAAATATTTAACAAGGTGGTTATAATTGTAATCGACAGCCTGGGAGCGGGAGCGCTTCCTGATGCGGACAAATATGGGGATGTTGGCAGCAACACCCTGGGGAATATGGCCAAGGCCGTTGGTGGTTTAAAACTGCCCAACATGCGGAAATTAGGCCTGGGAAACATTATTAGTATCGAAGGGGTGCCTCCGGTGGAAGCGCCTCTTGCCGCTTTCGGCAAAATGGCCGAGGCTTCGGCTGGAAAAGACACTACCACCGGGCACTGGGAACTCTCCGGAATAATTCTGGACAAGCCTTTTCCTGTCTTCCCCAGTGGATTCCCCGCCCGGATCATTGCCGAATTCGAAAAAAGAATCGGCAGGAAAACCTTGGGCAATGAAGTGGCATCGGGTACTGAAATCATAGCCCGCTTAGGTGAAGAGCATATAAAGACAGGGTATCCTATAGTGTACACTTCAGCCGATAGCGTGTTTCAAATCGCAGCTCATGAGGAGGTAATTCCTCTGGACGACCTTTACGGGATGTGCCGGACAGCCAGGGAAATACTGACGGGCAAATATGCGGTGGGCAGGGTTATTGCCCGCCCGTTTCTGGGCAAACCGGGGAACTTCAAGAGAACCCCCAACCGGCATGATTTTTCACTGGCGCCTCCCCGAGCCACTATATTAGACATGCTCAAGGAAGAGGGGTATGCCGTCCGGGCGGTGGGAAAAATTGAAGACATTTTCGCCGGGCGGGGGATTACCGACTCAGTGCACACTACCGGCAACATGGATGGAGTCAATAAGACTATCGAGTGTATCAAGAAAGAGGGAAAAGGCCTGGTCTTTACAAACCTGGTGGATTTTGATTCCTCATTTGGGCATAGGAACGATCCTGCCGGGTACGCCGCCGCCTTGGAAGAACTGGACGGCAGGATGCCTGAAATTATCAACCTTATTGATGGACATACAATGCTTATTATTACGGCTGACCATGGTTGCGATCCGACCACCGAAAGTACTGACCATTCAAGGGAGTATGTGCCTCTTTTGGTTTACAGCCCCAATGTGAAGCAGGGGGTAAACCTGGGTATAAGGGAGTCGTTTACCGACATTGCTGCTACGGTGGCCGAGATTTTTAAGATTGAATTCAATGCCGGCCAAAGTTTTCTCAAGAACATTCTGCCCGGCTCCTGACAAT
>DDKP01000022.1 GCA_002339745.1 Firmicutes bacterium UBA2595 | reverse complement strand
GCAGGTACATTCCTGCCCCCTGTATTGATTAAAGCTCTTTTATCAACAGGCTCATTGAGCGTCTTTTTTAATATTCATCTTAAGAAAGGGTTGTATTTTCGCTCATAGGCTATGGTTGATTCTCCCATATGCCCGGGGTAAACTGTTGTGTCGTCAGGCAGGGATAAAAGTTTGGTCTTTATCGAATTAATAATGGCATCGAAGTCTCCCCCAGGGAAGTCCGTCCTGCCGATGGAACCGTTGAACAAAGTGTCGCCGGTAAAGACCGCTTCCCCTGCATTAAGGCAGATGCCCCCCCTGGTATGCCCGGGAGTGTGTATGACATTAAGCTGTACTTTACCGATTTCGATTTTATCCCCATCCACCAGAAGCCTGTCTGCCGGCCTGAATTTGGTGGAAAAGCCCATAAAGGCCGAAAGGTTCAGTTTGGTATTTTCCAGCATATTTGCATCCAGTTCATGAATCAGCAGCATGGCGCCTGTAGCTTCGCGGAGCCGGTCATTGCCTGCAACATGGTCTATATGCCCATGCGTATTGATAATGTATTTCAATGCCAGGTCCTTTTTCTTCAGGTAGTCAAGAATCTTATCGACATCGCCTCCGGGATCAATAACCGCAGCTTCTTTGGTTTCATTACACGCCACGACATAACAGTTGGCTCCCATTGGCCCCACAGGTATACATTCAACAAACAATTTTCCATCCTCCTTCTTGTTAGTAACTGGTGGCTTATGTTTTTCACGCCACTACTTCTCGGGGGTCTTAAGGATGGTTTACTGGCGCAAACCTTCCTTTCAACTGTCACTGACACATATAATCTATCACTTATCACCTACTGCTTCAGAATGTTTTCTTACTATCAAGAAGTAGTGTCACAGGCCCGTCGTTGTGAATTTCCACCAGCATCATGGCCTGAAACCTGCCGGTACTTACCCTGATTCCTAAATTGCTGAGGACCTCGAGAAATTTCTCATATAATGATTCGGCCTCCGCGGCCGGTGCGGCCACAGTAAAATTGGGTCGGCGCCCTTTCCGGCAGTCACCGAAAAGTGTAAATTGAGATATCGCCAGGACCTCTCCTTTTATGTCCAGCAGGGAAAGGTTCAGTTTTCCCCCGGAGTCCTCGAATATCCGGAGATTAGCTATTTTATCGGCCAGGTACGCCACATCCTCTTCAGTATCATCCCGGCCAACTCCCAGCAGGACAACCAATCCCCTGCCAATAGAACCGACTGTTTCGTTTTTCACGGTCACAGAGCCTCTGGTAACCCTTTGCACAACAGCCCGCACGGCCGACCTCCCAAAACAAATATAGTTTATACCCGCGGAGTAACTCTCCAGACATCGTATACATCTTTAACCCGTCTTATTTTGTTCATTATATATTCAAGCTGCTCAAGGCCATTCACTTCCAGCACCAGGTCAATAGTAGCCATCCTGTTCTTGGTGCCCCGGGCGTTCACCCAGTCGGCGCTGATTTTCATTTCAGAAATTACAGTCATTACATCATTGAGGAGCCCCGCCCTGTCAGTAGCCGAAACTTCCAGGTGAACATGGTAGGATCCTTTGTCGGCCTCATCCCAGGACACCTCGATCATCCGCTCTTCATCCCCGAGCCCGTGCTGGACAACATTCCGGCAGTCTTTGCGGTGTACCGATACCCCTCTGCCCCGGGTAATGTAACCGACTATAGGGTCGCCCGGCACCGGGTTGCAGCATCTGGCCAGGCGGATAAGGACATCCTCTTCACCTTTGACTATGACCCCCCTGCCGGACCGTGTTTTCTTTTTCCTGGGTTCCTTGCTGAGCAGTTCTTCAATACTTACTACCTTGTCTTTAGGCGACTCATCCCTGATCCTGGCGATCACCTGCTGCGGAGTGACCACACCCATCCCGATGGCACAGTACAGGTCGTCTGAAGTTATAAAATTCATTTTCCTGGCTGCTTTGTTCAGCTGGTCCTGCCTGATGAATTCGGCCGGTTCGTCATACCCAAGCTTCTTAACTTCCTTCTCCAGTATATCCTTGCCTTTGGCAATGTTTTCTTCCCGGTTCTCCTTCTTAAACCATGACCTGATTTTACTCCTGGCCTCGGAGGTCTGTACCAGGTTTAACCAGTCCCGGCTGGGTCCGCCGGCCTGTTTTGTGGTGACAATCTCAACTATATCCCCGTTTTTCAACTTGTAATCAAGGGGGACCAGTTTCCCGTTAACCTTGGCGCCAACACACCTGTGCCCGACCTGGGTATGGATCCTGTATGCAAAGTCGATAGGTACCGAATCCCGCGGCAGTTCCACGACATCGCCCTTGGGAGTGAAAACAAACACCGTATCTGAAAAGAGGTCTATTTTCAGGGTTTCCATGAACTCCCTGGCATCCCTCATATCGGTCTGCCATTCCAGGAGCTGACGCAGCCAGGAGAGTTTCTGTTCGAATTCGTCATTACCCTTGATTCCTTCTTTATAGCGCCAGTGGGCGGCAATACCGTATTCGGAAGTGCGGTGCATCTCCCAGGTCCTGATCTGAATCTCCAGCGGCTCACCCTGCGGGCCGATGACACTGGTGTGCAGGGACTGGTACATATTGGACTTGGGCATGGCAATGTAGTCCTT
>DDKP01000116.1:10618-11003 GCA_002339745.1 Firmicutes bacterium UBA2595 | reverse complement strand
TCCGGGAGTTTCTCTTGTGAAAGGAGGTTATTTTTGTTTAAGGTGTTATTGAAGAAAAAAAACCTCAACCCCCGTCAAGAGAAGACGGCACAGGCCGGATATGACGACATTTTAAAAACTATTGACCAGCGCTTGTCCGCTCTTGAAGAAGCCCAGGCAGAACTGCATAAGCTTCTGGCTGGTAAGCGCTGGTCTATTGAAAAAGTGATTATAGACAAAATGCATACAGATAAATTTGAACTCAATTTGGATACCATAGATGTCGAGAACCTAAGTGGCGTTCTCACCATCGGACTTAACTACGGGGGGAAAGTGGTAAAAATAGACCCAAAAGAGGGCCGAAAAAAAGAAACAGTAGCAAAAAATAATACGGGTGACTACAAAA
>DDKP01000116.1:0-10215 GCA_002339745.1 Firmicutes bacterium UBA2595 | reverse complement strand
TAAAAATAAATTTTGGACACCGTTCCTGACATTTTCTGCTGTAATTTACCAGCTTTGTTTGCTAATTGGACAACCTCTCCCCAAAGTTTTCACGCCGCCACCACAACCAATCCACGCACCCCTTTGTCTACCACGGATCTCGAGTTTACTGTGAAGGCAAGCGCTGTTTAATGACGGGCTCCCCGGTCTATGGTCTCGTATAATTTGTATAGGGACTCTCATTCATACCATAAAAAGCCCTCTTTATCAAATCCTCAAGCTCAGATATCAGAGGCATTCGCGGGTTGGAAATAGTGCATTGGTCTTCAAACGCTTTTTCCGCCAGCAGGCGGAGCTTTGGCATCAGCTCCTGTTCCTTAATGCCGCATTCCCTCAGGTTCAGCGGTGTCTCAAGACTTTTCAGCAGATTTCTGATGCCATTTATCAGACTGGCAACTCCTTCTTCCGCTGTAGATGCCGGAAGATTCAAATACCTGGCTATCTCCTGGTATTTTTGGGGGGCCGCGTAGTGTTCATATTTCGGCCAGGACGTGAACTTCGATGGAATTTGAGCGTTATATTGTATTACATACGGCAGAAGAACAGCGTTGGCTCTCCCGTGAGGAATATGATACTCTCCGCCAATTTTGTGAGCCAGGCTATGGTTGATTCCCAGGAACGCGTTTGTAAAAGCCATCCCTGCAATTGTGGACGCATTATGCATTTTTTCCCGCGCTTCCCCGTCAGACCCATTTTGGTATACCCTGGGGAGATAGCGGAATACCAGTTCTATAGCCTTAAGGGCGAGCCCATCGGTATAGTCCGACGCCATTACCGACACATAAGCCTCTATAGCGTGGGTAAGCACATCCATTCCCGTATCGGCAGTCAGCCGGGGCGGGACCGTCATGACAAAGTCCACGTCAATAATCGCAACGTCAGGAGTAAGCTCATAATCAGCCAGAGGGTATTTTATGTCGGCTCCCCTATCTGTAATGACAGCAAAAGCCGTTACCTCTGAACCTGTGCCGCTGGTGGTCGGAATAGCCACGAACCGGGCTTTTCTGCCCAATTTCGGGTATTTATATGTCCGCTTTCTGATGTCAAGGAACTTTAATTTTAAGAACTCGAATTCAACCTCCGGATGTTCGTAAAATAACCACATGGCCTTGGCGGCGTCAATAGCCGAACCTCCCCCAAGGGCAATTATTGTATCAGGCTTGAACTGCTTCATCATTTTATAGCCCTTCATCACCGTATTCAGTGAAGGGTCAGGCTCCACTTCGGAAAAAATCTCCGTTGTGACATGGGCCGGCCTTTTGTGCAGGTGGTACATGATTTTGTCAATGTATCCCAGGTCAATCATGGCCTGGTCGCATACTATAACCGCACGGTTTATGTTGGGCATCTTTGCAAGGTACCCAACGCTTCCGGGTTCGAAATAAATTCGTTCAGGCACTCTAAACCACTGCATTTTAACTCTCCGCCTGGCTACCCGTTTTACATTTATAAGGTTCATTGCACTGACGTTGGCCGTTGTGGCGTTATGACCCATCGACCCGCAGCCCAGGGTCAGGGACGGTATATTGGTGTTATACATCTCACCTATGGCTCCGTGAGTAGCCGGGGAATTAACGATGATTCTACCGACTCGCAGTTGCCTGGAAAATTGCTGAATTATATCCTCGTTTGATGAATGTATCACAGCGGAGTGTCCCATACCTCCGAACTCAACCATTTCCTCGGATCTTTTAATGCCGGCTTCGGCATTGTTTACAATATAACATGCCAGGATTGGGCTCAGTTTTTCCCTGGAAAGGGGGTAATCGGGTCCCACTCCTCCTAATTCCGCTACCAGGATCTTTGTTCCCGGAGGCACCTCAAAGCCTACCATTTTGGCAATCTCAGGAGCAGACCGGCCAACGATTTCAGGGTTGAGGGAACAGGTATCCCCGCAGGTAGTTAAGCGTTCCAGGGCCTTGGTTTCTTCCGGGTTTAAGAAATAACACCCGTATTCCTTCATCAGGTTAACCACCTGTTCCGCAATCTCCCGGTCGATAATAACCGCTTGCTCTGAAGCACATATCATTCCATTGTCGAAAGTCTTGCTGAGGATTAAATCGGTAACGGCCCGTTTGATATCTGCGCTACGTTCTATATAACAGGGAACATTTCCCGGTCCTACGCCAAGGGCAGGTTTGCCCGTACTGTAAGCCGCTTTAACCATTGCCGACCCGCCGGTGGCAAGGATAGTGGCCACACCCGGATGTTCCATGAGGTAAGTGGTAGCTTCAATCGAAGGCGTTTCAATCCAGGAAATGCAGTTTTGCGGCGATCCCGCTTCCAGCGCGGCGTTCAGCATAGTATCGGCGGCAGCGGCGCTGGATTTCTGAGCCCCCGGATGAAACGCAAAAATGACCGGGTTTCTGGTCTTGATACAGATGAGAGACTTGAACAATACAGTGGAGGTTGGATTGGTGACCGGGGTGATTCCCGCTATTACCCCTACCGGTTCCGCCACCTCCATATAATCTTCTTCTTCGTTATCATAAATAACCCCGGCTGTGCGGTGGTACTTGATGCTGTGGTAAACCGATTCGGTGGCAAACAGGTTTTTAGTTATTTTGTCCTCATAAACACCGCGCCTGGTCTCCTCGAATGCCATCTTGGCAAGTTCCATGTGCCTGTCCAATCCGGCCAGGGCCATAGCATGCACGATCCTGTCCACCTGCTCCTGGTTATAACTCAGGAACTCTTCTGCTGCCCTGGACGCTTTTTCTACCAGGGAATCTACATGTCTCCTGATGTTATCCGTCAGCTTACTGTTAGGCTCTTGCTGGTCCATATTTTTACCTCCCGGGATTACCTCTATAAATTTTTTACCAGCGGACACTGGCAGACCTGTTTTCTTGACCCCCTGAAAAAGTCATATGTTCCGGACACTTTGGACACAATTTTTTAAAATTATAACCGGATTTAAAAAAAAAGATGCGGCCCAGGGGTAAATTCCAATTATTAGCCAACCCTCACCCGGCACAGCGCTAAATGAACGAAATTAAAGGCCGCTATGCAAGCGGCTTTAATTTTAACCTATCAAACTGAGAGTATGTTCAATGATTTCATTGGAGGCATTCATGTCGCCCAAGGCCATGATGTGGATGCCGTCTATGTGCTTATACACCTTCTCTACAAACTCACAAGATATTTTGGCCCCTGGTACCCCTTCCCTGATTTTTGCCATCACCCTCCTACCCCATGACGCGAACCTTCCGGTTCTTATGATACGGGTGAAAAACCGCATCAATAATTTTATTTTTCTCATCAAAGAAAACGGTGGCGGTATGCAGAAAGTCTTCCCTGAAAAAGTACCGCAGGTCGTAAAACTTGACTACATGCCTGCCGTCTTCCACACAGTCAAAAATATGGAAATAAGGCGTAAAATTCTGAAAAACCTGTCCCAGTTTCGACTGGAGAGCTTGTTGGATAAGTGTGTTTTTCGGTTTCTTGTCCAGGATTTTTTCAATCCCCATATGCAGTGAAAAACATCTGACTTCCCCGACAATGTAAGCTTCCTGGGTTTCTACCAGAAATGACCAGTTCCAGAGGCTCACTACCGCGGGCATTACCACGACCCTTTTAACACCTTCTGCCTCATACTTCTGCCACAGCCTCCTGTGTACACTCTGCCTCATGTAAAACCTGATTCCCAGGTACACCATGGCCAGCCAGAACACCGTTTCAACCACTGCCCGGGGTGTGCCCGGCCAAAGAATAACACCTGCAAAAAGTGTAATGATTACCGGGTCGGCCAGGACCAAAAGGTTAAGACTGTACTTTTTCTGGCTGAAGGGCCACAATATCTTGGCCCCGTATGAGTTCAGGATGTCAAGCAGGATATGTGAGACGGCCCCCAAGACCGTCCAGACAAATATCATGCCGGGATGAGCCCCGCCTAATACAAGCCATAAAACAAAGGCAATCACGGCAGAAGTTACCAGGACGCCCGGGATAGAATGCGAAGACCCCCTGTGGTGGGTAAGATAAGGAACATCCCCATACAGTTGGAGGACTATATCAATATCCGGCGCCAGCGCCCCCAGTACTGCCCCCATATGAATCGGGTTCGCCAGTGAAAACTTGTCTCCGGTCAATGAGGCCACACCGGTGCCTACAAGCGCATGGGTCAGTGGGTCCATAGTATTTCCCTCCCTCGGCAGTACAATTATATCACAACGGTTCCGGGGTTTTCTGCAGGAAAATAATGGACCGGGCGCTATCTTTATCAATTTTTCGGGGGGATAGAAGAACAAATCTTTTTGCTTTGAAACAGAGCTTTTCTGACCAGGTACTTTGCCAGGCCTGCCACAAACATCCCCAGCAGGTTTAACAACCGTGGGGCTTCCTGAGCTAAGTCACCTCTTCCCGCGAAAAGTCTGGGACCTATTTCTTCAACCAGTAAAGGAATAGAGTTATCCAAAAGTTTTTGGAAAACTTTACGCTGGACTCTAGCCGGCACATGTTTTTCCGTGCAGCGCACCAGGCGGCTCATTTCTGTTTCCTTCTTGAGCCACCTCAAGGCATAAGTCCTGCCCACATTGAAATCGTGTTTTATAAAACCGGCGTCCAGGAAACCGCCGAAATTGCCGAAAATCACTCCTGCCAGTTCTTTTTCGGGATCCAGGGGGCTGATCATTTCCACAGTGACCTGCTGCTTGTTGCGCAGGTCCGCAACCTGTTCAAGTAAAAAACAGTACTTAACAAAAGAATCAGCGTCGGTGACACTGGCAATTTCCGACCTATACGCGTTTCGGATGCGTTTTTTCTCCGTTTCGAGATAGGCGTCAGGTTCCACCCCCAGAATTGTCTTGCCTTTAAACCGGGCCACCTCCTGACAGAGTTTGTCAAAGGCACGGCTCTGTTCCTCCGTAATGCGCAACGAATTCCATATACCGGCCAGGGTGGACACAAAAGAATTTTTCCACATGATCCGCCTGTTTACTTTTTCCAGGAGCAGGAGGTCCTTGTACAGGGTCTGGTTGCGGGGAATTGTCCAGACTGCTCTGCTGACGACATTAAATACGCTGAATCCCTCCCGGTGAATCGGGTCACCCTCGGGGGGAGAAGGGTCAATAACCAGGAACACCCTTTCGTTACCCATCTCCAATGAGGTTTCCCGGTCGTCGGCCGGCAGATCGTTAACAACCTCAATGGCCCTGTTCAACGGCTGGTTGTTGACGATACCCCCGTCTGCATAGTGAAACGCTTTCTCTGTTTTTTGTGCAAAGTTGTACCTGGCCAACCGGCGGAATTCATGGTCAGCTCTCAATACGGTCTTATGTTCGAAGGCGGCCGGGTAGGCGCTGGAAGCACGAACAGCGGTCCGGAGTTTTTCCCAGTCGGAAAACCCCGGTCCTATCCGAAATTTGAAAGCATCTTCGTACCCTATGGCGCTGATGGAAAATTCCTCATCTTTCCCTCTGAGGATTCTGTATCTGATCCCGTTAAGGTTAGTTACTACGGCAACAAACTCGATTTTTTTATCGATCGTCCGAGGCCTGGCAAATTCCGAGGCCGGCGGCTGGATATACCTGGCGATTAAACTTTCGACCTTGCTGCTGGACAATAAGGACCTGTCACAGGGGTTTAGTTTCAGCAGGTCTTCCAGCCTGACAGACATCCAGGCCTCTTCCAGCAAACCCGGGTCTATTCCGAACACCAGCGCCAGCGCGGTAAGGGCCCCTGTCAAGGCGCCGGCAGAAGTACCCACTATTACATCCACATCCAGTTCGGGATTCTCCGTCTCATTAAGGTACCGGATGATTTCGTAAGCCACACCCGCTTCAAAGCTGCCCAGTGAAACGGCCCCCGTAAAAACCAGGGCCACTTTTTTCTTTTTTTGGGTCGGCATTCCTTAACCTCCTCGAATATTTGTGACTAAAATACCACTCACCACTATTATGCTATGGTCCGCCGCTCCCAAAAGTTAATCATATACGGTGAATTATCCTCTCAGACAGGACTACCGGATTTTTTGTCGAATAAAACCCACACAAATAAACTTTCTTCCACGTATATAGAAATAACGAGGTGTTAATATGACCCTGGGGAGCAACGGAACAGTGCCCGAGGTCCTTCTCAGGCTCCAGGCTGGCGACGCACAGGCCCGTGAAGAATTTCTTCAGGAATATAAACCCTTTGTGTGGAAAACTGCCATGAACCTGTGTAAGCGGCATCTTGAATGGGGAGCTAGTGATGAACTGAGCATAGCGCTGATAGCTTTTAATTCCGCCATCGATTCATATAACCACGAAAAAAAAGTGCCTTTTCTTCCGTATGCCAGGGTAGTGATTGAAAACAGGCTTAAAGACTATTTCCGCAAAGAATGCCGTATTCAGATAGAATGCCCCTATGACGCCGCTTCGGATGAAGGAACGGCTTTCAGTCCCGCCGAAATCCAATCCGCCTGGAATGACTTCCGGGATCGGACTATTGAGGACGAAAGACGCGAAGAACTGGTGGAGTACGAAAAGCTTCTCGGCAATTTTGGGATCGACTTTGAATCACTGGTGGAAGCATCCCCAAAACACAGGGACTCCCGGGAAACACTGTTTCGAGTCGCCAGGCTGGTTGTAAGTCTGCCGGACATGATGGAAAGCCTTCTTAAAAAGAAGCAGCTGCCCATCAATGAACTGGTACTGAAAACCGGGGTTAACAGGAAGACACTGGAGAGAGGACGAAAGTTCATCATCGCCACAGCCCTTGTACTCTTTTACCCAATGGAATTCCCGTATATCCGATCATATATAAATTTCGATGCTAGCTAAGGGACATATATTTGTGGGGAACTCAACCGAAAGGATGCTTCAGGATGAAGAACAAGGGTGTAGTTGTAAAAGTTAAAAACTCATACTGCATTGTGCTGGACAGGGACGGCGCTTACCACAGGGTGCCGGTTTCCGGGAGAAGCGGCATCCGGGTTGGCGCGAAATTGGAATTTACTTCCGGCAACTGGTTCAACCGGGTAAAGCCCACATTAATGGTAGCCTCCATATTGCTCCTTGCTCTTGGTTTCAGCCTGTACCAAATTGCCGGAAATCCTCAGGCGGTCGCCTATGTTTCGCTGGATATTAACCCAAGCGTTGAACTGGAAGTAAGTGAGGGCCTTAAAGTCCTGAAGGTCAATTTCCTAAATGATGCCGCGCAAAAAATGATATCCTCCCTTCAGTTACAGGGAACAGACCTGTACACCTCAGTAAGCCGCATCATGGCAGAAGCGGTGCGGGAAGGCTACCTGAAACCCGGTCACAAAAATTATGTATTAACAACAGTTACAGTTATTAATGACCAGCAGGGAACTGTTGACTATGACGCTTTGACCCGGAACCTTGAAATTGCGGTTGAAGACAGGGGCATGGATGTTGATATCCTGGTGTTGTCCTCCGACCTGTCTACAAGAAACGAAGCAACAAAACAGGGCCTGTCTCCGGGGAAACTTATTTTATACAGGGAGGCAATCGCGTCCGGCGAAAAACTCACCTTGGGCCAGGTCAAACAAAACAGTCTGTCCAATCTGGTCAACGTATATAAGGTAAAATGGCTCCCCAACAATAAGAAAGTGATTGTAAAATCCGTCCATATACCTCCCCGGCACGGCAACAACGAATTGAAGGACAGCAAAGGTAATGAGAAAGACTCCGCCCGGGCAGAAAAATCCTGGAAAAACGGAAAAATGCCACAAGCCGACGGGGAAGATAATGAAAGAAACCCCGATGATACCCGGAATAGAAACCGCCCTAAAAACATTGAGCCGGGAAATCCTCGGAAAGTTGACCCCAATCTAAACCAGACGCCTGACAACAACCGCTCAAAAGTTCCAAGACAGGAGAATCCCCAGCTGGAGGACAGAATGAAGAATAATGACAGACAAGAAAAACCTTCGGGAAACGGATACAGAAACCCGGCAGAACAGCGTTCTGGCGCCGAAGACGCAAACCGGAAGAAACCCCTTTCTTTTTATCCATGAAACCAAAGGGAGGGGCAGATATATTCCTTCGCGACGGCAATAATTCAGCTTGTTACCGGCTCCCGCATACGCGGATCGCCGACAAGCGGACATCAGTCCGTCGTTCCGGAACATATCTGCCCCTCCCTTTATGGTCAAGGAAGGTGGCCTATTTATGGGACAGCTCCTTTTTGTTCGGGTAAAATTCAGTCAACTTTAAACCGCCTAACCAGCTGCTCCATCTCCACCGCAGCATTGGACAGGGACTTGGCAGTAACCGATAAGCATTCACTGGCAGCAACCTGTTCTTCGGTAGCGCTGGAAATGGCTTCTGCCGCCTTAGCCGTCTCTACAGCCACATTCAGGCTGTTGTCCAGGTCTTTCATGAGGATACCACTTCTTATCCTGATTTCGGAAGCCATTTCAAATGTGATTTTTAACTGTTCTGAAAGCTGTTTGACACTCTCAATTATCTGGTTGATGGAACTTACAGTTTCGTCCAGCACCTGCCGCCCTTTTTCCACTTCCCCTACACCGGACCTAATGACTGCAACGGCTTCAGCGGTTTTCCTGATATTACTGGTTATGATATCCTTAATCTCTTTAGCAAATACAGCTGATGACTCTGCCAGGGTCCGGACCTCTTCCGCCACCACTGCAAAGCCCAATCCGTGTTCACCTGCCCTCGCTGCTTCAATAGCCGCATTTAAAGCCAGTAAATTAGTCTGTTGGGCTATTTCTGTAATGGTATTTGTAATCTTTTCAATCTGTGACGAGTGGGCAGCCAATTCCCCAATTACCTGTGTTGTTTGGTCAAAAGAATGGCTGATTTTGAGCATCTGTTCCCTGGAAGCGCCAACATCCAACATTCCCGTGCTTGCTTTAGTCAGGTAAGTTTCGGACTTCCGCAGTCCTTCCTCGGCATACTGGACCATCTTTTGAATGGCTGAGGTGATTTCCTCCCCGAATCCTTTGGCCGAATTTATACTGTACAACTGGTTCTGGGCACCGGAGGCCAGTTCCTGAGTTGTGCTGGCAATCTGTGCCGCCGCGGTGTTGAATTGGTCGCTGGAATTGCTCTGTTCCTCACTGGCAACCCTGATCTGCTGTGCAAAGTCCTGCAGTTTCCTGATAATGTAGCGCAGTCCCAGGGTTATTTTATTTATTTCAAACACTACCTGGCCAATCTCGTCATTGGTTTTCGGCTCAACTGCCTTTGTCAGGTTCCCCTGGGACAATGCCCCGGTTCCTTCGAAAAAAGCGCGTGTTATCCTGGATAGCCGGTCCCTTACAAATACTGCGCCTATTATACTTAAAATCAAACCTGTACCAAAAACCATAAATGGCGGTACCTTTAAATAATACATGACTGTTGCCGTAATTACCGGCAACAGTGAGGCGACCGCCAGCTTAAAATCCAGGGAATTATTCCGGATTACATAACCGACCCTGACAGCATATGCTTTTTGCCCGTTTACGTACACCGGGCAGGAAGCGTCCAACAGGACCTCACCGGTGTCCCTGTAATAGACCTGTAACAGCGAACTATTTGTTAACGCTGCCGCAAGCCCCACTTTATCATTATAAACAATCCCCTCTCTCAGGCGGTTGGTGTGAATAAGCGCCCGGCCTTCCCCGTCAACAATAAGAATGTATTCCATTCCAGCAAGGTCTTGGTCAAAAATCCTTCGGATGGAGTTTTCGTTATGCTCCAGGCAAAGGTTCTGTTCAAGTAAACGACTGCACCTCTCCGCCAGCTCTTCAGCTCTGGCTAAAAGTTTCTTTCCTACCCTGCTGTTCAGCAGCTTGTGTTCGTTAACCTGGAATTTACATGCTTCGTTCATTTGCGTTCCCCCAATTCCCGGCTAAGGTCCTAACAGAGATTGGAAAACATTTCTTTATTTTTTTCGACAATTTTTCCTAATAACCTTCTTTTTTCGCCTTTTTTCTTTGTAATTATTTTTCTCTTGGCGCGTGGTTATTAACAATTTTTCCCAGAGATCGGGTAAACATATTTCTTTTAATTTTACCTCGCTGTAAGTCTTTGCCCCAAAAAACGGTGTTCTGGGATAGTCAATAATATCCGGATCCGGTGATTCAGCTTCATGGATGATTAACCCGTTTTTCCCCCGAATGCCAAACCAGGTCCTCACCAGTTCATCTTCCCCGGCATTTACGATTTGTTCCCTTAGTCGCCTGGCTTTCACAGTGGAAGGGCAGCAGATAAAGGTCTG
>DDKP01000114.1:2889-17959 GCA_002339745.1 Firmicutes bacterium UBA2595 | reverse complement strand
TTAGTTGACGGGAACAAGAATAATGAGATAATTTTAGCAAAATGTAAAAAACCACCGCCAATTGGTAATAACTACTAGTTAACAAACCAGTTGAAAGGGGGGTTATTTTGTATTGAAAAGGTATGGAAACCACCTTATTTACCTGAGTGTCGCGACGGTTTTTCTGCTGAGTTTTGCCGTGCTTTATGGGGTTTATGGCAACGGCCGGCCGGGGTTTAAACCGGAAACCGTTGCTCAAGGAGAGGCCAAAGCGTCAAAACCGACCATCAAACCCGATACCGTAATCCGGAAAGAAATAAGATACATGTGCGGGGACAGGGTTAGAACGAGAATGCCCACTACCTCAGACCTGGTAGGATTGGATTTTGCAAGCATAGTCGCTCAATTCCCGCCTGAAGAAGGGTGGAGTATTGACGACACTGTTAAAAACACCCTGGTTTTAGCCCGACTGGAACACAGAGTCTGCCCTTATCACCAGGATTTTCGCCATTTGGGCATCAGCAATGGTTTTCTGGCTGTCTTTGAAGGGCCTTTGGGGTATGATTACAAAGTCCTCCAGGAAGAAGATATAGAGGTTACAGGTCTTCCTCCGGATATCCTGGAAGACCTGAACATGGCCATGGACTACAGTAACCAGACTCAGGACACACAAGGCAGGCTGAAGCAGCTTTATGAATTCGAGACGGAAGCCCAGCTCAATTCAGTCCTGGAGAACTTCGATGAATTCAAACAATAACAGACGCCGGCGCTTGAAAGCCCGGCGTTTTTTTGTTGACGACTTTAGCATATTTTGCTTAAACAGGGTTAGGCAGGATAACCTTGCCTGGGTGTCGAATATTGAAAATGGAAAAGGGGATGAGAATATGATGGTGCTGGGTATAGACCCCGGGTCTGCCATAACCGGATACGGGCTTATCAGGGAAACCGGTAGTAAACTGGAAGCGGTAAATTACGGCTGTATTCGCACATCCCCGTCTCAACCTGTGGAATTAAGGTTGAAAAAAGTGTATAATGAATTAATGTTTCTTTTTAACCAGTACAAACCAGACTACTGTGCCGTAGAGGAGCTGTTTTTTAACAAGAATGTGCGCACGGCTTTAACAGTCGGACAGGCTAGGGGAGTTATCATGCTGGCCGCCGCACAGACCGGTCTTCCTGTCCATGAGTACACGCCCCTGCAGGTAAAACAGGCGGTTGTGGGATACGGCAGGGCGGAAAAAACTCAAATTCAGTTCATGGTCAAAACTTTACTGGGTCTCCCGGAGGTTCCAAAGCCCGATGATGTGGCAGATGCCCTTGCTGTTGCCATTTGCCATGCCCATTCCTATAAATCAGCCAGCCTAATCGGAGGACGTCAATGATATCATTTGTCCGCGGTACGCTAGTTAATACCGGACCAGATTACGTGGTTGTGGACGTTGCCGGAGTCGGCTACAAAGTTTTTGTGCCTACCCCTGCTGTCGGCATCCTGGCTGGGAAAAAAGAGGAAGTAATCGTCTACACGTACCTGCATGTGCGCGAGGATGCCATGCAGTTGTTTGGATTTATTCAGGACAGCGACCGGGAGTTGTTTGAACAACTTATCCAGGTTTCGGGAATAGGGCCGAGGGTTGCCTTGGCAGTACTCTCGTCAATAACGCCGGCGGCGCTCATCCAGGCGGTTATTCACGAACAAACCAATGTTTTAACCCAGATTCCCGGTATAGGAAAAAAGATGGCCCAGCGGATAATCATCGAACTTAAAGATAAGCTGGGGAAGCTTACCGCAAGTAAGGACCGGGATCCGGACCCAATAACGGCCCTTCTCCCGGACAGTGCGGGTGAAGCGCTGGAAGCCCTTATTGCACTGGGTTACAATCCCGGGGAAGTTAGAAAACTGGTGGCCTCAATATCTGAAAAGGGAGCAGGCTCATTAAAGCCCCAGGAAATAGTCAAGCTGGCCCTCAAAGAAATGGGCAGGTTTTAATTCAAGTTAGACTCACCGGAGGTACCAATGGAAGAACGAATCATCTCATCAGGTATCAGGGAAGAAGACATTGAGATAGAATACAGCTTACGCCCCCGGAGACTCTCAGAATACATCGGGCAAAGCAAGGTCAAGGAAAACCTCTCGGTTTTTATCGAGGCGGCCATAGCCAGGGGGGAATCCCTCGATCATGTCCTTCTGTTTGGACCGCCGGGATTGGGCAAGACGACCCTTGCCCATATCATTGCCAATGAAATGGGTGTTAACATCCGGGTAACCTCGGGACCGGCCATCGAACGGCCGGGCGACCTGGCCGCGATTCTGACGAATCTATCCCAGGGGGACGTTTTGTTCGTTGATGAGATTCACAGGCTGAACCGCAGTGTGGAAGAAATCCTCTACCCGGCTATGGAGGACTATGCGCTGGACATAATTATCGGCAAGGGACCCAGCGCCCGGTCCCTGCGCATCGACCTGCCCAGGTTTACTCTCATAGGGGCTACCACTAGGGCTGGGCTGCTGACTTCCCCGCTGCGGGACAGGTTCGGGGTCCTGTTCAGGTTAGAGTTTTACGATACCTTCGAACTGAAAGAGATTGTGAAAAGGGCAGCAGCTATACTCAATATAGAAATAGACCCTGAGGGCGCAACGGAAATAGCCAGGCGGTCAAGGGGCACCCCCCGGGTGGCCAACCGGCTGCTGAAAAGGGTGAGAGATTATGCGCAAGTCCGGGCCGACGGCAAAATAACCCTGGAGGTTGCACACCAGGCTTTGGCAATGCTGGAGGTTGACCTCCTGGGCTTAGATAACACCGACCGCAAACTGCTGTTAACCATCATCCAGAAATTCGACGGAGGGCCTGTGGGGATTGATACCATCAGCGCCGCTACCGGTGAAGAATCGGACACAATAGAAGACGTATACGAACCCTACCTCCTCCAGCTCGGGTTTATCAACCGGACGCCCCGGGGCCGGGTTGTAACTCAAATGGCTTACCGGCACCTGGGAATTTACGCAGAGAAGGATATCGATCAGCAGAAACTGTTCTGACGGGGATAATTGTGGGGATAAATCGCGTATTATATTGACTGAGAACTATTATAGGCGGGGGACTGTTATGGGTGAATTTAATTCATTTGGCAAAATGCTCATGGTTTTTGGGGTTGTAATGCTGTTTATAGGTTTCTTCATAACATATGCTGGCAAAATTTTTCCCATCGGCAGGCTACCGGGAGATATCTTTGTGCGGAAAGGTAATTTTACTTTTTACTTCCCCATTGTTACCAGTATAATTCTAAGTATAATTCTAACGATTTTATTAAATTTTTTAGGCAGAAGGTAAATTTTAACCCTTAAAAACCGGATGACAATTCCGAATTACTATTATTAATGGAGGAGGTGTAACCGCCATGGGGTTTCTCTTCCAGAAAGACTCACCGGAAGGGGATGTCGTTAACTGCGGGCAGCTGGTTCTGGAAGCCCAGAACGGAAACAGCATGGCGCGTGAAAGCTTGATTAAGAGTTACACCCCTTTTATTCTTAAGACGGCATCTAAAGTTAGCGGACGGTATATCCGCATGGGTGAGGACGACGAAGCAAGCATTGGGCTGATGGCCTTTAATGAAGCCATAGATTGTTTCGATACCGGCAAAAACACTTCTTTTCTGAGTTTTGCCGAAACAGTCATTAAGAGAAGGCTGATTGACCATTTTAGGAAAGAGTCGGCCCTTGAAAAAAAAGTTGTACCGTTGTCAAGTTTTGAAGAGGACGATGACGATAACCCGGAAGGAACTTATTATTACCTTGAATCAAAACAGTCGGTGGAACAGTACCAGCTGAAAGCTGCGGCTGCCGAACGCAAGGAAGAAATTCTTATTTTTACCGCAAAACTGAGAGAATTCGGAATAACTTTTCAGGAATTGGTAGAGGTTTCTCCCAAACACGAAGACGCCCGTGTCAGGGCCATGGAAGTAGCCGGGATTATTGCCGCAGATAATTACATGAAGAACTACCTCATGTCAAAAAAAGAACTTCCTTTGAAACTTCTTGAACATAAAGTTGGCATTAGCAGAAAAACCCTTGAGAGACAAAGGAAATACATAATTGCGGTAACCCTGATTATGATTGGTGACTTTGACCATCTGCGACAGTACATAGTGAAAGCTCTTTGACCACAGATATTATTTCGGGTAAACTACCGGGGAAAGGAGGGGACGTTATGGAGTGGCTTACAGGAGTAGTCATGGAGAAAAGAGGACAGCATGTTATCCTGATGACTCACAATGGTGAATTCAAAAGAGTCAAAATTACCGGAAGGACGCCGGATATCGGGGAAGAAGTGCGTGTTCCGGTATTCCGCAGGCGTGTCTTCGGCATGCCGAGAGTAAACTGGCTGGCAATAGCTGCTGCTGTAATCCTTATCCTTGCAGCAAGTCCCCTGCTGACCGTTTTTAACCAGCCTTCTGAGATTGCCGTTGCTTATGTTGCCATTGATATTAACCCGAGTATTGAACTCACTGTCAGTAATCGCGATAATGTTATGGACGCCCATGCCTATAACCAGGACGGGCAAAGAATCTTGGACCGGGTTCAATGGAAGGGCTCTAAGGTTAAAAGGGTAGTGGCCGCTATTACGGAAGAGGCGGTGGGACTAGGTTTTATCAAGAAAAACAGTGATAATAAGGTTCTTATAAGCGTTGCTTCCCTACCGGCTGCCCAAATTGATAAAAAATCGCTTGAAAGGACCCTTCTGGCTTCAGCTAATGAAGTGCTTGCAGTGAGTGAGATAAAGGGTGACATCCAGACAATTCATGTCCCGTCTGACATGAGGGAAACCGCTAATAAGAAAGGGCTCTCACCTGGCAAATATGCAGTCCTTATCGAAGCGGTAAACGCCGGGCTGCCTGTTACCGAAAATGACCTGAAAGAGCAGAGCATCGTAGCTGCAATATCAAATGCCGGCGGACTTCCCGATGTGATAATTGACCAGGCCACCAGAGAAGACCAGTTTGAAGTCAAGGAAAGGAAGTACCTCGCCAGTGTAAGGAAACCTATTGGCGAAGAGAACACGGAAGAACATGTATACAGGGCGGAACCTCCCGGAAAACCGGATGATGAACCAGATAAGGTACAATACATTCAGCAGCCTGTTCGGCGAAAAACCGGACCGGAGGACCGCCGTACCCCTACCCATGACACTGCCGAAACGGGTACCAGGTTGAATCCGGCCGGTGATAACAACCAGACCGGAAGCGCGGTTAACCCCGACAGCAGCAATGCCGGTGGCGGAAACAACGGTAACAATACCGCAGGTGATAATACTGCAGGTGACAATGGAACTACGGGCGACAGTTACATGGGAGAAGACAACCCCCAAAATGGTAAGGGAAACGAGGGCATGTACATTTTGAAACCCAATTTCTAAGGCTGTTTATAATTATTCGGTTTGCTTATAATTCACCGAGACCTCAATCGACAAAAGGGTATGGTTCGAGGCTCGGTAATTTTTTGAGCTTTGATACTGTTTTGTAAGCAGGAAACGGGCAAAACGTGTCGAAATTTAGCAAGGTTGGTATGGGAGGATGATTTTACCATGAGTCGTTCAAGAGGCCTTAAAACAAGTATTCTGATTTCATTGTTTACAGTCATTCTCTTAACCGGCGCTTTGGCGGCCACGGTTTTGGCCCAGATTCCGGCTAATGTCAGGGTAGGAATTGTTACGACCAATGCCGGTTCCACTTACCGAAATGCCAGTTCCATAAGCTTTTCTGTGAAAGGTAATTATCAGATTATAAATATTGGTGCAGTTCCCGGTGAAGAGACGATTGCGCCGGCTGTTGAAGGTGAGCAATGGCAGGTCTATTATTTGCCGGCCGGTGTTCAGCTTTACAAAAACGGGCAACCTCTGGATAAGGTTTATACAGGGCCGGTGGTTGTCAAGGAAACTGCACATGATGCGGTCAACAGGGTATCCCTTTTAAGTTTCACTTCAGGTGGTTCAGTTCAGTCCATCAACAGATCGTATAGGGGGAATATGGAATTCCGCAGTTCGGGTAACAGTATTATAGCTATCAATGAACTTCCGCTGGAAGAGTACCTGTACGGGGTCGTCCCTAAAGAGATGAGCAACAGCTGGCCTATGGAAGCTTTAAAAGCCCAGGCAACGGCTGCCAGAACTTATGTCGTCGCGAATTACAATAAACGTGTTTTAGAAGGTTATAACATGCTTGATACTTCGACAGATCAGGTGTACGGAGGAGCCGGGTGTGAAGGAGCTAATGCCACAAAGGCTGTCCAGGATACCGCCGGTCAGTTGATACTGTATAACGGAAGTCCGGTCAGCGCGCTTTACCACTCCAACAGCGGCGGCCATACCGAAGACAGTGAGAATGTATGGTCCAATGCCCTGCCATATCTCAGGGGAAAACCGGATCCTTACAGCGCCGGTAGGGGCCTGGCCAACTGGAGTTATACTACCACCATTGATGATGTACGAATCAAGTTGAACCAGGCGCAGCAGAACGGTTCTCAAATCGGGCCCATTAAGTCTTTCAAGCTGGAAAAATACCCCTCTGGTCGTGTTAAAACAGTAATTATTACAGACATCTACGGGAATACTATCAGCAGGAGTGGTAACGAATTTGGACAATTATTTAACCCCGGGTTTAAGACGGACAGCAACGGCGGTGACAATACAAAACGTTTCATGAGCAGGTTCTTTGATGTTAACACGGGCGAGGTTATAACTCCCAGCTATTCGGTACTGGACGTCAGTGGGCAGTCCGTAGCCGTTGAGGCTACAGCTTTATATGGGGTATCTGATTACGGGAACGTGGCGATTCTAAACAGTAACAACGCGGAGTTTTACGTCATAGATGCCTCGGGGTCATTGTCATTCAGCAAGGCCCCTTCAGGTAAAGTGGTATTTGAAGGCCACGGGTGGGGCCATGGTGTCGGGTTATCGCAATGGGGGGCCTACGAGATGGCTGTCCAGGGGAAAACGTACACAGAGATACTGAAATTTTATTACACGGGTGTGGAAATAAAGTCCAACTATTAGTAGGTAGTTTGGCAATATTGCCTCGTCGGGCGTTCAGAGGACCGGGGCCTAAGGGATGGCGTGGAATGAAACTGAAGGATTTTGATTACTATCTTCCGGAAGAACTTATCGCTCAGGAGCCTGCACAGTCTAGAGACAGATCCAGGCTCCTTGTTTTGCGCAGGGATACCGGCAGCATTGAGCACAGGCGGTTTCATGACTGCATCGAATATTTTCGCCCGGGCGATGTTATGGTAATCAATAGTACGCGGGTAATCCCGGCCAGGCTGCTTGGTGTCAAGGAAAAAACCGGAGCCAGGATTGAAGTGGTCCTGCTGCAAAGAAAGGACATCAATACCTGGGAGGCGCTGGTCAAACCAGGCAGGCGGGTTCAGCCAGGAACTGTGATTTCTTTCGGTAATGGACTGCTTACCGCGGAAGCCGTCAATGTAACGGAAGCAGGGGGAAGGGAACTAAAATTCAGTTACAACGGGGTTTTCGAGGATATTCTTGACAGGCTTGGCCAGATGCCTCTTCCGCCTTATATAAAGAAAGAACTTAAGGACAGAGAAAGTTATCAGACCGTTTACGCAAAGATTCCAGGTTCAGCGGCGGCTCCCACCGCGGGGCTTCATTTCACCCCGGAACTCCTCGACAGGATACGGAACATGGGAGTAAAAGTAGTTGAACTGACACTCCACGTAGGCCTGGGGACTTTCAGACCTGTCAAAGTTGAGAACATTGAACAACATAAAATGCATTCAGAGTACTTTGAAATCAGCCCCGCAGCCGCCGGCGCCATTAACCGTTCGAAAAAGGCGGGAGGACGGGTGATCGCTGTTGGGACAACCACTACCAGGACTCTGGAAACAGTCGCGGGCGAAAACGGCTTAGTCAGTCCGTCCAGCGGCTGGACCGATATTTTTATCTATCCCGGTTATCGGTTTAAAGTAGTGGACCTGTTGATTACGAATTTTCATCTTCCCAAGTCCACACTGTTAATGCTGGTATCCGCCTTTGCCGGGAGGGAAAAGATTTTGGAAGCTTACCGCCGGGCAGTACAGCACAAGTACCGGTTTTTCAGTTTTGGAGACGCTATGCTGATAATGTAGTTTGCCTTTAAAACATAAGTCTGGTATAATTTACAAAATAGGTGCGTAATAATTAAATTCCGGGGCCTAAAAGAAACCATTTATGCCGATAGATTGGGCGGGAGGGCAACAGTTGGCGGTTAGGTTTGAACTTATAAAGGAATGCAGGCGCAGCAAAGCCCGCCTGGGAAGACTTCATACACCTCACGGGACAATTGAAACCCCCGTCTTTATGCCAGTGGGGACCCAGGCGACAGTAAAAGGCATGATGCCGGAAGAACTCAAGGAAATGGGCACGGAAATTATTCTGAGCAATACTTATCACCTCTACTTAAGGCCTGGAGAAGACCTGATCAATGAGGCCGGAGGACTGCACAAGTTCATGAACTGGGACCGGCCCATTCTCACAGACAGCGGGGGGTTCCAGGTATTCAGCCTGGGACCGCTCCGGAAAGTCAGTGAAGATGGGGTAACCTTTAAATCTCACCTGGATGGGTCAACACACTTTATGAGCCCTGAGAGGGCAACCCAAATCCAGATGGCCTTGGGAGCCGATATCATAATGGCTTTCGACGAGTGCGCTCCATATCCCAGCACATGGGAGTATACGGAAGCGGCCCTGCAGAGGACAACGCAGTGGGCAGCCAGGTGCAAGGAGGCTCACGGGAGGGAAGACCAGGCTCTGTTCGGGATAGTTCAAGGGGGAATGTATAAGGATCTGAGAGAACGGAGCGCCAAGGAACTTATGGACATCGGTTTTCCCGGTTACGGCATTGGAGGGCTCAGTGTGGGTGAGCCTAAGCCCTTAATGTATGAGATGCTGGAATACACAATTCCCCTGCTGCCCACGGACAAACCAAGGTACCTTATGGGGGTAGGATCTCCCGATTGCCTGATCGAAGGTGTGATGAGAGGGGTGGATATGTTTGACTGTGTTTTACCCACCCGAATTGCCAGGAATGGGACCGTAATGACTTCCAGGGGGAAGCTGGTCATCAGAAATGCCGAGAATACCCGTGATTTCCGTCCTCTGGATGAAGAGTGCTCGTGTTATGCCTGCCGTAATTATACCAGGGCTTACATCCGGCACCTGTTCAAGGCCGAAGAGATATTGGGACTGCGCCTTACTACTATCCATAACCTTTATTTTTTGCTTACCCTGATGAAAAAGGTGCGGCAGGCTATTGCCGAAGATCGCCTGCCCGAGTTCCGCAAAGAATTTTTTGCTGATTACGGTTATGAATAAGAGGATTTTTTTCACTTAGGGAAGAATAAAATTCAACACAGCAAAGGAGGGAAGCCGATATGCAGCAATACGGGACAATACTGTACCTGCTGGTACTGGTGGGGATTTTTTATTTTCTGATTATCCGCCCGCAGCAGAAGAGGCAGAAGCAGCACCAGCAGACTATCGCCAGCCTTGAACCTAATTTAAGCGTCACTACTATCGGGGGTATTCTGGGAACAGTGGTTAAAGTCAAAGACAAAACCGTAATCCTGAAAGTCGCTGAAAATGTCAAAATAGAAGTGCTCAAATCATCGATTGCATACATCAACAAAGATGAAGAAGAAAATAAATAGGCGGGAAACCAAGAGCGGGTCACTAAATTGGCCTGCTTTTTTATTTAAACTGAAAAACAGGGACAAAATAAATCAGGCGGATTAAACTGAGGAGTACCGGAAAAGGATTTTTTGCGATAAATATAGAAGTATATTTTTTAAACAGAGACTTCAAGATTATTTTTTTTTGTACCACATTTTGTACCACGGGGGGCTTGACATGATTACTGTTGAGGATGTAAAAAAGGACCCGGTTGTTGATACCTGCATCAGGAAAGGTAACGAGTATCTTGGCGTTATGGGCTTTACCGAACATGGTTACCGGCATATCAATCTGATTTCCAGGATTGCCAGGAATATTCTGGAGCGATTAAACTACCCCCAGCGGGAAGTTGAACTGGCTGCCATTGCAGGGTATATGCACGATATTGGAAACGTGATCAGCCGTTATGACCACGGCCAGTCCGGGGCAACCCTTGCGTACTATATACTGTCCAGGATGGGTATGAATCCGCAGGATATTTCCATTGTAATTTCCGCTATCGGCAATCATGAGGAAGAATACGGGCAGCCGGTTAACAGTGTGGCCGCTGCCCTTATCCTGGCCGACAAGTCGGATGTTCACCGGTCAAGAGTGAGGAACCAGGATTTCTCTACCTTTGATATTCACGACCGTGTTAACTACGCGGTTGAACACTCATTCCTCAGGGTCAACGGGGAGACCAGAACCATTACTATGGAACTAACCATTGATATTGAAATCTGCCCTGTGATGGAGTACTTTGAAATTTTTCTGAGCAGGATGGTGCTCTGCCGCAGGGCCGCCGATTTCCTGAAGAGCCATTTTGCCCTTGAGATAAATGGGGCCAAACTGCTCTAATAATAGTAGATAATTACCTTTATTGACAAGCTTTTGAGGCAGGGTATATAATAGACCGTGGAGGTTTTCGAGCCACCTTGCCGCAAAAGAATTAAGGAGGACACTATATATGAGGGCTAGAAGTCTTGCAGTACTTATAGCAATATTGCTTGTTATAGGAATAGGCGGGTTCTTGCTGATTAAATACCGTGTTCTGCAGAACAACATAAACCTGGGCCTGGACCTGCAGGGTGGAGTTCATGTTGTCCTGGAGGCTGTGGACACTCCTGAAGCCCCGGTAAAGCTTGATTCCATCGACCGGGTAAAAGCGGTTATTGAAAACCGGGTCAACCAGACGGGGGTAAAAGAACCCCTCATCCAGAAAGAGGGTACGCGCCGGTTGATCGTTGAACTGGCCGGTGTTAAAGATGCCGAAACGGCTCTTGAGCTGATAGGCCGGACGGCCCAGCTGAAATTTGTTACTGCCGACGGCAGGCTGGTGGTTACGGGACAGGATTTGAAAGACGCCCAGGCTTCTACCGACCCGACCACAAACGAACCGTACGTCTCTTTGACTTTTAACTCGGAAGGGGCCAAGAAATTTGGAGCCGTCACCACCGAACTGGTGCAGAAGTATCCGAATCCCCAGGACCCCAAAAGAGCCATTGCTATTTATCTTGATGAAAACCTGCTGACAAACCCTATTGTAAAAGAAGCCATAACCACTGGACAGGCACAGATTTCGGGAGGGTACAAGAACCTGGAAGAAGCCAACAAGGATGCCATCCTCTTGCGGTCCGGGGCTCTCCCGGTAAAGCTGGAAAAGGTAGCTATCCAGTCCGTGGGTCCAACCCTTGGAAAGGATTCCCTGGATAAGTCCCAAAAAGCCGGTATTATAGGTATTATTGCTATTCTTATATTCATGGTAGCGTATTACAGGCTTCCCGGCCTGGTGGCCAATGTGGCTATGGTTGTCTACATGTTTATTGTTTTGGGGGTCCTGGCTGCCTTGAATGCTACCCTGACCCTGCCTGGAATCGCGGGTTTCCTCCTGTCGATAGGCATGGCTGTTGACGCCAATGTTATCATTTTTGAGAGGCTGAAGGAAGAGATCCGGGAAGGCAATTCGCTGCGCCGGTCGGTTGAGGCCGGTTTCTCCAGGGCGTTTACCACCATCTTCGATGCCAATGCCACAACCCTGATTGCCGCAGCCATCCTTTATTATTTCGGTACGGGAGCCATCAGGGGTTTTGCCGTAACCCTTAGCATAGGCATCCTGGCCAGTATGTTTACCGCGATAACGTTCACCAGGTGGTTGCTGAGGCTGGTTGTGGATTCCGGAATAAGGAACACTAAACTGTACGGGGCATAGTAGGAGGTGCTTTCATTGAACATTATCGGAAGACGCAAAATCTGGTTCACCCTGTCCCTGCTGGTAATTATTCCGGGAATCATATCAATGATATTCAAGTGGGCTACCATTGGGTACCCGCTAAACCTTGGCATTGACTTCACGGGGGGTAACCTGTTTAATATTGAATTCAAGAGCAATGTCACCGTTGCCGGAATCCGGGCAGCTCTCAAAGAAATTAACCTGGAAAAAAGCGGGATTCAGCTTTCCGGGGAGCGCGGAGCTTTAATCAGGACGCCTGTCCTGGATGACAAGAGGCAGGACGAATTCCTGACGACCCTGGAAAAAAAAGTGGCTCCTATTGATAAAGGCAAGCTCAGAATAGACAAGGTTGGTCCCGTGATTGGTAAAGAGCTTACGCAAAAGGCTGTCCTGGCTCTTTTGGTGGCTTCTGTCCTGATGGTTATATACATAACCATACGGTTTGAGTTTAAGTTCGGCATTGCCGCCATCATAGCCCTGCTGCATGATGTTTTTCTTACCCTGGGGCTGTTTTCGATATTCTGGTGGGAAGTGGACAGCGCTTTCGTGGCCGCTATCCTCACCATTATCGGTTACTCCATCAATGACACCATCGTTATTTTTGACCGGATCAGAGAAAACCTGAAGAAACGGAAAAAGGGTGAAGACCTGGAAACCCTCGTAAACAACAGTATTCTCCAGACCCTGGCCCGGTCCATCAACACCGTTTTAACAGTTGTCTTCGTCCTGGTGGCGCTCCTGGTATTTGGCGGTACCACCATCAGGTACTTTACCCTGGCAATGCTGATCGGTGTAGTCAGTGGAGCTTATTCTTCCATTTTCAATGCCAGCCCATTATGGGTAGTGTTTAAAAGATTAGAAGGCAGGAAAGCATAGTAAGTGTCCAGTGACGAACATAATTTTCCCCTCGGCAGAGGGGTTTTTCTTCTTTCGCCAAGATAAATAGGCTCTTGTGGAATATCAAATTTTAATGGCGGAAAATATAGGTAACAGGTATGGTTTTGAGAAGTACGAGGGGACAGTATAATGCTAATCAAGCTGGTATTAATTGTTGTTATAACTTTCGCCATGTTCCTGTCGCTGTGGAAGACTTCCCTGGGCCTGGCAGTACCTCTTGTTTGTTTATGGGGATACGGTTGGTTGACAGGATTTACGGTACTGACGGTTAAAGCGCTGGTCACGATAACTGTCGTCCACCTGTTGTTTCAAACGGTAGGGTGGTGGCTGAGCGGGAGATACCGGGAAGCAAACCTGGCCTTCACCGGCGCGGGGATAACCGGGTTTTCCACCGGGATTCTAAGCGGCATGTTTTTCGGACCGCTGCTGGGCTTTTTTATGTGGTGGGGTTTGATTGGAAGGCTGATTACCCAACCCGTGTCTATCGGGGTGAAACCCATTGCCAAAAGCTTTGCCGGAGGAACGGTTAAACTGGTTTACGGTGTTGTTATGGCCGGGGTTGTATCCTATATGCTGTTTTAGAAATGCCGTCAATATACCGGTTTCAGGAGAAAACCGTGAAAATGATATTGGGGGAAGGATAAAAAGGAAATTTGAAGACTAAGGAGAATATTTAATAAAAATGTTGGGGAGGAAACCTTATGCAGGTTTACCTGGTACTGGGCCTTATTTTTTCGTTGGGAGTGGCCGTCTTTGCCGTGCAGAACGCCTCCAGGGTTGACATTACGCTGTTCATCTGGCAGTTAAAGGATATTTCGCTGGTCCTGGTCATCCTTTCTTCGGCTTTACTGGGGGCTTTGGCCGCCGGCCTCTTTGGGGCTGTCAAACAGCTGAAGCTGGCCAGGAAATTGAGAGCCAGCAATGCTCAACTGGAGAGCCTGAGCGCGGAAATTGAATACCTGCAGAAGAAGCTGAAAAAGCTGGAGCAGCCGGAAGAGGAAAGCGGGAAGAAGGAAGAGGGAAGCGAAAATACTGCGACCTCATAACGTTCAATTGAAGAGGCTGCCCCATAATGGGTTGTTGAGAAAGTACTGTAACATTAAGAAGGGCTGGCTACCGCATTTCATCCCACGAAAGCCGCATTTTAACCCAGGAAAGCTACATTTTAACCCAGTTGGGTAGGAACAACCCGAAAATATATAGAAAAAATAATAATATGTCAAAAAAATAGAATAAATTCAAATTCCCGGATAAAGGCAAACCCGCTGAAAGGTGGGATGTAATATGGTTCTAACGACAGTGACAGATCTGTCATGACAGCCGGGTTATCGAAGGACGAGTTTTGAACAGTATGGATATCCGCCTGTCCTTATAACGGGATAGGCCAGGTTTTAGTCATATTTCTTGCCCGGAAAAAGATTTCGCTGTTGGTAAATGTACCCGAACTATCACTATGCTGCTGGTTAAGACCGGAATAGCTGCGACAAAAGATATATGTTTCTCCATAGAAGTTGACTCCGATTTATCAACCCCGGTTTCCGGAGTTGATTTTTATAAGAGGAGGTTTGCAGGTTGAAAAAATTTGCGTTGATTGTATTATTTTTTGGTTTGTTTGCTGCTATTTCGGGCTGCTCGGACTCTTTAAAGTCTGAATCTCAGACGCGAAATGTTTTTTCTCCTCCACCTCCTGAAAAGATTACAATATACTTTAATGGTGACAGGACTGAACTTGCAGGGAGCGACCCTAAATTTAAAAATCTATCTAGAGAGATAATGGCAGTTGTCAATAATATAACAGATGGAGTCGGAGGCAATAGAACTGCGTGGCCGGTAGGTTTTGAAAAAGAACGGGAACCTAAAATATTAAAAGAATATGTATATATTTTTGCCAAATGGGATAAACCTTATAAAATCAGCCTGAACCAAAAAGATATGCCTCTGGGAATTCAGGGGTGGGAAGGAACGCCCAAGGATAGTGAGGGCAATTACATCATAGAGACCGATGAAATTATGATAGAAATATATAAAGAAAACATGGCGTCCAGTTTTTCTTATAAAAAAGAAACCCTTGTTCGTAATCAATTTTACTGGGCTTATGCCAAATCCCCAAATTTTAAACCTGACATTTTAATGAAAATTGTCAGTGAGTAAAATTGAATTATTAAATCCAACTAAAAGACCATTTAATACACAATAATTTCTTGAATGATGTAATTAAAGGTAACACTGCTACCTTTAAAGGCATTATCGAAGCTGTCACATATGT
>DDKP01000114.1:0-2552 GCA_002339745.1 Firmicutes bacterium UBA2595 | reverse complement strand
GTAAGCAAAAGTAACCGTTTCAACACGGTTATTTTTTTTTCAACCCGTTCATGCGCAATATAACCCGTTTATGTTGTTTTAGTAGAAATGATAACTCAAGTTTGATACAAAGGAACTAGTTTGTTAAAGTAGTTTTATCTATAAACCCATTATGGGGCGGCCCCTTCCGCATTTCATCCCACGAAAGCCGCATTTTAATCCAAGCAGGATATAACCTGGCCTAGACGAAAGAGCGAAGGAATCAATTGCCTTTTTACACATTGCCGTCCCCCTGGCCGATGTTTTATAATTAAAGGGAATTGATTACGGGGGAGACACTATGTCAAAACACACCAAGATATGGCGGATACCCAAGCCGAATTCTGCTCTCCAGGAGATTTTCACCTTAAAGCTGGGCATATCGAAAGTTGTTGCCCAGATTCTTGTTAACAGGGGCATTACCACCCTGGAGGAAGCCAAGACCTTTTTGTTCGGAGGAACCGAGTCCCTGCACGACCCCTTCCTCATGAAGGATATGGAAAAAGCGGTAGAAAGAATACGGCAGGCTGTGGACCGCGGTGAGAGAATCCGTATCTTTGGCGACTACGATGTGGACGGGATTACCAGTACCTCTATTTTAATCCGGGTACTGGACAGACTCGGCGCCAATGTGGATTACTACATACCGGACCGGCTTACTGAAGGATACGGGATGAACAATGAAGCTGTCAGCGCGGCCCGTAAAGACGGGATTTCCCTGGTGATAACCGTGGACAGCGGGATTTCTTCCCTTGATGAGGTTGAATTTGCCAAAAGCCTCGGAATGGATGTTATCATTACCGACCACCACGAACCGCCGGAAATTCTTCCGCGGGCCATGGCCGTGGTCAATCCCAAGCAGAAAGACTGCCGGTATCCCTTCAAGGACCTGGCCGGAGCCGGGGTGGCATTCAAGCTGGGACAAGCCCTCACGGGTGAGAGTGACGCCGGCTTGTTTGAGGAGCTGACCGCGTTGGTGTGCCTTGGCACTATTGCCGATATTGTCCCGTTAAAAGGGGAGAACCGCATCCTGGTCAAGCAGGGACTGAACTCCCTGGCCAGGACCCGGTCCGTGGGGGTGCGGGCCCTGATGGAGGAAAGCGGGATAAACTGCGGAGAGGTTAACTCCCGGCAGGTGGCCTTCCAGATGGCGCCCAGGATTAACGCCGCGGGGCGGTTGGGGGATGCTAATACCGCTATAAAACTGCTGTTAAGCGAAGACCGGCAGGAAGCGCTGGCGCTGGCGGCGGAGCTGTGCGCCCTGAACGAGGAGAGGCAGGGCATCGAAGCGGCGATTTATCAAGAAGCTTTACGCATTATTCAATCCGGGGGGGTAGATCTTAACCGGGAAAAGGTTATCGTCTTGGCCAGGGAGGGGTGGCACCTGGGAGTCATCGGGATTGTCGCTTCCAGACTGGTCCAGGATTTTTACCGTCCGGTGGTGCTTCTCGGCATTGACGGGAACGCGGCGAAAGGTTCTGCCAGGAGCATTCCTTCCTTCAATATTTACGAAGCCTTCAGGAACAACGAAAAGTACCTGGAAAAGTACGGAGGTCATACGCAGGCAGCCGGGCTCACCATGTCCCCTGTTCATATCACTGCCTTCAGGGAAGGGCTTAACAGATATGCCGATTACTTCCTGACCGATGAAGACTTGATGCCGGAAATTTACATAGACAGTGAAGTTGATTTTGCGGACCTGGATGAAAAACTCTACCGCCAGCTGTGCATACTGGCCCCCTTTGGCTGTGAAAATCCCGGGCCGTTGCTGGCCAGCCGGAAGACTTCTGTTTTGGAGTATCGCCCGGTGGGATCTGACGGGTCCCACCTTAAAATGAAAGTCAGGGACAGGCAATCTGTCTTTGACGCCATTGGTTTTAACCTCGGGGAGCGTTTTGAAATTCTGGCCCGGGAAGAGCTGTTCGATATGGTGTTTGCCCTGGAAAAGAACGAGTGGAACGGCAGGACCAGCCTGCAGTTGAACATCCGGGATTTCAAGCCTTCCGCCTGGGCCGATAACCCCTTTACGGAAGATAATCTTCAGGAAAAAGCCCCAAACGAAGTCGGGTTTGTGGAGGAACTTTTCCGTAATGCCGTCACTTATCTTACTGACGACTATTACCGGGATATTGCCGATAAAGAGGAGTTTTACACCAAGGTTGTCGGGGTTACCTTTGAAAACAGGCAGGAAATTGTGGCGGGATTAAATGAAGGGGAAAAGCTCCACCTGGTCAGGGAACCGGATAATCCTTATGATGTCAATGCTGTCAGAGTTGAAAAGATTTCCGGGGCACAGGTTGGCTATCTGAATGCCCGCCTGGCCAGGCATTTTGCGCCATTGCTGGACCGGGGCGAAGAATATGTGACTTACGTCTCCCAGGTCACCGGCGGCAGGGATAGGAATTACGGTGTAAACATAGTTATTCAGAAGGTCAGGGAGGAGAGCCGGGCAGAATATAAACAGAGGATGGCCAAACTGCGGGAAGAATTGGCCTGCCTGCCTGATGATGAATTAAGGGAGAAGATAAGGGAGG
>DDKP01000024.1 GCA_002339745.1 Firmicutes bacterium UBA2595 | reverse complement strand
GTCCTCATTAACAACAAAGGGGAAATTGTCCAAAAATACAGGAAAATTATGCCATGGCGCCCAATTGAGGGATGGTATCCCGGTGACAAAACCTACGTTTCCGAAGGACCCAAAGGACTTAAAATCAGCCTGATCATCTGTGATGACGGGAATTATCCGGAAATCTGGCGTGACTGTGCAATGAGGGGAGCCGAATTAATCGTCAGATGCCAGGGATACATGTATCCGGCCAAGGAACAGCAAATACTTATGGCCAAGACAATGGCTTGGGCAAACAACTGCTATGTGGCAGTAGCCAACGCTTCAGGCAATGACGGAGTATACTCCTATTTCGGTCATTCCGCGATAATCGGCTTTGACGGGCGAACACTTGGAGAATGCGGTGAAGAAGAAAATGGGATCCAGTATGCGGAGCTTTCAATATCGGCAATTCGGGACGCCCGCAAAAACTGGCAATCCCAGAACCATCTCTTCAAGCTCCTGCACAGGGGCTACACCGGTAAAATCAATTCAAAGGAAACAGACAAGGGAGTGGCAGAATGCCCGTATGAATTCTACAGAACATGGGTAACAGATCCGGAAAAAGCGCGGCAGAATGTCGAAAAATTCACCAGATCCACAGCCGGGACTGCTGAATGTCCGATTAGCGGAATTCCAAATAAGGGTTAAGCTAAGGAATTCAACTAAATAATGCTGGCGCACAACGAGGCTTTAAGCCGATTAAAGCCTCGTTTTCTTAATTAAGTTTAGAATTAAGTTTAGAAAGGGGAGCGGTTTAAATGCTGGGAGTGGCATTGCTGTATGTTGGGGCAGTTCTTTTCGTTAATGGAGTCAGCCTGCTGGGCAAGATCGATGCCAAGGCTGCGGCAATAATGAACATTTTTACCGGAGGTCTCACTCTCACCCTAAACATTGTTGGTTTGGCAAAAGCAACCGAACTGCCGATGTTTTATGCAGGAGCTACAGGGCTGTTATTCAGTTTTACCTATTTATATGTGGCTGCTACCAACATTTTTAATCTGGATGGCAGGGGGTTGGGCTGGTATTGCCTTTTTGTGGCCATAACAGCATTACCCTCCTCCTATCTTTCGTTTAGTTCCGGTGACATTAGATTCGGTATAATCTGGTTAGCATGGGCATTTCTGTGGTTCTTGTTCTTCCTGTTAACAGCCCTTCAAAAGCCTATCCAGACATTCACGGCCTGGGTAACTGTAGCGGTAGGGGTTGTTACCTGTTGGATTCCCGGCTATCTGATGCTAATCGGAAAATGGTAAACTGGTAAACCAAATGTTTTACAAGGCTGTTGACAAAGGTCAGCAGCCTTTTTCAGCAAGAGTATAAAAAAGGTTTTGCGGGGGCTAAGATTTAGTTGACTAGATGAGGAACACGGAAAAACCGTGTAAACAGCCCGTCTCGCTACTTCATTTCCACCACCGTCACACCCGTCCCGCCTTCGCCGTACTCGCCCAGCCTGTGGCTTTTGACAAAGCGGTGGCCGGCCAGCAGGCCGGTTATGGCCTTGCGCAGCGCGCCGGTGCCTTTGCCGTGAATCAGGTATGCCTTGGGCAGCCCGGCGAGATAGGCGTCATCAAGATATTTCTCCACAGCTTCCACCGCTTCATCCACGGTCATACCCCGCAAATCAATTTCTGTGGAGATTTCTTTGGCTTTGCCGGCCATAACTTTGGACGCACCGGTTTCAGTAATGGTCCGGGCCTTTTGTATTCTTAACTCGGACAGGGGAAGAGTCAGCTTCATCACCCCTACCTGGACCGATACCTCTCCGTTGCCGTCCGGAGCGGAGAGCACGCACCCGCTCTGATTATATCTGGGCAGGAAAACTTCCTGGCCGGGGCTGACTTTTTTCGGTACATCTCCTGCTGCAATTTCTTCCTCATCACTCTCATCGGTATACCTGAGCTTCCTTAACCTGCTTCTGGCGCTTTGCGCCATGGCCAGGGCCTGCTGGCTCGCCCCTTGGGCCGCAGCTTCTTTTATCTCTTTGATCAGGGCTTCAGCCTCCAACCGCGCCTTTCGCAGCACCTCATCCGCTTCCCGGCGGGCTTTTTCCATCACCTCTGCCCGCTTATCGGCAAGTCCGGCCAGTTTTCGCTCGTATTCCTCCTTGAGCTTTTCCAGTTCTTTCCTCAGGCTCAATGCTTCGTTTCGTTCAATTTCGGCCACCCGCCTGTTGTCTTCCAATTCCCGGATCAAATCGGTGACTTGGATATCCTCTTTGGAAAGCGCCTGCCTGGCCACATTGATTATTTCTTCCTTCAGGCCCAACCTGCCGGCAATTTCAAAAGCGCTGCTGCTCCCCGGCCGCCCGATATTCAGTTTATACGCCGGTCTTAATGTTTTTATATCGAATTCCACCGAAGCGTTCTCTATACCCGGCCGGTTAAAGGCAAAAGCCTTAAGTTCGCTGTAATGGGTCGTCGCGATGGTACAGGCTTTTTTCCTGTCCAGGTAGTCTAAAATGGCCATAGCCAGAGCGGCCCCCTCGGTCGGGTCGGTCCCCGCCCCCAGTTCATCCAGCAGAACCAGTGAATAATTGTCAACATCGTTCAGAATATTGATAATATTGGT
>DDKP01000068.1:4794-5321 GCA_002339745.1 Firmicutes bacterium UBA2595 | reverse complement strand
GAGACTGTTCAACCTGCTCTGGTGTTTATGGATATCAGGATGCCTGTTATGGATGGGGCCAAGGCCATAGAAATCATCTATGAGTCGGGCTTTGGTCCGGATGTGGTGATTATGACCGCTTTTACCGAGAAGGATGTTATCGACAGGAGTTACAAGCACGGTGTGATCAAGTGCATTATTAAACCCTTTGATATCGACGAAATTCGGGGGATAATCCGGGAGACTGCCAGAAGGGGACGCCCCAGGGCACCCGCAATTTAAGCCGGCAATTAAACTCAGATTGCCGGCTTTTTTTCCTCTCGCCACGTATTTACAAAAAAGCATTAAAAGTGCTATAATTAGTAAAACCTATAAAGACCACTAGGGGTGCTGCAGTTGCGGCTGAGAGACTGAAAGGTCAACCCTTAGAACCTGATTTGTGCGGCCCGCGCCGTTTTTCACGACGGCTGCGCATAACCGGGTAATACCGGCGGAGGGAAGTGGTATTATGTTACAAGACACTTATACCCACCCCGGAAGGTGGGTTT
>DDKP01000068.1:989-4360 GCA_002339745.1 Firmicutes bacterium UBA2595 | reverse complement strand
GATTTAAAGACTTTTGCCGCCATGAGGGTTTACGGGCTTTCTGTTGTCACTGGTGTTACCGCTCAGAATACTTTTGAAGTTGCGGGAGTGCATGCCATTCCGGCGGAATTTGTTGGTTTGCAGATTGACACGGCGCTGAAGGATATTGAGGTGGATGCGGTGAAGACCGGGATGCTATCTAATACCGGAATTATAAAAACGGTGTGTGAACACCTGCAGAATTACTCTATCCGGAATATTGTTGTTGACCCGGTGATGGTTGCTACCAGCGGCGATCTTCTTATGGACGAACGGATTGACCGGGTTCTCTGGGCGTTTCGCAACCTGCTTCTGCCCATGTGCCGTGTTGTCACTCCCAATATCCCCGAAGCAGAGATCCTGACAGGGCGCGAGATACGTTGTGTTGATGACGTTAAAAACGCGGCTATAGACCTACAGAGTTTGGGGGTGCCTAATGTCGTGATTAAAGGTGGTCATCTTGAGGAAGAAGAAGCCATAGATATTTTATTCGACGGAAATGAGTTTTTCGAATACAGGGATACGAGAATAGAGACCAGAAATACTCACGGCACAGGTTGCACTTTTGCGGCCTCCCTGACCGCGGGCTTGGCTTTGGGTTTTACTGTAAATGAAGCGGTGGGTGTAGCTAAGAAATTTGTCCGCCAGGCACTTGAGCAGGGATTCCCTATAGGACGCGGCAAAGGGCCGACAAACCATTTTGCGGAACTTTACCGGTTGGCTGATATCGCTGCCGAAAAGGGGAAATGTTAAATGGTGATCCACGGGGGGTTATATATTATTACCGGAGAAGAATTTTCACGAGGTCGCTCATATACGGAAGTAATTCAGGCCTGTATCAGTGGAGGCGCGACTGCTGTCCAACTGAGGGAAAAGCACTGGCCCGCCTCATGGTTAGTGGAAGCGGGCCGTAAGCTCCGCAGGATTACACAGGAAGCCGGGGTGCTCTTTATCGTCAACGACCGCGTGGATGTGGCAATGGCGGTTGAGGCAGATGGCGTACATATTGGGCAGCAGGATATTCCTTTGGAATTGGTCAGAAAAATAGTAGGGCCCCACATGGTGGTGGGAGTCTCGGCGGGTACACCCGAAGAAGCCAGGGCCGCCGAAAAGGATGGGGCAAGTTATATTGGAGTCGGCCCTGTTTTCCCCACCCAAACCAAAAAAGATGCCCGGTCTCCCAGGGGGCTCCGGCTGCTGGAAGAAATCAGGCGGGCGACAAGTTTACCGATCTACGCTATAGGCGGTATCCAGATTCATAATGTCGCTTCGGTTATTCAGGCAGGTGCGGATGGCGCGGCTGTTATTAGCGCCGTTGTTGGCGCCGATGATGTTACCGGGGCGGTCAGGGCGTTTGTCACGGAAATCCAACGAGCAAAAAATCAACAGCCACAGGAGGAATAAATATGACACAGATGCTGCAAGCCAGGGCAGGGCGGATAACCCCTGCTGTAGAGAGAGTAGCCGAAAAGGAAGGGGTCAGTCCGGAATACATCGCCGGGGAACTGGCTAAGGGCGCGATTGTGATTCCGGCCAACATCAACCACTCTAACCTGGATCCCTGTGGAGTGGGGAGGGGTTTAAAAACAAAGATTAATGCCAATATAGGCACATCACCCCAGTTTCCCGAAATCGAAAAGGAGTTAATAAAACTGCGGGTTGCTGTGGAGGCTGGAGCCGACGCTATAATGGACCTCAGTACCGGGGGAGATATTGATGCCTGCCGGAAAAAGATCATCCGGAACTGCTCTGTTTGCTTCGGTACGGTGCCTGTTTACCAGGCTATCGTGGAGTCCAGGGAAAAGTATGGTAACCTGGTAGACATGTCGGCAGACGACCTGTTTAGGGTCATTGAAAAACAAGCTGCTGACGGTGTTGATTTTATTACAGTGCACTGCGGGGTAACCTCTGAAGTGGTGCAAAGGCTGCGGCGGGAAGGCCGAATCACCGACATAGTCAGCCGGGGCGGTGCTTTTCTGGCCGGGTGGATGCTCCATAACGAGAGGGAAAATCCTCTCTTTGAGCAATATGACCGCCTGCTGGAAATTGCCCTCAAATATGATGTTACCCTTAGCCTGGGTGACGGTTTAAGGCCCGGCTGCCTGGCGGACGCCACAGACAGGGCTCAGGTTCAGGAGCTGATCATCTTGGGTGAACTTGTGGAACGCGCCTGGGAGCAGGGGGTTCAGGTAATGGTCGAGGGTCCGGGCCATATGCCTCTCGACCAGATTCAGGCCAACATAGTATTACAAAAGCGGTTATGCAAAGGCGCTCCGTTTTATGTGCTGGGGCCCTTGGTCACCGATGTGGCTCCGGGGTATGACCACATCACATCCGCCATTGGCGGGGCGATAGCCGCTTCGGCAGGCGCCGATTTCCTCTGCTACGTAACGCCTGCCGAGCATCTCGGCCTGCCGTCCGAGCAGGATGTGAAGGAAGGCATTATAGCTGCCCGGATCGCCGGCCATGCCGCCGATATAGTCAAAGGTATCCCGGGGGCTTGGGAATGGGATGCAGCCATGGCTAAGGCCAGGAAGGAACTTGACTGGGAAAACCAGTGCAGGCTTGCCATTGACCCTGTTAAAGCAAGGGACATGAGACAGGAGAAAAACCCCGGTACCCTGAAAGAATGTACGATGTGCGGGGAGTTTTGTGCGATGAAGGTAATAGGGGAGTACCTGGGGACCGGGATTGCCGGGTGCTGACGGAACAAAAAAATCTTACCGGGTAAAAAAATATTTTAGAGAAAAATTATTGGAAAAATGTTGACAATCAACATTTTTCTATTTACAATAAAAGTACACCAGTTTAGTAAACATTAGGGCAGGGGATTTCAGTGAATTTAAATCAGGCTACAGATTACGCATTCAGAGCAGTTCTTTACCTTGCCGGTAAACCGAAAGGGGAGGTGGTGGAGGCTCATGAGATTGCCCGGCAGCAAGTTATTCCCACTCGTTTTTTACTGAAGATAATGCCTTCCCTGATCAAGGGCGGTATTGTCAAATCACAGCGGGGGATAGGGGGAGGTTATTATTTGGCCAAAGACCCCAGGGACATTACCCTGCTGGATGTCGTGGAAGCCGTTGAAGGGCCTGTAACGATTAACCGGTGCCTGGCTGATGACGGCTACTGCAGCAGGCAAGGTATTCCCAATTGCCAGGTTCACAACGCCCTGGCCGATATCCAGGAAAAACTGGTGGAAGAGTTAAAAAGTCATAATTTTGGCGACCTGATAAAGTGATATTTTTTACCCCTAAAGTATACTATTTTAGTAAACTTTAATGTTTGGGAGGTCATAATATGGATGCCGTGTTTTTATCCAGGCTGCAATTCGGCTTAACCGCGTTTTTCCA
>DDKP01000068.1:0-654 GCA_002339745.1 Firmicutes bacterium UBA2595 | reverse complement strand
ATCTAAAGCGATGCGTTTCTTTGCTTCGTTCTTTGTCGCCCTGGGCAGCACCCTGTCTGCCTTCTGGATCATTGTTGCCAACTCCTGGCAGCAAACTCCCGCCGGCTTCAAAATAGAGGGCGGGAGAGCGGTGCTGACCGATTTCTTTGGCGCCGTATTCAACCCTTCCACAGTTCCACGTTACCTGCATACCGTTGATGCGGCATACATTACCGGGGCGTTTTTTATGATGGGTATAAGCGCATACTTTTTATTAAAGAATAGGAATGTTGAAATTGCCAAACCTTCGCTGAAAATTGCCCTTATTTTTGCTGTAATAGCCGTATTGGCTCAAGGCATTCTGGGACATTATCACGGCAAACAGGTGGCTTTAACCCAGCCGGCCAAACTGGCAGCCTTTGAAGGCATATGGGAATCGACAACCAATGCTCCGTTAAATATTTTCGGTATTCCTGACCCGGATAAAGAAAAAACAAATTATACAGTTGGCGTTTCCGGGCTGTTGAGCTGGCTGGTTCACGGTGATACCGGGGCTGAAATCAAGGGGCTCAAAGAGTTTGCACCCGCAGAAAGGCCGCCCCTGCAAGCCACTTACTGGTCTTACCGGTTCATGATATATATGGCCGGCTGGTTTACCTTCCTGGTTCTGTGGGG
>DDKP01000092.1:20884-24743 GCA_002339745.1 Firmicutes bacterium UBA2595 | reverse complement strand
CTGTTTGCGGAAACGTTGCAGGAAATGCTTGAATCCTGCTTCCTTTCACTGACTTAGAGCCTTAAAAAAACACTCTCACGACCCAATAGAAAATCGCTCATTCTTTAGAAGAAAATACTATTTTTATTAATAAAAATACCGCTATAGTAATCAGAAGGATTATTAAAAATCCGGTAAATATTCTTCCTACAAGGTAGTTTTCTTCAAAACCTAGTAATGAAATATGACCTTGCTTAAAAAACATTATCGTCGCAACTGTAAGTATCATAACAATCGGTATTAGCAACGATAAAATGAGAAGTTTCCGGTTGCCTGGATTTTTTATGTACGGTGGAATCTTACCTCCTAAGAAATAGCCAGGATCATACTGGTGATTCTGCCATTCCTCAATATCTTTCAAAAAATTATTTATATTTTTCTTAGTCTTCTTTTTACTCATTATTTGTTCACCTGTTTTTAAAATTGCCTGTTTTCCTCAAAAAATATCTCTTTAGATGTTATCCCACTTGAAACCATCCCACTGATATTTACAAATTATTGTATGTTCTTATTCGTCAAGAATTAACCGCTGCAAGAGCAGCGGTTGCGCAAGAAGCTAATTAATTTTTTTAATTTTAATGTTGTTTTTTAATTGCTTGGTGAAGTTATCCCAGTATTTATCGGTATCTTCAGGTTTTATGTTCGCTTCAGACAAAACCTTGTTTTTTAGTTCAGCAATGGTAAAAACTTCCTGGTATGTCTCGATAGTCCCTTCATCGTTCCAATATTCAGTGTCTGTCATTCCCAAACCGTTAAGATACTGCTGAAATTGAGCGTAGGATGTATTATTATTAAGAATATTCTGTCTTATCTCTTCCATAAGTTTTATCGTTTCTTCTTTGGAAACCTGTAATCCCCGTTTTTTGGCTTCCTCGTACAGAGAAACATTCTCCGCAAGGGCGTTTAATACTTCTTCGTCCTTTACAAATTTGCCATCACTATTTATTTTTATAGCTGTTTTTACATTATTAAAATGTTTTTTCGTAATTTGTGTGTTACCAATTTCAGCTACAACGGTATCTTTATCGGCCTGTTTCTTTATCTCCCCGATACTTTTACCAAGTTCAAAATAAATTTCGCTTTTTGCATAGGCTATTCCAAATAATGTTAAAAGCCCAAAACATATTAGGGAAATTAAAATTATTCTCCTGTTTTTCAAAAAGTACCACTCCTTTCTTGTTAAACTTAAGGTAAAGTAACTGATGTCCACTCCACGCCTTTAGATTTAGGGGTTACAGAATTTGACGTAGTATTCCAAAGAAATGCGGGCGTGAATTTGTTCCTATTATAGCTATAAAAGTACCTGTTAACGCTCTCGGAAAAATAAAAATATTTGTTATTAGGGTCTCCTATGTAAGGTGGAGAAGAAGCAGCCGGTAAGAAATATGTTGTAATATACGAGTCATTTCTGCTGTACTTTACGTTACCTTGGATAATGTTTTGGGTAAATGGATAAGCTTTATAATTCTTTATGTTGGCGTCAACTATCTGTTTTGTCACGATGTAAGTATAATAACCATTTGTAATCGTTGGAGTATAATACATAGCGTAATCCCCATATCCTTGGATAATAAATCCTGCTCCTCCACCAGTACTCATATACATTACAAGGAATGCATAGTCAACCCGGCTACCCTTATAGTCGGCCATAGCTGGAGTTGCCAGCAAAGAAAAGGATAAAACCGTCAGCAGGCAACAGATAAGTAACTTTTTTGATACCATTTTTCTCATCTCATTAATTACCCCCCTTAAAATCTTTTTGTTTTTAGAGCATTAACTACATAATTTATACGGGGGAACTATAAATTTCAAAGGAACCATACCAAACGATATTATTAGTAGTGTGAAAACAATTATATGTAATATACTTGTAAGACTTTACTCCCCTCTATATTTCCTGATATAGAAAACGTCGAAAACAAGCTTATAATTGTGAGTATTACAAATACAAATACTAATAAAATCATCCCCCGTTTATAATAATTAATCTCCCTTGCTCCCTGCTCGTACTGTGGATACCCCAAATCCACGGCAGTGCTCACTAATTGCCTTTTGACTTAGTGCGGTATCCAATTTGGTTTTGCTCCAACAGCAGAGCAGCAGTTCCCGCTACCATCAAGGTGTCAATATTCTATGAAAATGTCACCTAAAAAGGGGTAGTTTTATTCTGACAAAATGTCATCCCCCTCCAAGGTAAGAAAATTCAAAATATCCAAAGAAGGCGCGGCTGCCCCTTGACATTGTGGGCTATAGTTTAATTAGCGAGGGGCGACGGCGAGAAGCATGAGAAACTTAGCGCAGCCCCTCGCTAAGCAATTTTAGCCCACATGTCAAGGGGTAAAACGAGCAGCCGCCAAAAAGACAAGCTCAGGGCTCAAACTCAAAGCATGTTGGTGAAGCCCCAAATTGCTATCGCCAAGCAAGCCTTGAACTGTAAAGGGCCTCAAGGATTTCGCGGTCTGATTCGTCGTACATGGTGACAGGGAATTTAACAGAATTAGTCCTCCAGGGGTGGTTTTCTGCTGGAATAACAGGTTTACGAGACCGTTTTGGCTGTTTGGGAGCCGCTGTTTTTGGTGGTAATGCTTCTAATGCTTCAACATCGTAAATTGCGCCACTGTATTGTACTTTTAAGCCAAACTCAGGACTTTTTAGAACGATAACCTTGGATTTAGGAATTACCGGCATGACTTTACCATTACGAATAACCCTGTAATAAACGCTTTCAAAAGAGAAAGTCGAACCATTATCCACTTGCCGGGTATCTTTGAGGCACAAAATGTAGTCAAGGTTAATGTTATTCTCTAATTGACGGAATGCGGATTGAGGGTCCTTGGGCTCAACAGCAAACTTTTCATTGTATTTTTTAATAAATGTAGCCAAGAAGGCATTTGCTTCCTCCATAGTAGATATACCGGCAATACTCAATTCAACGGGAAGTCTGCTTTGCAGGGTTTCCCACAACCTTTCGATACGACCCTTTGCTTGAGCAGATTTTGCCCAAATAAGGTTAATGCCTAACTCAGCCATAGCCCTGCCGAATTGAGTAGCCTTGACTGTTTTGCCATTTAATTCATCTTCCAGCGACAACTTGTCTGCTTTAGGAGAACGGAAGATGGTATGGCGATCTGTATAAACGGCCAGCGGCACACCATTATTCGAGATGACAGTTTTCATGAGCTGGAAATATCCCTCAAGGCACTCATTAGGCGTAAAAAACAAAGCTAATATTTCTCCTGTGGCATCATCAATAGCCCCATGGAGTGAACATTCCTTATTGTTAAAAAACCAGGCGTGAGGGCTGGCATCAATAATCACCAGCATACCTCTTTGAGGCTTTCTTTTCCTACGTTTATGATGTTTCACTTTAGAGTGTTTCTTAGGGCTTGTAAGCCCATTTGACACAAGTATCCTATAGACTGAAGGCTTGCTAAGACTAATAGATTCATGTTCCTCAAGCAGCTCCTGAAAATGCGAGAAATTAGCTTTGGAATATTTCTCCGATTTTTTAAGATTCACAACCAAATTCTTTACCTCATCAGTTAGAGCATGCGAAGGTTTCCGGCCCCTGTTTTTGTGGATTACGAACGCCTCGCCATATTCCTTGACCCCCTTTTTAATGCGTTTTACCTGGCGTTCGCTTAGGCTTAAAATCTCCGCCGCTTCACTGATGGTCATTTTCCCGTCGATTAGACAACGGGCAACATAAAGTTTGTTTCGTTCATCCTGTGTCATTGATAATATCATCCTTTCATTTTAACAGAAGTGACATTTTCTCAGAAATATTTCAAGGTGACATTATCACAGAATAAACACATTC
>DDKP01000092.1:16972-20549 GCA_002339745.1 Firmicutes bacterium UBA2595 | reverse complement strand
ATTCAATTTAAATTCAGTTATTGCAGGAATTTGTCTCAGATGTTATAATACATTTAACCAAGCAACTGAATACGTGCGGATAGGTGACTCTTCGGAGTTGAAAAGGGAAGCTGGTGAGAATCCAGCACGGTCCCGCCACTGTAACAGTGAGGAACCCGCAACATGCCACTGTCCAGCACTCAACCACTAGCGCTCAGTTGGTGAAAAATCCGACCTATGCTGAAAAAGCATAAGTTGGATGAACATTAACTGATTAGAAGGGTTGAGTGATAGATGGGAAGGCGCGGGGAACGATGATCTGCGAGTCAGGAGACCTGCCTGTCCAAGGTGCACCGATTGTACCTTCGATTGAAAGGGAGGTGGACGACGAGAGGAATTTATAGTTCTTCCCTCAGTCTACCGGGACTGAGGGTTTTTTTGTTTTACCGGTTAGTGTTGGAATTTACTGGCAGCTGTTTTGACTGTTGGCTAATGGACAACTTTTACGTTTGGAGTGAACTTTATGCATATACAGGATGGGTTTTTAGTAGGAAAATGGGCCGTGGGATGGTACGGGGCGGCATCGGTATTTGCTGCCAAAGGGTTGTATGACATAGCTGAAAGGTCTAAAAAAGTTTTAATGTTCAAGCCCCTCCTTGGATTGGTGGGGGCGGCGGTATTCTTTATATCCTTACTCCCTATTCCGGTGCCGATAACCGGGACGTCGTCACACCCTGCCGGGACACCGATGGCGGCGATATTGGTTGGTCCTTTCGTCAGTATGATTCTTGGAGTAATCGCCCTACTACTGCAGGCCCTGCTATTCGCTCACGGCGGGCTGACGACCCTGGGGGCCAATGCTTTCTCAATGGGGCTGGTTGGGTCACTGGCCAGTTACGGTATCTTCAAATTAGGCAGAAAGATAGGCCTGTCTCTGGGAATTGCAGCGTGTTTGGCAGGCATTATCGGCGACCTGGCGGTCTATGTCACCACTTCATTACAACTGGCAGCCGGCATGCCCGGCGCCCAGGAAATGTCAGTTGTCAAGTCATTTATGACATTTCTCCTGCTTTTCATGCCTACCCAGCTCCCGCTGGCCATACTGGAAGGACTGGTAACCGGCGGTATGGTCAGTTATATTGCTAGGGTAAGACCCGATATCCTGAGAAACCTCGGAGTAATTGAAGGACCTGACCCGAGGGGGGCTAAAAATGAAGATTAAAAAGGCAGTTATGGTTTTGATTTTGATATTCCCCCTGCTTTTCCCGTTAACGGCGCTTGCCGGCGAGAAATGGCTGGGGACCGATGACCTGGTTGACCGCAAGATGGAAGAGATAGCCGGGATTGCTGCCAGGGAACCGTTAATTGATATCAGTCAGGGTAATTTGGGACTGTTTATATTTACGGCCGGAGGATTTGCGGCAGGTGTGGTTTTTGGGTACTACTGGAGGAAAATCTTTAGTGAAAAGGCAGGTTAAAACATGGTCAGGGAAGCCTATTTAGCGGTAGACGCCATCGCCCAGAAAGATAATATATTCACGAGAATGGACGCCAGGTTAAAAGTTGTCGTGACCGGTGTTATGCTGGCATCTGTCATCGGCTTGCCAGGCACAAGGCTTCAGCTGGGTTTGTTTACCGTGGCTTTACTGTCAATGCTGGCAGTAAAGATACCGTTCCGTTTGATTTTCTGCAGGATTCTCCCGCCTTTGGCTCTTGGTACGGTGGTTTTCTGTTTCATGGTATTTTTCCATGAGGGAAACCGGCTTTTTGTTCTCAATGTTGCAGGATGGGAGATAGTCGGATACCGGGAAGGGTTTAACCTGGGGCTGACTGTCCTGGCCAGAATTACGGGAAGCGTGGCCCTGCTGATGTTTCTGAGTTTCACCACCCCGATTCATCAACTGGGGTATGCCCTGATCTGGTTAAGGGTTCCCAAGGTTATCGTTGAGATTCTCCTTCTGACATACAGGTATCTCTTTGTGCTCTGGGATGAAGGAATGCGCATCCGCCAGGCTCAGACCCTGAGGCTGGGGTATCCCGCATGGAGAAGCATATCCGGATGGAAGCAGGCTCTGAGGTCAACTGCCACCCTCATGGGGATGGTGTTCATCAGGGCTTATGACCGGGCGGAAAGCACCTTTTCCGCTATGCAGGTCAGGGCTTATAACGGCAATATAACGGGGTATGACTTCCAGAGTTGGAACAAGCTGCAGACCAAGTACCTTATATCGAGTTTTGTCGTGCTATTTATTCTGGTAGCAGTCAGTATATAGGGGGAGAACAGATGATTTTGGAGGCTCAGCAGGTCCATTATACGTACAGTGACGGCACTAATGCCCTCAACGGAATTGACCTGGCAATCCCAAAAGGACAGTTTGCAATACTGCTTGGGCCTAACGGTTCAGGGAAGACAACGCTTTTCAAGGTTATCACCGGCCTCCTCAAACCAGGGCGGGGCGCTGTGCTGGTAGACGGCAGGCCTATCAGGGAATATTCCAAGGAAGAGCTTTACCGGAAGGTAGGTTTTGTATTTCAAGATCCCAATGACCAGTTATTTGCTCCTACTGTCGGAGAAGACGTGGCTTTCGGACCTGTCAACCTCAAACTGGATCCCGCCGAGGTGGCCCGCAGGGTAAAGGCGGCTCTGGAAATGGTCGGGATTCCCCACCTGATAAACAAACCTATCCACTACCTTAGTTTCGGACAGAAGAAAAGGGCGGCTATCGCCGGTGTGCTGGCAATGAAGCCTGACATCATTATCCTTGATGAACCCACAGCCGGCCTTGACCCGGCGGGGGCCCGCGAGATAATGCGCCTGCTGGTAAAGCTGAACAAGGAAGAACGGATTACCATGTTTATGGCCACTCATGACGTGGACCTTGTGCCGTTATACGCTGACCGTGTTTTTATCCTGTTTGACGGAAGGATACTCCTGGCTGGAAGCCCGCATGAAGTGTTTAACCAGAAAGAACTGGTAAGGAATGCCCATTTAAGGCTTCCCAGGGTGGCACACCTGGGCGAGATCCTGTTTAAGAAAGATAACTTGGTCATAGATAAACTTCCGCTCACTATAGGGGAAGCCAGGCGCATGGTTATATCTGCTGTAAAAGGGGAAGGAGAAAACTATGCCCGGTAAAAAAGAACTGCGCCCTGGGGTAACTACCGGAGCAAGCGCGGCGGCGGCGGCCCAGGCCGCAGCAATTCTCCTGTTCATGAACGAAGTAGTTGAACGGGCTAGAATAACAAATCCCCTGGGCCAGGAAATAATTGTCCCTGTTAAATCGGTATCCCTACGCGACGGATTGGCCAAAGCGGTGGTGGTCAAGGATGGCGGAGACGACCCCGATGTAACCAGCGGCCTGGACATTGTCGTAACCGTCAAGAGGGAAGGAAAAGGCATAGAAATTGACGGCGGCCCCGGGGTGGGGACAGTCACCAAACCGGGACTGCAACTGCCGGTGGGTCAGGCCGCCATCAACCCGGTTCCGCGGCAGATGCTTATTGATGCGGTAAAGGATTATATTCCGGAGGGGGTAGGGGTCAGGATAGTAATCAGCGTCCCGGGAGGAGCCGAAGCTGCGCGAAAGACTCTCAACCC
>DDKP01000092.1:2339-16542 GCA_002339745.1 Firmicutes bacterium UBA2595 | reverse complement strand
GCCGCAGGTATCGATGGCCAGAGAATTCGGTTTTTCTTCGGTCTGCCTTACCCCGGGCAGACTGGGGGAAAAGTGGGCCGTGGAGAAACTGGGCATTCCTTCCGAAGCCGTTATCCAAATGAGCAACTTTGTGGGATACATGCTGAACGCCTGTCTTGACCATGGGATGAAGAACGTTATCCTGACAGGTCACCACAGCAAATTGACCAAGGTAGCGGCAGGGTGTTTCCATACTCACAACAAGGTGGCAGATGCCAGGATGGAGACACTGGCCGCCTATGCCGGCCTGCTGGGGGCCCCGCCCCAGGTGATCGGGGAACTGCTTAATGCCAACACATCGGAAAACGCCCTGGAGATACTGCGGAAAAATTGTTTTCTGCAAGTAATGCCGCTGGTAGCAGCCAGGGCAGCCCAAAGGGCGATGGAACATGTCTTTGGAGAACTCAAAGTGGGTGTGGTTATGTTCACCATGGGTGGAGAGGTGCTGGCGGTTGATGATAATGCACTGGAAATCGGGAGGGAAATGAATTGGCCAATCCAATCCGGGTAATCGGAGTAGGCCCTGGCAATCCGGACTATACAGCGCCGTTAGCTGTGGATTTAATCAGGAGTTCCGATGTGCTGGTGGGAGGCGAGCGGCTGCTGGCGCATTATGCAGGCCTGGGCAAGGAGTGCTTTCCTCTCCATAACAACCTCAGGGAGATGATTGAATTTATAGAGGAACGCCGGCAGGACAGTGTTGTGGCCGTCCTGGCTTCAGGGGACCCCGGGTTCTACGGGATCCTCGGGTACCTGAAAAAGCATTTCCCGGAAGAAGAACTGAAAGTGGTCCCAGGACTGAGTTCAATCCAGCTGGCGTGCGCCAAACTCTGTATGTCCTGGCATGACGCGGCTTTTTACAGTGTACACGGCCGGGACATGGAAGGACTGGCAGACCTGGTAAGGGCAAATTCCAAGGTGGTCGTCCTTACCGACCCCAATAAAACTCCCGGGCTGATCGCCAGGGAACTGGTGGCAAAGGGAATCTCCAACATGAAAGTTTACGTGTGTGAAAACCTCTCTTACGAAGACGAGAGGATAGATGAATACGAAATAGAGACTGTCCCGGATAACGCAGGTAACTCCGGATGTGTGCTTGTGATAACTGGCAGCGGCAAGTGACGGTGAAGATAAAATGGGAACTAAAAAATGGATTTATAAAACCGCTGGAATACCTGATGAGATGTTTGTCCGGGGCCAGGTTCCGATGACCAAAGCGGAAGTCCGGGCTGTGACTCTGGCCAAGGCCAGGCTTCTGGACAGCCATTTAATATGGGATATCGGAGCCGGGACAGGTTCCATCTCCGTGGAAGCTGCCCTCAAGGCGCCGGACGGGGAGGTCTTTGCGGTTGAAAAAGATGACCGGGCGCTGGAATTGATTCAAAAAAACATTGAATTATTTGAAACCGCCAATGTCAGGGTGTGTCCCGGTACCGCGCCCGAAGCGCTGATGTGGCTGCCGGCGCCTGACAGGGTGTTCATAGGCGGAAGCGGCGGGAGATTTAAGGAGATCCTGGAATACGTGTATTCCAGGCTGCCCCGGGGGGGCCGGGTTGTTGTTAACGCGGTGGTCCTGGAGACACTGGCCGTTGCCGTGGAAATGTTTAAGCTGCTGAACTTCAGTGACATTGATATTGCCCAGGTGAGTGTGGCCAAGGCGGTGGACATGGGCCGGGTGCACATGTTCAGGAGCCATAACCCTGTTTATGTAATCAGCGGACAGAAGCAGTAATTTGGAGGTATTACATGAAAGGCAAGATTTACGGCATAGGAGTAGGCCCCGGGGATCCGGAACTTTTAACCATCAAAGCATACCGGATTTTAAAACATGTTGACGTGCTCTGTATCCCCAAATCCAAGGCCGAAAAGGATAGCCTGGCGCTGTCAATAGTGGCTGGGGCGCTAAACCGGGAGTTCGAAGTAATGGAACTGCTCTTTCCAATGACCCATGATAAAGAGGTGCTGGAACGCCACTGGGATGTTGCTGCCGATAAAATGGCGGATAAAGCCCGGGAAGGCAAGATACTGGCATTCATAACTATCGGCGACCCGATGTTTTACAGCACTTATTCCTATATCCTGGAACGGGTCAAGAAGAACCATAGTGACTTAGAAATCGAGACTGTTCCCGGTGTGACGGCATTTGCCGCATGCTCGTCATTTATCAACGAACCCCTTACCGAGGGGGACGAAAAACTGGCGGTCATTCCTGCCGCGTATGGTATTTCTGCCATCAGGGAAGCCCTGGAGAATTACGACAACGTGGTCCTGATGAAGGTGAACCGTAAATACGACGAAGTGGTGATGCTGCTTAAAGATATGGACCTTCTGGATAAAGCGGTTTATATAAGCCGCTGCGGGTATGATGACCAGTATTACACCAGCGACATAGAGGGGCTCATCGGTAAGGACAAAGACTACATGTCGGTTATGATCATCAGGAAAGCGGGGTGGAAGAGCCTGTGAAACAAGTGTACTTCGTGGGAGCAGGGCCAGGAGACCCGGAGTTAATCACCCTCAAGGGCATCAGGGCCATCCAGCAGGCTGGAATAGTGATTTATGCCGGCTCCCTGGTGAACCCGGAGATTCTCAGGTATGCCGGGGAAAATACCGAGATTTACAACAGCGCCTCCATGAATCTTGACGAGGTATTGGAAGTAATGGAGAGAGGGGTAAGGGAAGGGAAGACCATCGCCCGTGTCCATACGGGGGACCCCTCCATATATGGAGCCATCCAGGAGCAGATGGACGCCCTGGATGAAAGAGGGATAACTTATGAAGTAATTCCGGGGGTTAGTTCGTTCCTGGCGGCCGCCGCAGCCCTGGAGCAGGAATATACCCTGCCAGATGTCACCCAGACGGTGATTCTGACCAGGATGGAGGGAAGAACTTCAGTTCCCGAGAAGGAGAAACTGTCGGAGCTGGCCAGGCACGGGTCTACTATGTGTATTTTCCTCAGCGTCCATGCTATTTCAGGTGTCGTTGACCAGCTGGGAGAAGGATACGCCCCGGACACCCCGGTTGCTGTGGTCCAGAAAGCGTCATGGCCCGACCAGAAGATAGTACGCGGTACACTCAAGGACATTGCCGAAAAGGTAAAGGAGGCCGGGATTTCCAAAACGGCGCTAATCATAGTAGGCGATGTCTTCCGCGGAAAGTACCAGAAATCAAAATTATATGACCCTGGGTTCTCCCACGGTTACCGGGAGGGTACAAGTTGAGGGTTGCTGTAGTGGCTGTGACGAGACAGGGAGTGAAGCTGGCCGAGAGAACTGCTGAACTGCTGTCAAATAAGGGGGGATATGAACCTGTCCTCTATGTCCCCGGCAAGTTTTCTCTTCTGCGGCTGGAAGGAAAACGATATCCGTACCGGAAACCCTTGAGGGAACTGTTTGGGGAACTCTTTGCGGAGTACCAGGGAATTGTGTGTGTTATGGCCCTGGGAATCGTTATCCGCCTCCTGGCCCCTTACATAAAGGATAAGACGACCGATCCGGCTGTGGTGGTGATGGATGAAATGGGGAAGAACGTCATCAGCGCCCTGTCCGGCCACTGGGGAGGGGCCAATGAGCTGGCTGTCCTGATAGCCGGCTGCCTTCAGGCAAACCCTGTCATTACAACCGCCACCGATGTCCACGGGCTGCCGGCCGTCGAAGTGCTGGCCCGGGAGCACGGCTGGATTGTGGAACCCTTTGAACTGGTCAAAAAAATCAACGCCGCCATCGTCAACGGCAGTAAAGTGACCATATACAGCGAAGCCCCGCTGGACATTGAACCCGTCGGGAATATCGAACTTAAGGATTTTGCCCGGTACTCTCCGGGCAGGAAAGAAGAAGGGCGGGTAGTTCTGGTCACCAACAGGGCTGCCAAGAGTTTCCCGGAAGGAACCCTGTTCTTGAGACCACAGAATCTCAGCGTGGGCATTGGCTGCCGCAGGGGGGTTAAGGCGGAGGAAGTCATGGAGGCAGTACTGGCGGCCCTGGAGGAAACGGGCCGGGCCATCAGTTCTGTCCGTTGTTTAAGCAGCGTAGACATCAAATCTAATGAAGAGGGCCTGATGACGGCCGCCAGTGAACTGGGCCTGACCGTCGAGTTCTTTGAAAGGCGGGAAATCACGAAAGTTATGAGGCATCGCGGAAACGAACTGAGCTTTTCCGAAACAGTTGACCATAAGATAGGAGTTGGTGGAGTATGCGAACCGGCAGCGATACTGGGTGCAGGGGAGAAGTCGCAACTGATCATGCCCAAGACGAAATACGGGAGAGTAACTGCGGCGGTAGCCGAGGGAAGCTGGCAGTAGTGGGGATAGGCCCCGGCGACCCAGACCAGATGAGCCTGCGGGCTTACCGGGTTCTCGGCGAGGCGGAGGTGATTGTAGGATACAGCAAGTACATAGAACTTCTTGGGGAGCTGACGGCGGGCAAAGAAATCATATCTTCCGGGATGAAGAGAGAGGTTGAACGCGCCCTTCTGGCTATAGAAAAGGCGGCCGGAGGCCGTTATGTGGCGGTGGTCAGCAGCGGCGACCCGGGGATTTACGGAATGGCCGGAATCACCCTGGAACTGCTGGAAAAACAGGGGTTGAACGGCCGTCTGGAAGTGGGAATTATCCCCGGCATAACCTCGGCCAATGCGGCCGCGTCCTCATTGGGCGCTCCGCTGATGCACGATTTTGCCGTCGTCAGTCTCAGTGATCTGCTGACACCGTGGGAAGTCATCGAAAATCGGCTGGACGCCGCGGCACAGGCCGATTTCGTAACCGTGCTCTACAACCCGGTGAGCAAAAAAAGGACGGAGCAGATAAAAAAAGCCAGGGAAATCTTCCTCAGGCATAAGCCGTCTTCCACTCCTGTCGGCATTGTACGAAATGCTAAGCGCGGGGATGAAGAAGTCATTAACACCGACCTGGAACACTTTTTGGAGCACACGATAGACATGTTTACAGTTGTTCTAATCGGTAACCGGCAGACCTACCTGACTGATAGGTTTATGATAACACCAAGGGGATATGGCATATGATACTGGTTTTGGGAGGCACCCTGGAAGGACGGGAGATTGCCGGGGCGCTGGCCAACGAGGGCCATAATGTTTTGATAACGGTGGTTTCGGGCTATGGCGCTGAGATGATACCCCCTGTTTCCCCGGTGGAGGTGCTGGTTAAGCGGCTGGACGCGGGGGAACTGGAACGGGTTATCCATGAACGGAGGGTCAGGATGATTGTGGACGCCACTCATCCATATGCCAGGGCAATTACTGAAACGGCTTGGAAGGCCGCAAATGATATGGGGATACCCTACATAAGATATGAAAGGCCCCCGGTATTGACCGGGACAGCCAATAATTTGATATACAGGGCAGGCGATTACGAGAAAGCGGCAGAACTGGCGGTAGGGCTGGGAGATACAGTTTTTCTGACTATAGGCAGCAAGAATGTCCTACCTTTTATCCGCGCGGCGCGGGAGTGTTCCAAAAGGATTGTGGCCAGGGTGCTCCCTGACCCGGAAGTATTGGAACAGTGCCTGGCAGCAGGCCTGGCGCCGAAAGAAATCATTGCTGTCCAGGGACCTTTTAGCTGTGAGATGAATATGGCCATGTTCCGTGAGTACGGAGCGGATGTCCTGGTTACCAAGGACAGCGGCCTTACCGGGGGGACCGACACGAAGCTGGAGGCAGCGATGGAACTGGCCATCCCGGTGGTGATGATTGAACGGCCGGAATGCCGGGGGATTCCGGCGCTTGAAAGAATTGACGAAGTTATCAGTCAGGCAAGTAAGATTAAAGATTAAAGTAGATTAAAGAAAAAAAAGTTATTCTAGCAGGGGGAGTAAATAAAGATGAAAAAGGCGGTAATAGTATTGGGCCATGGGAGTAAAGCGCCCCAGGCCTTTGAAACCTTAAAGAAGTACGGGGAAATGGTCAAATCCAAGTCGCGCTTTGAGATTGTCGAGGTTGCTTCACTGCAGTTTAACAAACCTGACCTGCCCGAGGCCCTGGACAGTGTCATCAGGGCCGGCGCCACCAGAGTAGTTATTGTACCTTTTTTCCTGTACAACGGAATCCACATGCAGAAAGATATTCCCGAGGCAATTAAAGCGGAAAAGACAAAGAACCCTGAAGTGGATATAGTCCTGGCCAACCACCTGGGCGCTGACAACAGGCTGGTGGATATTGTCCTGGACAGAATTGAGGAGGTCTCTTAAATGCAGTTTATTCAAGAGCCCAAGACCATTGAAAACACGAGTATGGACATAATTGAAGAGTCTCTTCCGGCACTGAGAACGCTTCCTGAAGGGGAAAGGCAGATCATCAGGAGAATTATACATACAACCGGAGACCTGAGTATTGCTACTCTGATCAAGATTCATCCTGATGCTGTGAAGGCCGGTGTCCGGGCAATCCGGGAAGGGAAGCCCATTTTTGCGGATGTTCAAATGCTGCGGTCCGGGATTAGCGCTATAAAGCTGGAGCAGTTTGGGATCAGGACCGTATGTATGATTAACGACCCAGGCGTTGTGGAGGAAGCCCGCATTACCGGCAAGACCAGGGCGATGATAGCCGTGGCCAAAGCAGCCCCCCGGCTGGAAGGCGGAATTATTGCGATAGGAAATGCACCCACGGCCCTGTTTGAACTGTGCGCCATGGTACAGAAGGGCGAAATACGACCGGCGCTGGTAATAGGAACCCCGGTGGGTTTTGTAGGAGCCAAGGAGTCTAAAGAAGTATTGATGGAAACGCCTGTACCCTATGTGACCATAACCGGGACCAGGGGTGGGAGCACCATTGCCGTGGCAGTCTTAAACGCCCTGTTGAAAATAGCCTAGCTGCCAATATTTACTGTGACTGGAGAATCAATTGATGGGGAAATACCGATTAATTGCCGCCGATCTGGACGGCACATTGCTTGACGATACGTACAGGGTGATGCCCGATTTACTTTCACATATTAATCAAAGCCGGTCAAACGGTGTGGAACTGGTGGTGGCCACAGGGCGGTTATATCCTGCGGCTTTGCCGTTTATAAGGGATTTGAATGTCTGCTTACCGGTAATCGCCTCCAACGGGGCTGTGGTCAAAGATCCGTTGACGGACGAAACCATCTGCCAGCTTCCTCTCCCGATGGACCTGGCCATACAGGTATTAAGATTCACCAATGACTACCCGGTCCAGAGATTTGTATGTGTGAGGGACAACTTTTATACCGATGCCCCGGAAGAGGCGTCCAGGAAATACTCGGAAGCCCTGAGGATAACATTTACGAGGAGAATTCCCCTGGAAACGGTCATCACCGGTGACCCCACCATGATAGTCATACGCGGCAAGGAAGAGGAGATATCCGTGCTGACCGGTAAATTACGCCGTCATTTCGGGGATAAGGTTTACCTGGCCAATTCCAAGCCGTTTTTCATAGATATTAACCATCCCGAAGCGTCGAAAGGCTCGGCTCTGTCAAACCTGTGCCGGAGAATGGGAATCGATCCCGGTGATGTTATCGCCGTGGGGGACGGGTGGAACGACCTGGAAATGTTTAAGGTTGCAGGAATGGGAATCGCGGTGGCCAACGCCCCTGACAGCCTGAAGGAGGAAGCGGATTATGTATGTGATCACCCGGCGTATAAAGGAGTTATTGAGGTAATAAAAAGGTTTATACTGGAACCATAGATTATAGCCGGTTTTTTTCCTGGATGACATGTCAGATTGTATATTGTTAAATATATGTTACCCTGTTATACTGTGTTTAAAAGTCCCAAGTAAAGGCTGGTTGTCATGAATAAGAAAAAAGTGAAACTGCTTTTCTGTGACGTTTTCAAAGAAGAACTGGCGCTGTTGAAACTGCCGCCTGAAGAGTATGATATTGAGTACCTGCCCATGGGGCTGCATTATCACCCCAATAAACTGCGCCAGGAAATAAGCGCTGCCATGGCCCGGGTTTCCGGTTATTCCCTGGTGATACTGGGATTCGGTTTATGCGGTGGGTCCTTAAACGGGATTAAAGCGCCGGACTCCCGGGTGGTTATGCCCCGGGTCCACGACTGCCTGCCGGTCCTGCTGGGTTCCAGGGAAAAATACAATGAGCTGCAAAAAGGCGATAAACGGACCTTTTATTTTTCCGGCGGGTGGGTTGAAGGAGAACGCATGCTTATCCAGGAATATGAACGGAGCTGCATCCAGTTCGGCCCCAAGAAGGCGCTCAAAATTTTCCGGATGATGTTTGAAAATTACAGGCGCATGATGTATATACACACCGGACACCCGCGGGACGCCTCAACCCTGGAAAAAATGAGGGAATTTGCCGGTATCTTTAACTTGCCCTCCTTTGAGACAACAGGAAATCTTGAGTACCTGCGAAAGCTTGTCCTGGGCCCCTGGGATGAAGAGAACTTCGTGATAATCCCGCCTTTTGGGTTAATAGACCAAAATGACTTCCTGGCGGAAGGGGAAGAACTCTCTGTACAGGGAGCACAATCGATTTTACGGGGGGAATCGGATGTCTGTTGAAGAGCTGGTGGCGATCCTGAAACGAGAAAACAGGGACCCCAGGGTGAAAGTGTATGGATTTGACATTTCCGACGTGAATGTGGAAGAAAGGGTCCGGCTTAAGTGTATGATACCACCATGTCCCAATTACGGCCGTAACAAGTTCTGCCCGCCTAACCTGCCGGAACTGGAATTTATACGAAAAGCCCTGTCGCAGTATAAAGGAGGAGTCCTGGTAGTCCTGACCATTCCTGTGACAGGGGAAATAAAGGAGGAAGTCCGTCAACACAGGCCCCAAAATGATCTCATGAAGATTATAAGCGCCTTTGAAAAGATAGCGTGCCAGAAAGTCAACCACCTGGCTTTCGGACTGACTGTGGGGGGCTGCAAGCTGTGTTCTGAATGCCCGCCGCCCGGCGAGCCGTGCCGGAAGCCTCTGGAGGCACATCCGGGAATAACCGGTTTCGGTATTGATATAACCACCCTGGCCAGGAAACTGGGCGTCAACGTCCAATGGCCTGTTGAGACAGAACTGAATTTCATGGGTATCATATTTGTATAAAAGAGGTTTAATTTTAGGCCTCAAAATACTACCCAATGTAGTATATTTTACTGTAATATAATAAATTGTCCGCAGCGCTATAATTAATTTGTTACATTGGTGTATAGTTGCCCTTTTTGGAAAAGACGGTATTTAGTAATAGTACAAGAGAAGTGAACCATTCATGCCATTCGGAGGGCTTATTTGACCGCTGGATACAAAATCAAGACATATTAAAGGAAAGTTGTTACTACTTGAAGTTAAAAGGATTTACAATTGTATTAGGCTAAACGGTATTAGAATATAGAAGGCCGTGCCGTAGTAATTGGTTTCAATAATGCTTAGTAAAAGATAAAAATATATGAACCAATTAAATCCAACTTTGCCATTTGGGGACCGATCTTTTACAGTATCAAGGGGAGAGTTTAAATCATGGTAAAAGCCGTAGAACGCAAATTTGAAGAATTCACTATTGAGCAGGAGCCTTTTTATATGCCTTTAGGCAATGAGGTTCAATTGTTTGAACAGGCCTATGCCAGTAAACTGCCGGTAATGTTAAAAGGGCCGACCGGGTGCGGCAAGACAAGATTTCTCCAGTATATGGCATACCGGCTGGGCAGGCCGTTGGTTACCGTGGCATGCCACGAAGACCTGACTACCAGTGACCTGGTAGGGAGGTACCTGCTGAAAGGCGAGGGGACAGTCTGGAACGATGGACCGCTGACCACAGCAGTGAAAATAGGAGCCATCTGCTACCTGGATGAGGTGGTGGAGGCCCGGAAGGATACCACAGTTGTAATCCATCCTCTCACTGATGACCGCAGGATTCTGCCAATAGAGAAAAAGGGGGAAATCCTGGTTGCCCCCGATGAGTTCATGCTGGTAGTGTCATACAACCCCGGCTACCAGACATTCTTAAAAGACCTCAAACAGAGTACAAAGCAGCGTTTTATAGCCATGGACTTCGGTTACCCGCCGCCTGAACTGGAAAAAGAGATACTGGTCAGGGAAACAGGCGTGGATGAGGACACTGCTGTTAAATTGATCGAGCTGGCCCAGAAGATTCGAAACCTGAAGAACCGGGGACTGGAGGAGGGAGTCAGTACAAGGCTCCTGATATATGCGGGACAGCTGGTCCAACAGCGGATTGATGCCATGGATGCCGTAAAGGCAGCCCTCATTAAACCGATAACCGATGATGAAGCCATGCAGGAAAGCTTGGAGGAAATAGCCGTCTCAATTTTCAGCTAGGTGGTGCGGAAATGAGCGGTGGTAAATTTGGCGCATTTGTCGAGACATACCTGAAGGCCCTAACCGAAGCTGAGCGATGCGAAGTTGTCAATTACCTGGAATGCCTGACGGATGAGCAGGCCGATTTGGTGCAAGATACGGGAAGGCTTTTCTACAGGTCGAGCGCCGTGAACGGTACATGGTTCTGGCGAACGTTCCCTATCTTAGCGAAAGAGCTGAATGAAGCAGAACTGAAAACCTGGCTGGCTGAAGGCGCCATGATCTCCCGGGGAAGCTGGGAGTGCGGGCTGTCGTTTTTAAAGGCAAGCCCTGAAATACTACAGGTTGTCGACAAGGCTGTTTTCTTAAAATGGATGCAGATCGGCCGGATACTGGTAAGATACAGTAACCATGACGCCAACTGGTATTTCAAGAACAGTGACACCATACTGGCTAAACTCGAAAGAGCCGAGCAACAACTGCTCACCGGTTGGGCGCTGAAAATCCTGGATAGTTCGTGGCAGGCGACTGTCGCCTGTTTTAAGGCCTGGCCTGAAATAAACCGCTGCCTGGAAAGCGGTACTAAAGAAAAAGTGCTGGAATCAGGCTGTGCATTAGCAACTGATTTCCCTGACGACGCTGGCGCTTTTTTCATAGTTGTACCCGCTATTATACGGAAGACAGGCGATGAATTCCTGGATAAATGGATTGACGCGGCATACCTCATTCAGAACGGCCAGCGCGGTGTCGTGGCGGCATTTTTCAGGTCATCGCCCGGGCTGGTGGAAAAAACGGACAAGTCAGAACTGGAAGAGATAATCTCCCAGGCAGCTCTGTTGGGCAAAAGGCTCAGTTTGACGGAAAGCGGAGTCGCGATAGCATTTTATGAGACGCTTACGCAGGTCCTGCGCAATCTGGAGTGGCCTGAAATAAATGAATGGGTTGTTTTGATAGAGGAGGTAAGCCGGAAATATTCTACTGAAGGGGCGCTGGAGTTTATCAAGAACTCTCCCGAAGCGCTCCGGCAGTTGGATATCAAAGAACTTGCCGAGTGGGTCGGTTACGGTTTAGAGAACATAAAAAACGACCAGAAACTGGCCTATTTTATGCTGAAATCCCAGGAAAGCAGGGATGCTGTATCCAGATTCAGAAGCGGGCTTTACCTGGAGTCGGTTAAAAAGGTTCTGATGTTTTATTGTGAAGGTTTAACGGGAGAAAGCCTGGTCATAAGAAACACATCCGATTTGCCGAGGCAAATTCACGGGGATGACAGGCTGTTCGGGACCCTGGATACCAGGAGAGTTTATCTTCCGGATGTAGTCAAATTGTTTGACAATGAACGGGATAACCTCAGGTTCTACCGGGTTATGATGATGCACATGGCTGCCCACCGGCAGTATGGAACCTTTGTCTTGAGCAAGGAAGAAATCAGGGAGATGGCGCTTAATCCATTCCTGGGACTCATTTTTGAATATATTGAGGACAGCCGGGTGGACTACCTGGCGGCAAAGAATCACCCGGGAATGCACCGGGATATGCGGATCATGGTGGATAAAGAAATCAGGGAAAACACCGGGAAAGGCACTGCAAAAGATATACTGTATTTCCTGAAGTTCTGGCTTTGGTGTGATGAAATCAATCTAAAAGGCCTGGCGCCGGACCAAGTTGCCGCAGAGATAGAGGAGTTTTGGGACAAAGTGAAGGAAACCGGGGCCAGCGCAAAGGAGTCTCTCCTGCTGGCCCGCAGGCTGGTCAAGACTCTGCCGGACGGGCATACCTGCCTAAGCAGGAATCCCCGGGAAAACAACCTGAAGTACAGGGGCAGACTCAAGTTTGACCTGGTTTACCTGGCCTTTGAGGTGGATGAGGAACTGGAAGAGGGCCAGGGTTCCGGCGGTAACCGCAACAACGGCATTTTCGATGACGGAGAACAGGCCCTGTATGAGGAGCCCGGAGTGATTCCTGACGAACAGGTCATCGATTTCAACAGTGATTTTTACCTGTGGCTGAAAAAACTGCTGTATGCATTTTATGAAGATGAAGAGAATCCCTACCGGATGATTGCCTATTACGACGAATGGGACCGCACCCTGAACGATTATAAGAAAGACTGGTGCAAAGTTCGGGAAATCCTCCTGAAACCAAGTACCGGGAGGTTTGTTACCCAGACTTTGGAAGAGCATTACGGAATGATCAGCACTCTCAAGAGGTTTTTCGGGATGCTGAGGCCGGACAGGTTTCAGAGGTACCGGAGGCAGGAGGATGGGGAGGATGTCGATATTGATGCCGTAATAGAGGCCATGGTAGAGAAAAGAGCCGGGGTGTCGCCGGCCGGAGGCTTTTATATTCGGAGAGATAAACGGGAGAGAGATGTAGCAGTCGGATTTTTACTGGATCTCAGCTATTCAACAGAAGAAGTCATTGCGGAAACCGGTAAAACCCTCCTTGATGTGGAGAAGGAAGCAGTGATAGTGATGGCCGAGGCATTGGAGGTATTAGGGGACAAATACGCTATCTACGGTTTTACCAGTGACCGCCGGGACAAGATTAATTTCTATGTGATCAAAGATTTTGATGAACCGTATACACCGGAAGTTAAACAAAGGTTTGGCGGGCTCCAGAGCTACGGAATGACAAGACTGGCTGCGGCAATCAGGCATGCGGTTTTTAAGATGGAAATGGTTCAGGCCGCTATCAAAATCTTAATAATACTAAGCGACGGCCGCCCGTTCGATTTTGACTACAACAGTGGGCTGACAGAGGACTACGAGGAATTTTATCCTGAAACAGATACGCGGATGGCATTGAGGGAAGCCAAAATGAGGGGTGTTAACCCGTTCTGCATCACGGTCGACAGCAAGGGAAAGGAATACCTGGAGTACATTTTTGGCAATGTGAGCTACATAATTATCGATGATGTACAGGCTCTGCCGACAAAGTTGACGGAGACGTATAAAAACCTGACCACTTAACAGGCGAATATTTAAAAGAGGTGATTCTCTTGGCTGACCTGGAAAAATACCGGGGGCTTGAGGAGTTTGCTTTAGAAGAGGGAGCTCATCAGGCAAAAGTTATCAAAGCGTCAGGAGTTGTCATTGACGACCGGGTGCGCTTGAAGTGCCAGGTTCCGGTCTGTAAGGATTTCAACAACCATCTCCTGTGCCCGCCTAATACACTTCCAGTGGAAAAATTCAAGTCACTGTGTTCTCAGTATTACGCGGCTTTAATCGTACAGGTGAAAAGCCAGGGGTTTGAGGAATCAGACCTTATCGCAGCTGAGAAAAAACTTCACTCAATCATTAATAAAACTGAAGGGAGGGCGTTAACGGAAGGAAACTACTTAGCAAGCGGTTTCATTGCCTCGTCGTGCAAGCTTTGCCCGGAATGTGCAGGGTTCCATTCCAACCTGCCATGCCGGCGACCCTTTGAAGCACGACCCAGCATCGAGTCGATGGGTGTAGATATCTACAAGACCTGTCTCAATGCAGGGATCGGGTTTTCACTGGGTTTGTCATCGGAAGTAGTGTTTAGCGGACTAGTGTTATTGGATTGATTGGTCAATCCGAAAAAAATCTTTAGGAGGGGTATATTGTGGCGGTAAAAGAATTTAAGCCTGAAATGACTGGTTTGGAAAGAGCGCTGGCAGCGCTTCAGTACAAGAAGCCGGACCGGGTCCCGGTTGCTTCTCTGGTATGCGGCGCTTCCCGCCGGGTGCTGGGCGTTACCTATGACAAGTGGTCCCAGGATGCCGAATTGATTGCCGAATCACTAATCCAGACCCACCAGATAATGAACAATGAATTTGACATCTTTGTCATGCTGGTAGACCTTTCAGTGGAAGCAGGAACCTTTGGCCAAGAGGTTATTTACCCGATTGAAAGTACTGCTTATGCAGATCCCAACAAGCCGATTATTAAA
>DDKP01000092.1:0-1916 GCA_002339745.1 Firmicutes bacterium UBA2595 | reverse complement strand
AAAGTAAAAGGCAAAGAGTATGGTATCTGCGGCTTTGTGTACGCGCCGCTGGGAGTTATCGGGGCTATGAGAGGCCATGAGAGGATGTTTGTCGACTGCATCAAGAACAGGGATGCCCTCATCGAATGCTGCGAGATTATCACACCTGTACTCGAAGAGTATGCTGTGGCCCAGCTGGAGGCCGGCGCACAGGCAATAGTACTGGATACACTATATGCTTCCGCTTCGATTATGAGCCCCAAAATGTGGGAGGCCATCGAAGGTCCGTTCGCGAAGAGGATTGCCGACCGTATTAAGAAAGCCGGCGGCGCAGTGGTACTGCACAACTGCGGGGGCGGTATCTACTTCGATGTCCAGCAGAAGTGGACGGATCCTATCGCCATTTCCCACGCCTATCCTGCAGCAGACTGCAAGACCTGGGAAGAGCACGCGGCCAAATGGGGCAAGAAGATCGTTTCCATCGGTTACTTAACCCCGGCCCATGTCGGTATGCTGTGGAGTGAGGAACAGGTAATGGAAGAAGCCCGCAAGTGCATCGAAACCTTCAAGGATTGTGACGGCGGATTTATCCTGTCAACCGGCTGTGAGTTCCCGCCCAACGGTTCACTGGTCAACGCCTATGCTATCATTAAGGCTGCCAAAGCCTATGGTACCTATATCTAACAACTGTTTAAAATGATCCGCTGAATGACTCTGCTGAACAGTAACAGTCCTTAAGGGGGTGGAAAGGTGAAAATTAAAATCATTAGTGGGTTTTTAGGGGCAGGAAAAACAACATGTGTAAAAAACGTGCTAAAAAAGGCCGACGGTAACGTGGCTGTTATTGTAAACGAGTTCGGAGATGTAGGAATTGACGCCGAAACCCTGACTAAGGGCGATGTTGTGGACATGGTAGAGCTGCCCAGCGGATGTATCTGCTGCACCCTGAAAAATGACCTTGTTTCGGCGGTCAAGGAAATCAAAAACAAGTTTAACCCGAGACGGCTTATCATTGAACCTTCGGGATTGGCGGTGCCCTCCGGAATCCTGGAGGCGCTGGAGCCGATAAAAGATGAATTGGGGCTGGAAGTTGAGGCGATTATAGGGATTATTGACTCCGACAGCTTCCTGGCCAATGTTCATTCCGGCCTGTTCGGAGATTTTTACACTGACCAGCTGGCCAATTCAGATATTATCCTGATAAACAAGGTAGACCTGGTCAATGAAAGAACCATCAAGGCCATAGAAGAGGAACTCCGCAAGTACAATTCCCATGCCATCCTGCTGAACACGGTCAACTGTGAGACCGAGATCCCCGAGTTTATGAGGGAGCACGGCTCAGATTTCGTACACCTCCACTTCGACCATGACTTTGATTCCCTGGCGTTAACCTCTGATAAGGCGTATGACCATAATCTGCTGGTAGAGGTTATGCAGGAAATGAAAGCCGGAAAATACGGGGAAATCTACAGAGCAAAGGGAATATACAGAACGGCCGACGGCAGGTGTGAGAAGATGGATTACGTTCAGGGCAACTATGACTTTGAGGAGTTTCCCGAATGTGAGGGAAGCAAACTGATTTTTATCGGTAAGGACTTTGACCGGAAGGCGCTGGAGAAGAGGCTGGAAGGCTAAAACAACAGAAGAATAGTAAATTTACATTGAAAAGGAGGAAACTGGATAGTGGCTAGTGCAGAAAGAGAAAAGGAACTGTTTGGTAAACTCAAACAGGGCGTAATCGATTATGATGAGGATGCTGTAAGGGAAGCTGCCCAGGCTGTTGTGGACGAAGGTATTGATGCATACAAAGCTGTATTCGAAGGCCTTGTTGAGGGGATGAACGAGGTAGGCCGGCTTTATGAAGAGCAAGAATACTTCGTGCCCGAAATCCTTATGTGCGCCGACGCGCTGTACGCCGGCCTGGATATCCTGAAGCC
>DDKP01000164.1:25053-30320 GCA_002339745.1 Firmicutes bacterium UBA2595 | reverse complement strand
TAGGGCGCCTTCCCGGTAGTGGCCACAGATGTGCATAAAGAGGAGTTAAACCATCCCCTGTGCTGGTCACTTCCCTCCAGGTACAGGTCTGCCGGCCAAACCAGGTCAGGCCAGAACCCGGGCTGGGTCAGAACGGCCCAGTGGCTGGAGCCTGAGTCAAACCAGACATCCATGATGTCGGTTTCCTTCCGGAATTCTGAGCTTCCACAGGCCTGGCAGGTGATGCCGGGAGGTACCAGTTCCCTGGTCTCGCGGGCAAACCAGACATCAGAACCGTGGTTCCTGACGAGTTCCTTAATGTGATCTATGGTACTGTCATTGATGAGTTCCCGGCCGCACTCCTGGCAGTAGAATATGGGAATAGGCACCCCCCATGTCCGCTGCCTGGAGATACACCAATCCCCGCGGTCGGCAATCATGTTGTAAATGCGGTCACGTCCCCAGGAAGGAATCCACCGGACCCGGTCAATCTCCTCCAGGGCCTCTTTACGGAAGCCGTCAATGGACGCAAACCACTGTTCGGTAGCCCGGAACAAAATGGGGTTTTTGCAGCGCCAGCAGTGGGGATACTGGTGCTTCAGCCAGGACATCTTCATAAGGAGTCCCAGTTCATCCAGTTTCACTACCACGCTCTTATTGGCCTCATCGGTAGTCTGCCCCTCCACAAAACCACCCTCGGAAGTAAAAACTCCCTTGTTGTCCAGTGGGGAAACGACAGGCAGATCATACCTTTTCCCGATTTCAAAGTCTTCCACACCGTGCCCGGGAGCAGTATGAACACACCCGGTTCCCTGTTCCAGGGTAACATGCTCACCCAGGATCAGGACTGATCGGCGGTTCATAAAGGGATGCTTGCATATAATCCCTTCCAGTTCGGCGCCTTTCAAAGTCTTCTTGACCTCATAGGAGTCTATTCCCACTTCCCTGGCAAATTCATCTAGCAGCCCGGCAGCCACTACCAGGTTTTCCCCATTGGTTTCAATAAGTGAGTACTCAAAATCGGGATGGAGGCAGATGGCGACATTGGCCGGCAGTGTCCACGGAGTGGTTGTCCAGATTACTATATAGGTACAGTCCTCCGGCAGAAGCCCTTTCCCGTCCGCCACCGGGAATTTCACATAAATGGAAGCGGATTTCTTTTCCCCGTACTCAACCTCAGCCTCCGCTAGGGCCGTCTCACATGAAGCACACCAGTAGACCGGTTTGAGGCCTTTGTAAATATAGCCCCGTTTAGCCATCTCGCCAAACACTTCAATCTGCTTGGCCTCGAAATGCGGCTGCAGCGTCAGGTAGGGATTGTCCCAGTCGCCTCTTACACCCAGTCTCTTAAACTCCTCCCTCTGAATATCCACGTATTTTAAGGCGTACTCCTTGCAGCGGCAGCGGAATTCGATGGGCCCAACCTCATGGCGGTTAATCCCCAGGGCTTTAATGGCCTGCTGTTCTATAGGCAGGCCGTGAGTATCCCAACCGGGGACAAAAGGGGCGTCATAACCGTCCATAGACTTAAATTTCACAATCATATCCTTTAAAACCTTGTTTAAGGTATGGCCCAGGTGAATATCTCCGTTGGCATAGGGAGGCCCGTCATGCAGAATGAACTTCGGTTTTCCGCTGTTCTTCTCCTGAACCTTCTGATAGATGTTCTCTTTTTCCCAGAACCCCAGTATTTCAGGTTCCCTTTCAGGAAGGTTCCCTCTCATTGGAAATTCTGTTTGAGGCAGATTTAGTGTTTTACTGTAATCCATGATTCCTATTCCTCCTTGACCGCCCGTAGTTCATTACCTTTCGGTTCATACAGGTTGTTACTTCCAGTCACCAGCCTGGCGCCTAGCGCCTAAATAAAAAACCCCGCCCCGATAGGGACGGGAGTTATTCCCGCGGTACCACCCTAAATTCCGGTAGCAGCAGACAATCTTCTATTACTGCTGTTCCGGCTCTTGTTGGTAGCATGTAACGGGCGCTGCCGGTGCGGCTTACTAACACTTTCGGCCGCACAACTCCGGGGTGATCTTCGGCAACGGCTCGCCACCCGGCTTCCACCGCCCCCGGGTTCGCTTTGGGCTGACCAATGCTTACTTTCCCCTTCACTGTAGATAAATAGTGTATTAGTTGTTCTTTTAATAACTATTTTATAATTATACCCAAAACGTCAGATTAAGTCAACCTTCCGCAATCCCTCTGCATCCGGAGTCTGTATTTTTTTAAGCCCTTCCAGGATTCCCTTGACCACCCAGAAATGCTTCTTGGCCAGTTCGCACCTGATTTGAAATGCCTCAGGCGGACGATTCTTTGCCGATACAGGGATTATCGTCCTGATCAGCACAAACGGCGCCCCGCTTTCAACCGCCCACTGAGTCAGGGGGTAACCGCTGCTATCGATGCAGTATATATCAGCAGAAGGAATGAAGTTAAGTCTTTTACCCGCGCGTGAACTGCCCGGATTAAGAAGTATTCTGCCTATAACAAATTTACAGATCTGGTCGTTAAACGACAGTTCCTCTGCTACCTTCAACCCCAAGTCGACCAGCCTCAACTCAGCCTTGGTTTCCGCCAGCCGGACTCCACCGCAGTTCTCCAGGTACACGGCAGCAGAGGAGATTACTATATCCCCTGTACCCAGGTTCTTTTTACAGCTATAAGCCTCCCCTATGGAAACCAGATATTGGGGTTGAAGCCCGGAAAGTAGACTAAAATCTATGGTATCAACCGGTCCCTTCTCCAATTCGACAAGATTCATAGGCAGACCACTAAGCCTGCCGGTATAAACCTGCAGGCCTCCTGCTTTGACTGTCTCCATTCCGGACAAATTTTCCCTGATAAACTTCGACACCCATTGGGCTGAACTCAAAAAAGTTGGTTTCATCGCTTTCCCCCGGAGGTCCCTCCTTAAATCCGCCAAAAAAAATAGGGAAAAATGTCTCCTTTTTTCGGAATTTTCTCAAAACTATTAATAAAAAAAGAAGTGGCCTTTTAAGCCTTTATCCTTTTTTTCAGGTCATCGCCGCTTACCCCGTGGATTTTAATCAGCTTAGTCCGGCCGGTGTGCCCGGTCAGTATCTCAACCCGGTTTTTGGGCACTTTCAGAAGGGAGGCTAAAAATTCAATACAGGCAGTGTTCGCAGCTCCGTCAACAGGTGGGGCGGTCAGCATTAACTTCAGGGCGTCACCCAGCATACCGGCAATCCGGTTACAGGATGCCCTAGGCTGAACCTTCACTTTAAAAATCACACCGTCCGGATGTTCCTGGATATTCAAATTGCCTCGCCCCTGATCAAGCCGGCTCTTTATCTGCAAATTCGGTTTCCCCGCATACGCTGATCAATTCGGGTTCTTCATGGTCGCCGATTAAGGACAACTGGGCCTGCAGAAACGCACGGAGCTTAATCCTGAATTCCTTCGTCTGTTTTTGTATATCTTCATAGTCCTTGAGAAAAGACCTGGCTTTTTCCTCGGCGGCTGCCGCAACCTGTTCCGCTTTAAGCCGGGCCTCCCTGATGATTAATTCAGCCTCCCTGGCAGCCCCCTGTTTCAGTTCGTCCGCGGCCTGCTGGGCCATTACCAGCGTCTTCTTCAGTGTCTCCTCCAAGTCTTTGTACTGGCCGATATTTGATTCCTTGGCCGCCAGCGCCTCCTTTAACTCAATATTCTCTTTGAACAGCTTTTCATATTCCTTAGTTATCTGGTCAAGAAATTCGTCTACTTCCTCCTCGTCATATCCCCGGAAACTTTTGCGAAACTCTTTGTTGTGGATATCGAGAGGGGTTAATGTCAAACCAAGCACCTCCTTCCAGATAAATCCGGAAAAAACTTAGGAATAACTTCGACGGTGAGGAAGAAAAATCCTTCACTCCTGATAAAAAATGATACGTCTTCAATTATATCGCCGCAACATCAGGGACAACCGGCCCTTTTTTGTTTCTCCCCTCACTTTATGGACTTCCATCCGGCCCTTACCCCTGATGGAAATCATGTCTCCTTCCCGGATGTTGTAAGAACAGTCACTAACCACCATCCAGTTGACCCGAACCCTCTCGGCCTTAATGATATCAGCCATTTTGCTCCTGGAAATTCCGAAACCGGATGCGGCGACAGCGTCCAGCCTGAGCGACGGCACCGTGGCAAAAACCTCTTTCACGTTTTCGTCAGGCAACTTAAGGGCCTCCTTCGTCACCTCTTCCACCTTGACCCTGACCCGGTGAACTTTGTTAAGGTTATGTGCAATATAATCAGCCACCGCCCGGTCAACAATAACCTGGCAACCCTGGGGAGTCACAACGATATCCCCTATTTTTTCTCTTTTGATGCCCAACGACATAACAGCTCCCAGGTAATCCCTGTGGGACAAGGTTCGGAACTTAAGATTGCCGGTCACTGATACAACACCCAACTGATCGTCAATTTCCCTGGCATCCATATAGTCGGGAAAAAGAACCAGCCGCCGCCTTTCAGCCTGTTCATAGCCGCCCGCCCATAGAAAACAAATTCCCCGTGCCTTTGACAGCAGCGGAGAAATGACGATTTGCTGGTACGGGTCATAAAATTCCGTAACAGCAGCCTGATGCTCTTTTTTTACTGACTCGATTTTATCCAGAAGCCTGGCAATAATTATTCTGTCTTCCGGGGTAACCGCCTGGTCAAGCATTTCTTTCCTATCCAAATAATTTCACTCCGGTATTAAAAAATCACTAGGCCAAAACCTTATAAACCAGCTGTAAAACAAGGTTTTCCACAAATCCCAGGACCAAAAACAGAATTATCGGCGAAAAATCTATTCCACCGATGGGCGGGATCAGCCTGCGAAACGGCGCCATCAATGGCTCCGTACTTTCATTGATAAATCTTACCACCGGGTTGTAAGGGTCAATTCTCATAAAGAGAGGCAGGAATGACAACACAATTCTCGCAATAATCAACCACCTGACAGCAGTAAAAATAGCATGAATAATTAATCCTATGTTCAAAAAAAGAACCTCCTTCTCTTTACCCGCGCCCCAGCTCATCGGCCCGGCGGGCTGCAGCCAGCACCGCATCCATCAAGGTTGCCCTAAGTTTGCCCTGTTCCAGGACATGGAGTCCGGCAATGGTTGTCCCTCCAGGGGTTGTAACCATATCCCTGAGCCTGGCCGGGTGTTCCCCGGTCTCCAGGATTAGCCTGGCGGCGCCTAGCATAGTATTGGTTGCCAGGATATGAGCAATATCCCGCGGTAAGCCTGCCTTCACTCCTCCGTCAATAAGAGCCTCCAGAATCAGAAACATGTAAGCAG
>DDKP01000164.1:17957-24646 GCA_002339745.1 Firmicutes bacterium UBA2595 | reverse complement strand
ACAGTCTAAAATTTCCTTAACCAATTTTTCATCTTCCGGCCCGGCGGATTTCCCGGGGGAATAAGCTGCCGCCCCGGTCCCTACCAGGCTGGGAGTGTTGGGCATCACCCTCACTACCCTGGCCCCTTCCGGCAACCGCTGCTCTATAAAGTCCAGGGTAATACCGGCTGCTACCGAAATATGCAATTGATCCGCAGTAACATATGGGGAGACTTCGGACAGAATGTTTCCTATCACTGACGGCTTAACGGCATAAATAACGACATCAGCTTTTTCCGCCAAGTATTTGTTGTTATCCACGAAGTCTATTCCATATTTGTCACTCAAATACCGGCCCCGTTCCCGGTTGATGTCACTGGCCAATATACCGGAAGCCCGGGCAAACCCTCGCTGTAACAAGCTTTTTATTAAAGCTTCCGCCATAGCCCCGGCCCCGAGAAACCCGATGGTCTTGTCCGTGCAAGGCATCTCCTGCTTCTCCATCAGCGGACCCATGTGAACAGCCCTTTTTCTTTTTCCTTTTCCGTACTTTTCAGTTCACTGGCAATATCCATATTGTTGGGGACAAACAAGAATATCCCGTTTCCTACTTTCTGCATACTGCCGTTTAAGGCATAAGTAGTTCCGCTGACAAAATCGACTACCCGTTTGGCCAGTTCCTTGTCGGCATTCTCAAGGTTTACAATTACTGGCCGTCTGTTCTTAAGATTGTCTGCCACATTCTGGCAGTCTTCAAATACTCTTGGTTCACATACAACTACCCGGATGTTTTTCTGGGAATGGAGGCTAAAGATCGTACCGCCTTTCTTTTTCTTGGCGGCATCTTCACGTCCGTCGTTCACCGTGTATTCTTCATCCTCCAGAATTTCCACTTCCTCCTCCTCGAAGCCCATAAACCCTAGAACCTTGTCCATGATTTTACTCATTCTGTTTCCCCCTTTACCGAATAGTGACCGCCTTCCTAATTTCTTGGTCCAAAAAGCGCGCTGCCGAGCCGCAATAATGTCGCCCCTTCTTCGACAGCAATAATATAATCATTGGACATTCCCATGGATAAATGGTTCATCTCAACCCCGGGAAGTCCTATTGTTTTTAGTTCTTCGGCCAGCATCCTGAGCTTCCGGAACACGGGCCGCACCTCTTCGGGTTCCTCCACATACGGTCCAATTGTCATTAATCCTTTTATCTTTAAACCTGGAAGTTGTCGTACTGCATCGATGAAGTCCCGGGTTTCTGCCGGGCTAATACCGAATTTGGTGTCCTCATCAGCAACATTGACCTGAACCAGCACATCCATAACCCGTCCAAGAGGGAGCATTCTCTTGTTGATTTCCTCGGCCAGGGATAAACTGTCCAGGGAGTGGATGAGTGAAACTTTGTCCACTATGTATTTAACTTTATTGGACTGGAGATGGCCTATCAAATGCCACTCCACCCCTTCCACTAGAGGATATTTGGCGGTGAGTTCCTGAACCCTGTTCTCCCCAAGGACCGTGAGGCCCGCGTCAACCGCCTCTCTTATCCATTCCACAGGCACAGTCTTTGTCACTGCCACTATCTTTATTTCCGCAGGATCACGATTGGCTTTGGCAGCCGCTGTCCTGACCTTTTCTAAAACTGACTTTATATTGTAAGAGATACTGCTCAATTAAGCCCCCACCCTCGCATGACCGGCTGCCGGCCGCCATTGCCAAAATCGGAAGGTTTGCGGAGCGAACCCTCCATTACACCCCCGAGCCAGCACGGCCAGCGGTGAATCCACTCCCCACGTCAGGGTAGTTTTACAGGATACCCCTCTTTAACATATTCGGGGTTTAGGATAACTTTTATGTCCGGAGTAACACCTGAAATAACAACTTTTTCCTCGGCCATGCCGGAAATATCAACTTTTTTCCACCGGACCCGTTCCTTGTAGACCATGTAAATACCATGCTGCCCCTCTTTGATGACAATAGCCTTAGACGGCACTACATAACCTGTAAAACGTTCCGTGATAATGTCAAAAGTCTGGCTTCGAACAGTAGCCAGGTTCTGGAGGTGAGAGCCCAGACGCAGCAACACCCGGTTTGACTGGCCGCGGAAATTTCTTTCCAGCAGTTCCGCTTCGGCCGGTTTAGTTTCGGGACTGAATGACAAGAGCAAAGATTTCTTCCTGGTCTTTTCAGAAAGTATTTGAGAATCAGATACCTCCGCAATAATGTAAACCGGTTCCAGGTTATTTACTATTTTAAAGGCCGGCCGTCCTTCCTCCAACTGGCTCCCCGGCAGTATCTGCCGGGGTTCGCTTTTTATTGTTTCAACTTTACTTAAATCTAATTCCTTAAGATTTTTTGGTGAATATACTTCTTCCAGCCCGTCCAGGTAATAGCTGACAACTCCTGCCACAGGCGCTTTTATATTGAAGAGTTTTTCTCCCGTTGTGCTGTCCAGAGACGGTACTATCGCTTGGCCCACAATTTCACCGACTCTGACCCTCTCCCCTTCCGGAACCAGCACTTTCAGCTTTCCGGTACGGGGCGCCGGGACAACCCTTTCTTCCCGGACAACAATACCCGAAGCCCTGACTGTTGTCTGGACTACGCCATGCCGAATTTGTTCGACCTGAGCCAGACGGGTAACAACCAGGTCACTGATAAATTCATAAGCTAAAAAAAATATATAAAGGCCAATTGAGACCAGCAGTATCTTTTTCAAGAGTCCGCGCGGCCTTCTCCTGACTCCAACCCTGATTTCTACCTCGTTTTTGGATGTGCTCATTCTGTCATCCTCACATGGGAAAAGGCTATAACAGAATTTTTATTCTACACTTGACGCCATATATCCTGCAAGTTTTAGGAAAAAGAAGGTATCAGCCGTTAGGTGTTAGGTCAAAAAAATAACGCAGGTTTTCTTCTGCGTTATCTTATCATATTCAACCCTAGTACCTAACACCTAAAACCGAGAACCTAATCGTTGAGCTCAGGCCGTTCGCCGGTTACAAGGTAAATTACCCTCTCGGCAATATTAGTAGCATGGTCAGCAATACGTTCAATGTATCTTCCGACGAAAAGAAGATAGGTTGCCTGGGTAATGGTTCTTGGGTCTTCCATCATGTAAGTGAGGAGTTCCCTGAATATCTGGGCATAAATGTGATCTACTTCGTCGTCTTTAGCTTTAAGGGTTTTTGCCAGATCGACATCCCCTCTTACATATGCATCCAGGCCGTCTTTAACCATCTGCTGGGCTAAAGCAGCCATCCGGGGTATGTCTACCAGCGGTTTAATTAAAGGTTGTCCGGCCAGTCGTTTGGTTATCTTGGCAATGTCCACGGAATGGTCTGCCATTCGTTCCAAGTCGGTAATAATTTTAAAACCTGTGCTGATTTTCCTCAGGTCCCCGGCAATCGGCTGCTGTGTCGCAATCAGTTTCAGGCATTTATCCTCGATATCCAGTTCCATCTGGTCAATTACTTTGTCACCTTTAATAACCTCTTCGGCAATCCCGACATCCTGGACAGCCAAGGAGTGAACGGCCTTATAAATAGCCTGTTCGACAAGGCTGCCCATTCTAAGAATTTCCTGCTGAAGTTCTTCCAGGGCACGGTCAAAGGCATGACGGGTAGAACTCATGTAATTTCACTCCTTCTGATCAAAGTAGTAGGGGTTACAGTTTTATAAAGATAGTTTAAATCAAAATTTGCCTTAAGCCAATACTTTTTATCCAAAACGACCGGTAATATAATCTTCTGTTCGTTTATCAGACGGTCTTGTAAAGATGGATTCGGTAGTGTCAAATTCTACCATGTCACCCGTCAGGAAAAATGCCGTGTAGTCTGAAACCCTGGCAGCCTGCTGCATATTATGGGTCACTATGATAATAGTATATTTTTCTTTGAGTTCCTCCATCAGTTCTTCAATTTTGAGAGTAGAAATAGGGTCTAATGCGGAAGACGGCTCATCCATAAGGAGAACTTCAGGTTCCACTGCCAGCAGTCTGGCAATACATAACCTCTGCTGCTGACCGCCGGATAAACCAAGGGCCGGTCTTTTCAGGCGGTCATGCACCTCGTCCCAAAGAGCCGCCGCTTTTAAACTCTTTTCCACAATTTCATCAAGTTTTTTTTTGTCTTTCATTCCATGAATCCGGGGGCCGTAAGCAACGTTATCATACACAGTCATGGGAAACGGGTTGGGCCTTTGAAAGACCATACCGACTCTCTTTCTCAGGTGAACCACATCAAGTTCGGGATTAAGAATGTTCTCCCCGTCAAGAATAACCTGGCCTTCAATTTTTACGTTATTTATAAGGTCGTTCATCCTGTTTAAAGTGCGCAGGAAAGTGGATTTACCGCACCCGGAGGGCCCGATCAGAGCCGTCACTTTGTTAGCTTGGATATCCATGTTAATTTTTTTTAAAGCATGAAATTCCCCATAATACAATTCAAGATTGCTTACCTTAATTTTAGTCGGCATATCTTCCCTCCTACCGCTTCCGCGCGTTCAAAAAGCCGGCAAATAAAGCACCGATTTTACTATACCATATTATTTTTACTATCGTGTTATCACTTTGTTAAGTTTATGTTAAATGAATGGGATGTTTTCCGGATGGTATAGGTGCGCAAGCCTGGGCCCGCCGTTACTTTTTGGGCTAAGGGGGTATGCATAAGAGCTATGGCGTGCATCTATCTATTAGCCCAGGCTGCTGCTACCTATTAATAAATTTGTATTCCTGTTATACTAATTCGCTGCAGGAAACCGTTTTCCTGCCATACTAAGCACTAAGTTTGAGAATAAGTATTTTTTAAATTCAAATAAGTAAAAAATGCCGCCGGCGCCCGTCCTTACTTAAAGATTTTTTTTGAAATTATCCTTATTGTAATTGAAATTTCGAGATTATGTGATTATAATTTGAAATATACACCATAAATTTCGCCGGTTGATACAATCCCGGGGGTAATTTGCCGAAAATAAGGAAATGAAGTGATACTATGCCCAGAAAATCAACCAAACAATCGAATCGCGATCTTTCAGGAGCAGTAAGTCTTGGAGACAAATTGAGGGCTCTCCGTGAAGAACAGGGCTTGACTCTAAAAGAAATGGGAGAACTCACCGGCCTTTCGTTTACCTACCTCAGTGAAATTGAGCGGGATACGGTCTGTCCTTCGATAGAAACGATTAAACAGCTGGCCAAGTTTTATAAGCTACCTGTAAGCATGCTGATTAATAGCCAGAAAGGGAGCAGCCTGCCGGCCAAACTCCAGTACATCAGAAAACTGAAAAATCTCTCCCAAAAGGATTTAGCAGCCAAAGCCCAGGTATCGCCTGGCTTAATTGCCCAACTGGAACTGGGGAAGGTAAATGCTTCCCTAAGAACGCTGAACAAGCTTTCTGAAGTCCTTAGCGTTTCTGTCTGCTACCTTATAATGGATCAGCAGGATGTCGAAGGAATAATGGCAGGCATCAGTCCAACCCTTCGCGCCATGCTCCAGGATCCCAAAGTTCAAGCTGTAATCGGATCTATTTGCACCCTGGAAGAAGACCAGTTAAAATTAATACTGAATTTTATCAATATGGTCAAGAACCCCGCCTTAGAGTGACAACAGTCATCCTGCGGCGGTTTTTTTATTTGATTAGCCCCGGCCATCAGAGAAGTACACAAGTAAAGGTTTGACTGCGCACTGAGCAGCCAAACCTTTTATTTTTGCTGCCCGGTCAGCGGTAATATTGTCAAAACTTTTTTGAAAATTCCAACTTTGCTTAGTTTCAGAGGAATTTCTTCTTTGTTGTCGAATTTGTTTTTATAAAAATTAACCCTATTCCCTTCGCTGTAAAATGTGAACACAGTAACATTATTAGTATTTACGTTATAGGTATTATTGTTAAGTCCCCCAAGAAGTACAAAAGATATAGAGATTAACACGGGGGTGTAATAAATTAATTTAACATGAGGAGGTAATCGAATGTTGAAAAGAAAGTCATTACTGCTGGTGGTGGTGGGAATACTGGTACTCCTGAGCCTGACTTTGGCAGTGTCGGGGTGCGGCGGGAGCAAGGACTCGGCCCTCAAGCCGGTATCAGAGAAGTCAGACCAGCAGGCAGCTTCCGGTGACCAGAAACAGGCTGCAGCTTCAGAATCGGCCAAGATTATCGAGGCTGCGAATACTTACTTGTCGGCAGGTAAAGCCCCAACCGTTTCCGCTCAGGAGGTATATGAAAAAGCCGTTGTGGGGAAAGATCCCAGTTACTTTATCGTGAGTATCCGCAAACCGGAAGATTATGCAAAAGGCCATGTGGCAGGAGCAATCAATATCCCCTATGCAAAAATTTACCTGCCGGAAAACCTGGCCAAACTTCCAAAAGACAAGAAGATTATAGTAATTTGTTACACAGGTCATACTGCCAGCCAGGTAACCATGTTCCTCAACCAGCTTGGATATGACGCTTATGCCATGAAGTTCGGCATGATGGGCTGGACTTCTGATAAAGATATCCTGAACCAGAAACCGTTTGAAAAAGCGCCAGACTACCCGGTAGAAACTGCGGTAAACGACGCACAGCCCACCAACAGCCTGCCTGAAGTCAGCACGGGCAAACAGACTGCTGAAGACATTATTCTTGCCCAAACGGAAAAATATCTGACCGCCAACAAAGCGCCGACAATCTCTGCCGAGGAAGTATATGAAAAAGCCGTTGTGGGAAAAGATTCCAGTT